>CAYUDB010000219.1:0-3943 GCA_964443405.1 uncultured bacterium | reverse complement strand
TTTCGTGCCAGATTACCGCACTAAAAACCGTTGTTACAGTGCCCATTGAATAATGTAAACTTAAGCACAACTTCCTCATAACAACCCCATTTTTATAAGAAAACCACCACCGTTGTTTTACGCACGTTTTTTTTCGATACTACACTTTTGTGCCTGTAACCTATTGCTTATTAAGGTAATTATAAATGCTCTCTGAATTTTGAATTGTGGGTTTATTTTGAATTGTAAGTTTAGTTTCAATACACTTAATCCAAAACCACAAATACCACACTTTTCAATGAGGAAAAGAGTGGGTGAGAGCTGTGGTTTTCGTACAAACCCAGTTTTATTTAAAATTGTTCGGAATTGTGAATTTTGGTAGCAGCTAGCAAAATTCGCGAGGCGCATGGTGTAGCTGCTGAAATGCAGCTCCGCATGCAGAATATTACATTGCCATGCCACCATCAACGCGCAACACTTCGCCAGTAATGTAGTCGGAAGCGGGAAGACTGAGAAAATTTACAGCTTCGGCAACATCTTGAGGCGTGCCAGCGAATTTGAGAGGTGTAATTGCCAAAAAGGCTTCACGTGCTTTTTCGGGCAAAGCCTTTGTCATTTCGGTTTCGATGAAGCCCGGTGCTACAGCATTTGCGCGTATGCCTTTGGTGGCGAATTCTTTAGCAGTGCTCTTTGTAAGCCCAATAAGCCCCGCTTTCGATGCGCTATAATTTGCCTGTGACACGTTGCCAAACAGTCCAACAACAGACGAAACATTGACTATTTTGCCATAATTTTGGCGCATCATGTGGCGTGTGACCGCTTTGGTCATGAGGAAAGCACCCTTTAGGTTAACATTAATTACAGCATCCCAGTCTTCGGGCTTCATGCGTAGAATAAGGTTATCTTTGGTTATGCCCGCATTGTTTATGAGGACATCTATTTTTTTAAAGCTATTTGCAATTTCATCAACTACTTGAGAAACAGAATCCCAATTTGAAACATCGCATGAAAAGCACTCTACGCGTGCGCCGATTTTCTCACAAATTTTAGCTGTAGTAGCAATTGTTTCTGCATGTAAGTCGATAAGTGCCAAATCCATGCCCGAGTGAGCAAGTCTTTCGGCTATGGCAGCACCAATACCTCTTGCGGCGCCAGTAATTATCGCAATTTGTTTTTCCATAGTAAATTCCTCGCTTTTTTTAACTTGATTTGGCATAGGATAAGCATAACTTTTGATTAAACAAAGGGAAAAAATGGATATTGAAAGTTACATGGCGGAGTTTTTGCTGCATATTGGAAAGAACAAAAACTTCTCAAATGGCACAGTTGGGTATTATGAGTTTGATTTAAAAGAATTTGCGGAATTTTTGCGCGAAGAATTTCCCGAGTGCCTGGATGATGCAAAGAATATCGATATTTTAGTTTTGCGTGGTTATGCGGCAAAGCTTGTGCAATCGAAATTGCAAATTGGCACAGTGCACAGAAAAATCGCGGTTTTGCGGTCGTTTTCGAAATTTTTGTATTCGCGTGCGGCAATTGATGTGAATTATGCGCGGCATTTACGTTTGCCGAGAATGCCAAAGAAACTGCCCACTTTTCTCGATTTTACGCAAATCGATACAGCAATTGATCTTGTTGCAAGCGACGAAGTTGATAATAAACATAAATTATTGCAAATACGCGATAAAACAATAATAGAAATTTTTTATTGCACGGGCATTCGCGCATCAGAGTTGGCTGGTTTGAACTTACAATCGGTGGATTTGGAGCAATGCAAAATGCTTGTTTTTGGCAAAGGGCGCAAGGAACGTATTGTGCCATTTGGAGATAGTGCTCGTGCATCATTGAAAGCATATTTAGATAATGTGCGACCGCAGCTTGTCAACGATAAAGATGAGGTAGCATTTTTTTTGTCGCGTCACGGTAAGCGAATTCGGTATTCAGAAATTTATCGTCTTGTGCGGCGAAATTTGGCGCGTGTTACCGATGGCAAACGTAGTCCACACGTGTTGCGCCACACATTTGCTACACATCTGCTAGAAAATGGCGCCGATATCATGGCAATTAAGGAGCTTTTGGGTCACGAATCTGTTGCGACTACGCAAAAATATTCGCACACTACAATTGAGTATTTGCGAAATTCTTATCGCAAAGCTCATCCGAAATCGACAAAATAATCAATTAGCGTGCTGCACATTTCACAGGCGCGATGGGATTAATAGAGTGGTGTAGTGTCTGATTTTTTTTGAAGATTCGCGCAAATTGTGATAGTACCAGGCGGCGTAGCCGCTGAAACGCATGCTTCGCATGCCTAGAAAAGCACATTCCGCGTGTGCCGTGGTTTTAGGATTCGATACCGTATTTTTCGATTTTGCGGTATAGAGTGCGCAAGCCGATACCTAAAAGTTTGGCTGCCATTGTTTTGTTGCCGCTACAACGGGCAAGAGTTTGCTCAATTGCTAGTTTTTCAAGGTCGTCCATAGTGCCAGATTCGGCAATTGGCACAGCACTTTCCACATGCTCAACCGGTGAAATAAATGACGGCAATTCGTAAAGAATTTCGTCTTCGGCAAGTATGCACATTTCCTCTAGAGCATTTTTGAGCTGGCGCACATTGCCTTCCCAAGTGTAAACTGAAAGCGCATCGAGAACTTCTTTTGAAACGCCAGTTATACGTTTACCTAGTTTTGCAGAAAGCTTTTTCAGAAAATGAGATATGAGAAGTGGTATATCACCATGTCGCTCGCGCAAAGGCGGTAGGTTGATAACGAACACTCGTAAGCGATAGTAGAGGTCGGCACGGAATTTGCCGTCGGCGATGAGCTTTTCGAGGTTTTGGTTTGTTGCCGCAACAATGCGCACATCGACTTTTATTGGCTTAGATGCGCCTAAAATCTCGATTTCGCCACTTTCGAGCGCGCGCAGAAGTTTTGCTTGCAAACTAGCGGGCATGTCTCCAATTTCGTCGAGGAAAAGTGTGCCCCCGTTGGCAAGTTCGAATTTGCCCTCTTTCTTTTTGAGAGCGCCGGTAAAAGCACCTTTTTCAAATCCAAAAAGCTCACTTTCGAGAAGATGCTCGGGTATTGCCGAGCAGTTAACGTTTATGCATTCGCCTTCTCGTTTTGAAAGCTTGTGCAGTGCCTGAGCCACAAGTTCTTTGCCCGTTCCGCTTTCGCCACAAACTAGCACAGTGGAGTCGATGCCTGCAACTGCCGCGATTTTTTTGTAAACCTCGCGCATTTGGGTGCAACTGCCCACAAGCCCGAAAAATGTTGTTTCGCCCTCGATGGCATTTAGCAACATGTCGCGCTCGGCAGTAATTGAATATCGCTCGAGAGCCTTTTGAACAAGTAATCTCAAGCGGCGCAATTCGACAGGTTTTGTGAGATAATCGTAAGCACCGGCTTTCATTGCCAGTAGAGCGGTTTCCACTGTGGCATGACCGGTGACCATAATTACTTCTGTCGCTGTAAAATTTTCGCGGCAAAACTTCAACACGCCCATGCCGTCGATTTCGCCCGGCAGCATAAGATCGGTGACCACAAGTGCAGGTTTTATTTTTGCGGCAAGTCGTTTTGCCTCTTCTCCAGACGCAGCAGCATGAATCTCTCCAAATGCTGCGAGCGCTTCCACTAGTGTATCGCGTTGGTTCTCATCGTCATCAACGATGAGAATTGGAGTTTTCACATCATTCTTCATGCCACAATTATAATGCTTTCATAAGGCGCACACAATGTTTTTGTAAAATGCATTTTTATAAAGTGCACGCGCGCGCAGAGCTTGCATTTCAGTGGCTACACCGTCTTTTCAAATCGAGATAGTTTTTCTGCAGCGGTTGTTTGGTGTGAGATTTTCGCCAGATGAGTAGTTTTTTAGCGCCTCACGATGTGAAACAAAACCCCCCTTATTGGGGGGGTTTTGTTTTGTGTGCTTAAAGTCGCAATCCCCTAGCAATCGAGGAACT
>CAYUDB010000218.1:0-4001 GCA_964443405.1 uncultured bacterium | reverse complement strand
GGCTCAAAAACACAGCTTTTGCCACCGACACCGCAGTCAATTATCAAAATACACTTTTGGTAGAGGGCGGCAAACAAACTGGCTCGTCCGTACCCGATTCCTTAAAATACGTCGTGGCGACAGGCAAAATCACAAATAACGAACTCGACCGCTTTAATGTTGAAATCGATATGCCCGCCGAAGGTTATCTTTTCATATCGCAAAACTGGTATCCCGAATGGATTGCTACCGAAAATGGGCAAAACCTCGAAATTTTGCGCGCAGATTACGCGTTTACTGCGGTTTTCCTCAATGCTGGCAAACACACCGTGCATTTTGAATACGAAGGAAGAACGGTAAAAAAGAGCGTTAGATTTAGCATAGCATCTTTTTCGGTGCTGGTAATTTTGCTCTTTGTAACGGGTTTAATGGGCAAAAAAAATGACCGACAAAACTAAAAGCATACTCAAAAACGTGGCAGGGCTTCTACTTTCGGGAGCCATATTACTTTTCGTCGCCAAAAGGCTGATGACGGATTGGGCAAAAATTGCACCTCAGCTTTCACACATTAACTGGTGGCTTTTCACCGTTGGAGTTCTGGCTGTGGCTGTGGGACAGTTTTTCACATTATTAATTTGGCATCGCACGGCTATGGATTGTTATGGGCTGAAGCTTTCACTGCGGCGCGCATACATAATGCTGTTTTTGCCAGTGCTCGCGCGATACGTGCCTGGTAAAATCTGGTTTATTTTCGGTATTGCCTATCTTTCGAAAAAATGGGAACTCGATATGACAGCGGCAATTGTAAGTTCGCTTCTCACACAAATGTTCGTGCTTTTGGGTGCACTTGTTTTCGGCATAGCCATAATGGGCATATCTAGTCTGTCGATAACTTCCATTTGGATAGTAATTGTGGCAGTTGTGGGGATTTCGGCATTTGTGCTTTACCCGGGCATTGTGAACATAGGCATAAACCTTATAATGCGCATAATGAAAAAACGCACCACCGAAAACGTACAAGTTCCGCGCATGCGCGCCAAGACCATAGCCATCAATATGTTCTATGCCATTGCCATTTGGGCTTCTATAGGAATTGCGATAACACTTCAGGGGATTGCCATATCTCACGAGTTCACAATGGAAAACTATTGGCTTTTTGCAGGTGCTTTTGCGCTATCGTATCTCATAGGCGGACTAAGTATAATCACACCTGCTGGGCTTGGAGTTCGAGAAGGTGCACTTATAGTATTACTTGGCAAAGCTTTTTCCGAAAGCTCGAAAGCACTTTTCTCCTTTGGCGCCAGGCTTGTTATGACAGCTGTAGAGATACCACTTTTTTTGCTATGCCTTGTGTTTCTTAAGCTTGAGAACATCTCGTTAACGGACGCAAAAAAAAATGACACTTAACATTTTACACATAGTCACCGCTTTCCCACGCAGCGAAAACGAAGACACCATAACTCCATGGCTGGTTCAAACTCTCGCCGAACTCGAAAACTGCAATGTGCACAATATAATCCTCTCCCCCTCATACAAAGGTTTGGGAGACCAAAAACTATTCGGTTTGGATATAAGGCGCTTCCGTTATTCGCTAAAACCTTTTGAAAGCCTCACACACGACGAAGCTGCACCAGTTCGCATAAGCAGAAAGCCTTGGTATTTGATGCTTGTGCCGTTCTATGTGTTCTGCGGAGCGCGCGCAGTAAAACGAATTCTCGCACACGAAAAAATCGATGTAATACACGTTCACTGGCCCTTGCCAAATGCACTTTTAGCAAATTCGGCATATGGCAAAACGCCTGTTTTGCTAAGCTTTTACACAGCTGAAACCGCTTTGGCAAAACGTTTTCCACTACTTGGCAAATTTCTCAAAAACGCAGTGGCACGCGCAAATGCCATAATCGCCATATCCTCTCACGCGAAAAATCAGGCAGCCGCAGTTTTCGATAGACCAATGGAAATTGTTCCCTATGGCACAGCTTTCCCCCAAAAAAAGCCTCAGTCAAAAAGCATCGATAAAAACCAAACCATCGAAATACTTTTCGTAGGCAGACTAGTAGAACGCAAAGGCGTTGTCTATCTCATAGAGGCTATGCCGAAAATACGCGAGAAAATCAACGCACATCTCACAATTGTGGGCGGCGGCTTTCTATTGCCCGAGCTGCAAAAACATGCCGCAAAACTGGGCATGTCCGATAACATCACGTTTACAGGCAGTGTGCCTGCCGAAATCAGAGACAAAGCTTACGATAACGCACATGTTTTCGTTTTGCCCGCATGTTACGATAAACATGGTGATACAGAAGGTTTGGGTGTTGTGCTCCTCGAATCCATCGCTCGCGGTGTGCCAGTTGTGGCATCGGCAGTTGGCGGCATTGTCGATATTGTCAAAGATGGCGTAACCGGTTTGCTCGTGCCCGAAAAAGATAGCACAGCCCTCGCCAATACCATAGTTCGACTATTCGAAAACCAAGCACTTTACGAGAAACTTGTGGAAGATGGTTTCGATTACGCCGCACAAAATTTCTCCAATGCCGCTGTGGCGCAAAAAATCGCCGCAGTTTATACATCCGTTTGCAAAAACAAAAACAGCGCTCAAAAATGACCGATAATGCAAAAATAAACGTGCATACGCAGGTGCGCGATTTTTCGGAACTCATATTAGAGTTCTTTCGCACGGCGAATACCGGTGCCGATCGAGTGGGTTTTCTGCGGAAAGCTTCTGCCGTGCTTGTTGAGTTTACAGGAGCCGACTCGGTTGAGCTACGTCTCGAAGATGGTGAATTACACTATCGTTGGGAATACCGCGCGAAAGATTTTTTTGAAAAGGTAGAAATCTTTTCGAGCGCCGAAAAATCTTTTGTTGACCTTTCTCTTGGGGCGGAAACTGTGCACAACAAAATCACACCTTCCATTAGCACCGAAAGACAATCCTACATAATTTTCGACAACCAGTGCGCACTTTTTGCCGAACCCGATGAAACTTTCTCCACTGTGGCAGTAATACCTTTTTCCGTCAGCGACCGCGACCGTGGCACTTTGGTTTTGAAGAGCAAAAAAATGTTCTTTTTCGGTAAACACGAACTTGAAACCTTTGAGCACATCGCTGCCAACTTGGGCATAGCAATAGCAACACGTCGCGCCATGTTCGCCTTTCGCGAGAGACTAAAAGAAATGACATGCCTTTATGGCATATCACAACTTGCGCAAAACCCCGAAGTGCCTTTGAATGACGTATTACGCGACATAGTTGAGCTTATTCCACCAGCATGGCAATATCCGGAGCTTGCGCGCGCAAGAATAGTTTTCGATGACAAAATGTTCGCCACACGCAAATTTCGCGAAACACGTATCAAACTTTCGGCGCCGATAGTTTTAAACTCAATAGAGCGCGGCAATGTAGAGATTTTTTATACAAAACCACCTACTCGCCTCGAAACAAGACCATTTTTGCGTGAAGAAGAGGTTTTGATAAAAACCATAGCTCAGCAGCTTTCACTCATAATCGAAAGAAGGCTTTCCTATTCTGAGCGCGAAAAACTACAACTTCAACTGCGTCATGCAGATAGATTGGCTACAATAGGACAACTCGCAGCAGGCGTGGCACACGAACTCAACGAACCATTGGCAAACATTTTAGGTTTCGCACAGCTCGTGCAAATGGAAAAAAAATTACCACAAACAATAGCTTCGGATGTGGCAAAAATAGTAAGCGCATCGTTACATGCGCGAGAAGTGGTGAAAAAACTGCTCATATTCGCACGACAAGTCCCTACCAAAAAAACCGAAGCCGACCTCAACAAAATAATAGAAGATGGCATGTTCTTTTTGTTGTCGCGATGTGTGCGCGAAGGCATAGAAGTTAACATGCAATTGAACAATGATTTGCCAAGAATAATCGCCGATGCGTCACAAATAAATCAAGTGCTCATAAACCTTGTCGTCAACGCCATTCAGGCAATGGAAGCTGGCGGCACTTTGACAATTCGCACATACCATGCAAACGATATGGTATTTCTATC
>CAYUDB010000217.1:0-4037 GCA_964443405.1 uncultured bacterium | reverse complement strand
GGACGGTCTTGGAGCAACTATTGATGCGATAAAGGCAAGCTTCAAAAATGTTAAAGTATGTATTATAACGAACAGTTCAGTATTATGGAAAAAAACAGTATTTGCGCGCATATTAAATGCTGACATAATTATCCCAACTATAAGTGCATATGATGAAAATACTTACACAAGTATTCATCGATCACATGAAAGTGCTACTTTTGCCAAGACCAAGGAAGGTCTATTCAATTTGGCAAGAAATTTTTCCGGTGAAATTTGGGCAGAGGTGATGCTTATTCGCGATTTTAACGATAGTGTCGAGGCATTGATGAAACTGTCCGCTCTTATATCGCTTTGTAATGTGAAATATATCGATGTTAATACACCTGTACGTCCATCTGCAGAAAGGAACATATACTGCCCAAATGAAATGACACTTGCCACCGCGAAGGTGATTTTCGGCGCTAAGTGCAGAATAATTGGTGCTTTCGCCGCCACTGACGACAGACAAGCCACAATTGTCGATATGCAGACCGCAATTCTCGACATAGTGCGGCGTCGCCCAGAGCGTGCTTCAAACATTGCTGCCGCCTTAATGGTGGGCGAACAGATTGTTGAGAATACAGTTATGCAGCTCATCGAGGACGGCGTGGTGTTTCGCGACGCTGAAGGGTATCTGCGCCTGATCTACAATACCTGAAATAGATATCTTGAATGAAGTCAAGTGAATATGGCGAAAATATTATAGTCTGTTTGTTTTAAAATCGATAGCGCACGGAAATGCCAAGATCTGTTGCAAAGCCATGGTATTCGCCGGGAATATTAAGTAACCGGTTGTCGGAAGAAAAGTTAGGGTCAACAGATTTTTCTGGGAAATACTCAATTTCGCCTGAAAAATCAAAGCCGAGATGTTCCCATTGTGCGCCGAAACCACATGTGAACACCAGCATGTCTTCGAAATCTGGTATAAATAGGTTTTGATATTCTGGCACAGCGGGATGCGGTTCAAAAAACGCACCACCTCTTATGACATAGCGCGCAAATCCATATTCAACGCCTCCAGAAATGCGCCAACTATCAGACCAAGCGAGCGGCAAGCGCATCAATGTGTCATCAGATGCTTGGGCAAGCAAAAAAACCGTATCCAGCACCGACCACCCTGTATATTGTAAATCGCTCGATATTGTCAATTTATCTGTTAGATCGTAAGATATTCCTAATCCTGTGATTAATGGGCGTTTAAGGTCACCCTTCGCGTCAATGTTCGGTTTATCCACATAGCCACCTGCAAAGCGCGAACCGCCCAATACTCTGTTTAGGTATTCATTGTAAAATTTGTAAACGCGTGCCGAAAAATCACCTTCATATTTATATGTTGTTTCATAACGTAACGATGTTGCTATAGAAAGTTTATCTGTTGGTTTAAATAAAAAACCAATGTTAGTTCCAAATCCTGTACCGGTCATGTTAGCGCGTTCAAATACCAAACCAGTGTCCGCTGCCATTTTAACGGAGTCTGTTGTGGGCAAAGTGACGTCAAACGAGGAATAGCCAAGCAAAAGCGAGGCACCTATCGAAAATTTATCGCCAATCTCATAAGCTACAGTTGGTGCTATACAATAAGCGTAAATTTCGCCCTTGAAATCATTTTGGGGCAGAGTTTCGGTTACAGTGAATTGCAGTAATGTATCACGTAAAAATGCACTTAACCGTCGTGCATTTACCTCCGTAACATAATCTAAGTCGCTATCCTTCATAACATCCCAAGTGCTTGCTACACCGAATGTTGTATATAACCCTATGCCTGCAAAAAGCTTGTTTTCATAGAGCGGAAGTGCAAAAAAGGCATGCGGCAAAATGAAATTCGGGCTAGTCATGCGCGATTCATCGGTTCTTAGAACATGTGCTATGTCTGTCATTGTGTCGTTAGGCAACATACGAAAATCATTGTAAACCCATTGACAAAAAAACTCTATCTCGGGTTTATGTAGCTGTGTAATGCCAGCGGGATTCCAAAAAATAGAGGATGGTGCGCCGGCTGCTGCTCGAAATGCGCCGCCAGTAGAAATTCCATAGGAACCGATGCCGGGTAAATGCAGCCCTGCAGCAAAAAGTGTGACTGAAATTGCTAAAATTAGTGCGCTGATTCTTCTCACGGGAAATCCTTTGGTAAAATTTGGTTAAATTTTGCGTTCGCCTCGCAAATGTCAAGAGATTTGAACGAAAACTTTTTTAGGTTTCGATTATTTTTTGCAAAAAGTGATTTTCGAAAAAAAAGTATTGCGCATTTTCGCATCTATTCTAAATTAAAGCGCATTCGGGGCGTAGCGCAGTTCGGTAGCGCGCACGGTTCGGGACCGTGAGGCCCCCAGTTCAAATCTGGGCGCCCCGATTTCTCGCTTTTGCGTGAATGAAACGGGCATGTCGATGTGTTTTTGCTTGATGCCGCAATGAGTTATGCGCTGCGATTTTTTTGGGAATGTAAATCGATTCATTTTCGCCGGCAGAAATCTGCTCCGGTGTGCGGATTGTGAATCTAAACGCGCGTGTTGTGTAGTGTGAATTAGTATTGTAATAATACGGTGTGTAAAATGTTAGCAAGTATTAATTACACTGTGTTTGCAGTTATGCGCTGACAATAAGACTTTGAAACGAAAATTTTTTTGAAGCTAAAATATTTGTGACGGCTAATAGCCATCACAAAATGGCGAATTCAAAGGCATTTCACCCAAAACATTGCGTATTTTTTATTACGCAAATCTTTATAATACTCAGCTGAATAAGAGTGTATTTACTCGCGCAATGCTATTTACTTTGTCTCATGCACTTAACGCGCGACAAGTTCTATGCAACCGAAAGGGCATTCACTCTCGCAAAGCCCGCAACCGTAACAGTTTGCCTCAGTTAGCGTCAATATCCCGTCGTCTGACATTGCGCGCGCGCCAAAATAACACACGGGCACGCATGCACCGCAATGTGTGCAGCAATCGAAATTGGTTTGTTGCATAAACTTCCCCTTATCACACACTTCGGTCGAGTCCTTTTTGAGATACTCGCAGCAACAGTCGCAACATATGCACATGCCTTCGGTTATCGATTTGTCGGTCTCGCTTCGCCACGGGCGGAATACAAGCTTTTTCTCGCGCGCGTGGGCAAAAAGCTTTTCTACAAAAGCCGCATCAACTTTTTTAAGATGATATTGTTCAGGCGCTTGCCATTCCACAAACGAAAGGCATGTGTCGATGCGTCCCTTTGTGCATTGCCCGTGCCCGGTTCGGCAACCACAATCGGTAACCCAGAATTCGATGCGTCCTTCAATGAGTTTTTTTGCTTCGGCAAATGTGCACACATAGTGAATTGGGTAATCCATTTTTACCTCTTAACTTATTGATAATAAAACAGTTTTAGTACAATTATTAAATAGTTTCGTCTGCATCCACATTTTGATGTTTCAGAGCGTTTTGTCGCAAATCATCGAGTACTTGTAAATCGTTTTCTGAAAGCTCAGCATGTGGGATCAAATCGGGTCGGCGTTCCATTGTGAGTTCAAGTGCACGGCGGCGTTTCCAGCGCGCGATTTTCTCGTGATTGCCCGAAACGAGAACTTCGGGTACGCTCAAACCCATGAATTCGCGCGGACGAGTGTAATCGGGCGCAGAGAGCAAATTGCTGCCGCCGGCAAAAGAATCGGTAGCGGCACTATCGTCGTCGCCCAGAAATCTCGGTAGTAACCGCACTGTTGCGTCGATCATCGCCAAAATGGGAATTTCCCCACCCTGAAGAACAAAGTCGCCAAGCGAAAGTTCTTGTGCACCCATAAGTTCCACAATGCGCTGGTCGAAGCCTTTGTATCTGCCCGAAAAGAAAATTAGTATCTCGTGTGACGCAAGTTTTTGTGCCCAATCTTGGTCGAAAACGTGACCGCGTGCGGACGGTATTATGCGCAAACTTTTTTCGACCTGTTCGGTGGGTATGGACAAAAATGCTTTTATCGCGGGTTCGACTTTCACAACCATGCCTGCACCGCCGCCAAATGGGATGTCATCAGTTGTGTGATG
>CAYUDB010000216.1:0-4055 GCA_964443405.1 uncultured bacterium | reverse complement strand
AGTCTGCTTGTTTTTTCGCCATCGACACCATTTCACAACCGCGACACTGTTACCGTAACCCTTTTGCGCGCCAACGACATAACCGGTGCACCATTGCAAGGCGACAGTGCACGTTACGAGTTTTACATCGACCTTGATGCACCCATTTTTTTCCCTGAGACACGCTTTCCAAAACCCGATACCGTATTGTGTCGCGCGGAAAGTATTGCCGTTAAAGTGCTCGACCGAACTTCGGGCATCCCGTTCGACGGACTTTGCCTTTGCGTAAACGCAAACAATTACTCGTGCTCACCAAACCGTTCCGATGGCTACTGCTGGCAGACTTCATCAGGCTCATTTGTTTACTCCGACTCCACTTACTACATCGACTGGAGTTATTTTAGCGCATTCGACCCCGAAGATGAAATTGAAGTGTGCCTGCGCAAAGCCCTCGATTATGTAGCCAAGGATGCGCCAAATCCTGCCGATGTCTGTGGACCACATTGGTTCGACACGCTTGATGCGCGACAATGTTGGTCTTTCACGCGCGATTGTATTGGTCCGCGAGCGACGCTAATTTTTCCATCGGTAGGCGATACAGTTGGCTGCGACTCCATCATTGTACTTTTCACCGACATCTCCCACGTGGAAACTACAACTGTAATACTTCGCGTTGGCGGACTAAACTACGATTTGGCATATTCGTCATGGCTGCGCGCTTCGGCAAATGGCGATACAGCATTTTTCCACGGCGCACTCTCTGAAGGCGCAACAAACGCACGCGTCTATTCTGCTCGCGACAGGGCAGGAAATCTAAGCTCAGGCAGTGCTTTTCCAAACTGGTCGATTTATGTGGACAAAAGTGCGCCACTGGTGTCATCGCCAAGCCCAGCAGTAGGCGCAGTTGTAACCACTTCTACTCCAACAATTTCAATAATCGTTAGCGATTTGCGCACTCGTGTTAATCCGTCTTCGCTTGTGATGGTGGTTGAAGGAATCACCTATTCATATCCGCATGCGGCACTCACTTGGGATGGCACACGGATAACTTTCAATACATCTGCGGCGGGTAGAAGCTTTATTGATGGGCAGGTTGTGGATGTTTGTTTGCAAAATGCCTGCGACATTGTGCGTGCCGACAGATGTGGACCAAATTGTATGGCATCACCATACTGCTGGTCTTTCACAGTAGATAACGGTGGACCTGTGGCAACGCTTCTAAGCCCCCCAAACGGCGCTTACAGTGCTTGCAACTTGCAAACATTGCGCATTCGCCTTGCGGATGTTTCGGGCATTGACACATCATCAATATCGCTCACCGTAGAAGGAATTATATATAATCATATGTCGCACATGGCAATGCGCGGCGATACCTTAATTTTTACACCATCCACGCCATGGGTGAACGGGCAAATTGTCGATTGGTCGCTTACTGCGGCACGGGACACACGTGGTAATGGGCTTGCCACAGTACTCTCGGGAAGTTTCACAGTTGATTTGGCGCCACCTGTGGTTTCGGGCATTGTACCTGCGGCGGGAACACGCTTTGGTGCATCGGGTTTGCTCACCGCCTGGAGTGCTACAGATGCGCTTTCGGGTATTGTGAACTCGGGCACAGTTTTGCGCATAAGAGGAATTCCATTTGCGTATCCTGCGGGCTTTACTTGGGATGGGGTTACATTACGTTACAATTTAGCAACGAGTGGGCTTACATTTGCCGATGGCGAAAGTGTTTCGGTATGTTTGCACATTGGCGATGCTGTGGGCAGCACTTTTTGCGGACCAAATTTTCGCGATACCTGCACATTTTTCCGTGCCGATTTCGCACCACCTACGCTCACACTAGTGAACCCACCAAATGCCGCCATATCCGCTTGCGCCACAGGGCAAATAAAAATTCGTGCCAACGATGGTGCAGGAGTAAACCGTTCCACGCTATCTCTACGCGTGAATTCCACAACTTATTCGAGCACATCACCTTCGGTCTCATTTCGCGCCGATACAATTATCTTTACACCGCCCACTGCCTTTGCGCACGGTGATACCGTTCGCATTTCGGTTCTAGCACTTTCAGATAGCCTCGGCAATGCGATTACCGGCACATGGTCTTGGTTTTTCGTCATCGACACGCGCGCACCTCAGATAACTTCCATAAGCCCTGTTGCCGGAAGCAGAGTTGCGTCACCTTCACCAACAATTCGCATTGGGCTTGCAGATACACCTGCGGGCATTGATTCGCTATCACTCGAGCTATCGGTTGAAGGCATTGTGAAGCATATGGGTGATGTGGGCGTATCGTGGTCGGGTGGCAGACTTGTGCTCGACTGTGCTCTTGCGGGCATTACTTTTGCCGATGGCACAACTGTCGATGTGTGCCTCACCAATGCCGCCGACAAAGTTAACTCGCTTTTGTGTGGCGCAAATGTCATTACTCGTGATTCGTGTTGGAGCTTTCTTGTTGACCGTTCGGGACCTACTGCGCGCCTCGTTTACCCCGATGATGGATGTTTTACATCCTGTGCAAGTGGTCAAATTCGAGTGCTTTTCTCCGACCCACAGGGCATAATTCGCGATAGCACTGCACTAATTATAAACGGCAGCACACGCGCAGCTTGGCGTGGTGAAATTGTTATGCGTGGAGATACCGCAGTTTACACGCCTGCCACACCTTTTGCCGACGGCACCACAATAACGGTTTCGGCTGCACAAGCTATAGATTCCCTTTACAATCGCCTTGCCAGCTCCGATACATGGACTTTTCGCATCGACATATCAGCGCCAGTGTTTGGCACCATAAGCCCTACGCCGTCATCGTTTTTGCCAAGCACAAACCCAACGATAACATTCAACGTGACCGATGCTTACTCGGGAGTTTCGACTACAAGCCTCACGTTCAGCGCACGCGGTATGCCATACACAGGGGCTTCGACGGGCGTAAGTTTTACAGGTGGTATCTTTAGCATAACACCCGCACTATTACCTGCCTGCCCAGCACTTTCAAATGGCGACACATTGCGCATGTGCATAGGCAACATAAGCGATTTGGCGCGTTTTTGCGGCGCGAATGTGCGCACAATCGATACCTGCATAACCTACTTCATCGACACGCAAGCGCCGAGCGCAAATTTAATTGTTCCCACAAGTGGCACTTATTTCGCCTGCTCGCCCGAAAGTATAATCGTAGCCTTTACCGACAACTTTGGCGTGGACGACACAACTGTGCGCTTACGAATAAACGGCATTACATATGCGCACGGCACAGGTTTTACAATGCGCCGCGATACAGTTTTCTTGGCACCAACATTAGCTTTGCACAGTGGCGATACTTTGACAGTATCGGTGTTATCTGCGCGTGATTTTGCGGGCAACAGTATTGCACCCACATCTTGGATGGCTTATGCAGATTTTTCGGCACCTGTTTTGTATTCGCCAAGCCCTGCACCCGAAACCTACATTGCAGCGCCAACTGCTGTTTTTTCCATTGCTGCTTACGATACTCATTCTGGTGTAATCCCTTCGAGCTGTGCAGTTTTTGTAAACGGCTCTTTAGCTTCGGCTGGCGTGTCGTTTGACAGTGTGGCTCGCAGAATAGTATTCAATTCTGCTACTGCGGGCATGAGTTTTGCCAGTGGCGACACTTTGCAAATATGTTATCGCATCTCCGATGCAGTTGGCAGCAGAGTTTGTGGACCAAATATTTCCGATACCGCTTGTTTCCGTTACTTTTTCGATTTCACCGCACCGACAGCACATGTGATCAGCCCAATTGCGGCTTCCTACATATCATGCCGCAATGCGCAAATACTTATAGCTGTTCGCGATGCCGGCAGAGTCGATTTTGGTTCGGCGGTTTTGCGCGTAAACGGTATCGATTACCCTTTGGGCGCACATTTAACAGTGGTATCCGATACCTTGCTTGTGTTTACTCCGCCATCTGCTTTTACCGAGGGCACAATAACTGTTGTTTTGCGCGGCATCCGCGATGCTGCCGGCAATAATTTAGCAGGAGATTCGTTACTCTATGTTTTTTACACCGATTTCACTCCACCGCAAGTTACGAGCTTTTCGCCCGCAAC
>CAYUDB010000215.1:0-4110 GCA_964443405.1 uncultured bacterium | reverse complement strand
GGTCCGAGGTTGAGCGGCGAGGTTTTTGTGGAATTGCCTATTTGTGCCGAGAAGAAATACCCTATCGGTCGCGTGGAATATGGCTTTTGGAGCGGCAATTTCGCCACAAAGATGTACCCATCGGTGGTTTTGGCTTCGAATTTCATTGCATGTGCTTCGCGTGCCGAAAAATACCCGTCGGCATCAGCATCAACATGCACGAAAACAACTTCGGGCATGTCGGTACAAAGCACTTTTATGCGAAAGGCAAAAAGCCCGTTGCCATCGAAATAGTCAGGCTCCAGTCCGTTCCATTCGTAGCCCGGGTCGCCTACCCAGTCGAAATTCCAATTCCCAAAAACGAAAACGACAGATGCCATCAACAAGAGCGCAACTTTTTTCATTAGGTTACTCTTTGTTCGAGCGCATGGGAAAATTTAACATTTGCCATATTATCGTATTTTTACGCATTTATGCAAAGTTTTTTTTGCAACGGCACAATTTTTTTTATCATCTTCCTGTGTGTTATAAGGTTATTTCGCAGACACTTTTATGAATGGCATCCGCGATTTAACTTTTCTTGCCATGGGCGTAATACCATTGCATACGGCTTTCTTTTGCGAGTTTCGCAATTGCTTTGACGGTTTACAGAATATCTTGCACTTAAACACCCACAAGATGCCTCATTTTGCTGAATGTGCGTGGTGAGAATGGCGCAGACTTTTGTATGGATAATGCTAGAGTTTTGAGCAAAGCTATGGCTGGAACAATGAATTGAATTCGGTGATAAAAATATCCCAGTGGCAGCACGGATCCTTCGAAAACTGACCGGCAACATAAACTTTTCCGCCAAAAACAACTGCGTTGTTGGTGTTTTCAAACGCATGTAAGTCGGCGGATGCCTGATATAACGGTCGCAATGTTCGCGAGAAAACTGCGCCGTAAGAATCTAGCGTAATGCTGCCTGTGCTATCCTCATGTGAAGCAAAACCCACAGCAAAAAACGAATCGGGCGAAAACTGCACCACATTTTCGATGCACCCTGCAAAATTGCAAGGTGTTAATTGCGCTAAAACTTTACCCGAAAAATCGATTTTTTCGGCAAAAGCTTCGCCCAAACACAAATCATATTCCAAAAATTCATCACTACAACCTTTTGCGCCACATATGATAATTCCGTCATCCAGCACAAGCATGCCCCGAATAAAATCACCATTTGCACGCTTTATCGAAAACATAGCGTTCAATTCACCTGTATCGGTTAGTTTTGCAAATGTAAAATTAGTTTCTGCAGCAGCAATTGCCCAAATATCTACGGTATTCGTGGCAATTTCTACTATGCTATCCGCGTGTAAATCTGTGTAGTAATGGGCGAAGATCTCATTGCCTGTGCTATCAAGCTTTGTGATAAACGGCACGAAAGCTCGTTCTTTTTGAACGTATCCACCCAAATAACTAAATGATTTATAAATAGTTCCACACAAAAAGGCATCGTCGCCATCATTGCCCGATAAAAACGTGCATACTGTATCGCAATTTTCACCGAAAATTGCTGCCATACATTGGAAATTTGCTGTGGGTATAGAGATTTGCGTTTTACCAAAAGCTATTATTTTAGAATAAGTTATAGGCAAAACACCGCAGAAAGCAGCATTTGTAAAAAAAGCTTTCTCGCACAAAACCGCACTATCAGCATAGGCAATGTTCACAAAATACGCTTGATCGAACCAGCCGCCATAACTGCGTGTTATGCCAACTACATGCATAAGATGTTCGTCGCGAATTAGTAAGGCATAGGCTTTGTCGCGGTTTTTGCCTCCAAAGACCATTTTGCCACAAAGTGCCACACCAACACAAAGTAACAAAAATAGAACGAGAATTACTTTTTTCATTTTGTACCTCGGCTTTAAAAATCGCGCTCATGTTATATTTCAACGTGCACAATTAGCCGCAAAAGTTGTGCACCGATGTTCAAAGTGAAGTTAATCAAGCTCGTCATCGACAGTGGCAAATGCCTGCGCCGAAAAAATAGTCTGCGGTAAAACTTCTCCCTCTCGCAAAATCACCACTTGCGGAAATGCCGTAACATCCACAAGTGTTGAGCCAATGCTGTCAAGCGAAATGCCCTGATAGACAAAAATTCCCTCCACCTTGCCATCAAACGCTGAAATAATATCCATCGGTGAAATCAACGGCTTTTCGTGCGCAAAATTCACACTCGATGAGGTAATCGGGCTGCCAAGATTCTCAAGAACCAAATCGCAAAACGCACAATCGGGCATGCGTATGGCAAGCGTTTTGCCAAAATTGCGCAAATACGCAAATCTCTCATCAATATGCTCGGTGCTTATTACAAAACTCACCTGTGCCGGCGAAAGCATTTCGATGAAAAGGCGAAGTTTTTCATCGTGTGGCAAAAAATAGGGCAGCCATTCTACTCGAATGAGAAAAATCTGTTGCATTTGCCCGTCGCGTTTTTTGAGGGCATTCACGCACTTTATGGCATCCGGTTCACCCGATGAGGCACTGAACCCATAAAGTGTATCCGTTGGTAAAATACAAATGCCCCCAGCACGTAGAATCTCAGACGCTAAATACGCCAGCGAGTTTTCCAGCTCCTCGATGCCTATGTAAAAAATTTGCGTATCCATTGGTTTTTTGCCACTTTTGCTTTTGAAGCTTCATTGCGCACATATATTATACGCACTTGCAACATTGCACAATGTTCTTAAATCAACTGCGCGCGTTTTTGGCATTTTTGCGCACACTAAGGCAAAAGCGAAGTTGCAAAAACCGTAAAATTTGGAGCTTGACCGATGTCGAAAGTGCGAACACGAAAAACTACGCCCAAAAAATCTTTTTTTGCGCGTGTGCCTGTATGGGCGTATTTCGCTTCGGCATTTATACTTATAGCTGCTGCGCTTGCAATCATATTCACCACGATGAAAATGTCGGCAAAAGAAGTTGCTGTCGTTATCGATACCACAACCGATTCACTCACCCTCAGCAACGACCAAATCGAAGGTGCCATCATCCAAACTGCCATCGATTTCGGAGTGCCCAAAAAAGCCATACTCACGCGCCTCGTGCTCGACAAAGAACTTGGATACAAAATTACCGAGACAACTGTCAAAATTCACAAAAACTTTCCAGTATATTTAATTAGCGCAAAATTCCAACAAGCTGTCGCCGATTCAAGCGGCAAAGTGCTCGATGTTTTCGATAAAAAAGGCGGTGCCGAAATCTTTATGAGTTTTAGCCTAAACGATTCTGTATCACATAAGCTAAAAATAAAACGTCTGGCAGATGCACCACTCGAAACCGCATATGTCGCTTTACTTATCGACCATTTTGGCATGTACGAAAAAGAAACTGTAAAAAAATATCTATCCTTCGACATAGCATTTTCGGCATCCATATTACCAAACGAGCCGCGCACACCTATTGTCCTCGAAGAATTTGCAAAAAAACCCGATGTCGAAAAGCTCGTGCATGTGCCTATGGAGCCAAAAACCTATCCACAAGTTGACCCAGGCGTGGATGCAATACTAACCACACTCGATGATCGCGAAGTCAAACGCCGCATGGAAAAAATGATCGCTGCCATACCGGGTGCTGTAGGCGCAAACAACCGCATGGGTTCTCGCGCAACCGAAAGCTCTCGTGTTATGTTTCAAGTTTTGCGCGCTTTACGCGATGCAGGATATTTTTGGATTGATTCGCGCACTACTCCCATGTCCATAGCCGAAAAGTTGGCTTCCGACATGAAAGTGCCTGCCACTCATATCGACCACATCATCGACCCACCCGAACTGTCCAATGCCGAAATCGAAATGCGCATATTCGATTACTGCCTCAATGCGCGCAGAATGCCTTCAATGATAATCAACTGCCGCGCTTCCGATACCACCGCAGCAGTTTTGGAAAAAGCCATTCCCGTGCTCGAAACTTATGGTGTAAAATTTATCACCGTTTCTAAGGCTCTCGAATTGAGGGAACAATGGAAATCCAACCCAAAATAACTCAGCGGGACCTCAAATTGTTCCGCCTGCTTTCCCCCGAACTCTGCGAACTCTGGGAATACCTACCCACAACCGAAGACGAAAACGGCGAGCAAATTCTCCCAGATGC
>CAYUDB010000214.1:0-4117 GCA_964443405.1 uncultured bacterium | reverse complement strand
CCCGCTAAACATAAACGCGCATATCGCGCGCGTCAAAACATTTTTTATCGCGAACCGAGATTTTTAGATCACTAAAAAAGAAAAAAATCGCGCAAATTATGCCCGAATTAATGCGAAATGCCGCGCGCGAACCAATATGGAAAACATGTGAGCTTGTGGTTCGCGATTTTACAAGCGCGCAGCTTTTATGATAATCAAAAAATGAGAGGTCCCTTCAAATCCACTATTGGCTTGGCGCCATGGTGCTCGATGCGCCTTTCCCAGTTCGAACCCAAGAAATAAAAACGTAAACTGTCGCATTCCAAGTTTGCCTCGCGCAATAACCTGTGCCGCAAAGTTGCCCATTGTGCAGGATCCACGTCACACTCAAAAACAGAGTTCTGAACCCTAAGCCCATAGTCCAAACAAGCTTCCGCAATTCGCCGCAAACGTCGCGCGCCATCTGTAGTGATTATCGAAACATCGTAACATATTAAAACTAACATCGTTACTTCCAAAGAAAAGGTGGATAACCTTCAGCGTCATGCCGAATTCTACGTGCCAAAAGTCGAGCTTGAAGATGCGGCAAAAGACCTATTTCCACACGCTCGTCGTAAAATGGGTGCATGATGGCTTCTCGTTTACGTTCCTGATAGGTTACGATTATTTTCTTTCTTGTTTCATCACTCATTTCGACTGCACCACTTTCAGTTTTTCGAAATCCGCGTATATCTATTTGCTGTAAATTTATAAGTGTTAATGCCATACGATCTGAAAGAATAGGACGAAACTCTTCCATCAAATCGAGTGCCAAACTCATTCGACCTGGTCTGTCGCGATGAAGAAAACCTACGGCAGGATCGAGTCCTACACCTTCCAATGCACTTATGCAATCGTGTAAAAGTAAAGTGTAGCAATAAGATAACACAGCGTTAACAGGGTCCTTTGGTGGGCGACGTGTGCGTCCTTCGAAAGAGAATTCATTTTTCTTCGCAGTAATTAACTTGTCAAAGATCGAAAAATACAGTGCCGCGCTTTCGCCTTCAATACCACGAATTTCGTCACAAGTGCGTGCACATTTTAGCGATTGCAAGCTATTTTTCAAAAGAGCCGATACGCGTTCGATATCGGAACAATCGATTTTTTCAGCATTATCGCGCTTGAAACGTTCGAGAACAGTGCGACAATTTGCAATTTTTCCTGCAACCATGCTTTGTGAAACATCTAAACAAAAATTCGGGTCATCTGCAAGACGAAATTGTGCGCGGCGCAAAAGAACATTGCCACAAACTCCGCCTTCAAGACGGGCAAGGAATTTCCCGTTTGGAGAAAAAATGCTAATGCAAATTCCCTTTTCTGTGCAAATCTCTGTAAGAAAAGGGCTTATAGTTGCATAACCGAACACACAGACGCTATCCAAAGCTACGAGTGGCAATTGTGCACGTTTTTCGCCACCAATTTCGATGATCATAGTATCATGTTCGCGCCGCAAAAAAGCGTCATCAGCGGTTATGTATATTGTATTTCCAAGTTTATGCATTAGCCATCATATCCATTTGTGAAATATATATTTTCTCAATTAGCAAATACTATTAGATAGCACAGAAATAGTTTTATGGATCGATAAAAATTTTCTCAATGTATTTTCGTACTGATTTCGTGGCAAGTTTTGGCTCGCAAAGATCGTAAAGGGAACAGGTTTGGCACTTTTTAGCAAATTCTGCAGGAGGAAGAGTGTTGTTTTCGAAAAAGCTATGAGCTAATGCTGCAAATTTTTCTGTTTCGAGCCTAAGCTTTTGCGTTATAGGAACTTCGTGACGACGATGTTCGTGGCAATAATAAATATAACCACCATCAATTTTTACTCCAAGCATCTCTTCTAGACACAACGCTTGTGCGCAGACTTGAATTTCATCACAGTAAGTATTTTTTGCTTTTCCACGTTTATACTCGATGGGTATGGGTAGCCATTGTTTGTTAACAAGATGAAATTCAGTGAGATCAGCCTTACCCCATATGCGCAAGTTCTCGCATTCAAGCCACAGTCCAAAGACAAATTTGACGTCTTTGCGCTTTTCATGTGCGGGCACATCGACTTTTTCGTGCAGAAGCTTACCCTCGACAGTGTATTCATTTTCTTCCCACAACCGGTCAATATAGATTAATGCAAATTGGCGTGGGCAGAAAGCGATGTGTTGTAGTGCCGAAATTGGCATTTTGAAATCGTCCATGTAAAAAAGATACGTCTCTTTTTTGCGCTCGCAAGTTTTTTCGTGCGCATCATTCATGACCATATTTGGTTCGCGAAAATATATCTTTTTTAAAAGAAAAGAGTTAGAAAAATCGTAAATAGAGGCGATGCAATGTTTTTCAATTTTAGCAGTGCTTCGCGGGAAAAAAAACCTTGCACTGTAGTATTGAACATCTAGTTTGTAAACAGAATACTAATGGGGGAGCGAATTTGAGATCTTATATAGCACGTTTGTCAGATGATATGTCGAAAAAGCAAACCGTTTTAGAACACTTACAAATGGTTAGCAAAAAATGTGAAGAATTCGCTGAAGGTCATTGTTGGTCTGAACTAGCCGCGCTAGCTGGTTTATTACACGATGTTGGGAAATATACTTCGAAGTTTCAGGCGAGAATAAATGGCAACTCAAACATACGTGTTGACCATGCGATAGGGGGTGCGAAACTAATCGAAACTCTGTCGAAAGAATGGGGATACAATAAGATTTTTGAACGCTTGTTGCAATACGCTATTGCAGGTCATCATGCTGGTTTACCTGATGGTGACGGAGCAGAGGGTGATTCATCATTGCGTTCACGTTTAAAAAAATGCGATAGTATAGATTATAATTTTGACGGGTATAAAAACGAGCTTACCATCTCCAAGATTAATATTCAACGGCTTGCACCACTTTTTACTAGAAATAAAAAAAGCAGTTGTGTTTTTGGTGCACAATTTCTGGTAAGAATGATTTTTTCATGCATTGTCGATGCCGACCGACTTGATGCAGAGAATTTCTCTGATGATGATCAATTGAAGCAAAGCGCACGTAAAGATTATCCAACAATTGAAGAAATTTCGGAGAAGATCTTTCAACACTTGTCAAGTTTTAAAACAGATACAGAGCTTAATAAAATACGAGCACAAATTCTGCAAGAGTGTATCAATGCTGCACAATTTGAACCAGGGATTTTCTCACTAACAGTTCCAACTGGCGGAGGTAAGACGTTATCGTCTTTAGCTTTTGCTCTTAAACATGCTATTAAGTTTGGCAAGAAACGAGTGATATATGTTATTCCATATACGAGCATTATTGAACAAAATGCAAAGGTTTTTCGTGATGCACTTGGTGATTTGCAGCATGCAGTCGTGGAGCATCACAGCAATTTCGACATTAAAAAAATGCCGAATGAAAATGAATATGTTGCGTTACGACAAGAGCTTGCTGGTGAAAACTGGGATGCACCAATAATTGTTACCACAAATGTTCAATTTTTTGAGTCTTTTTATTCTGACAAAGCAACTCGTGCACGAAAACTACACAATATTGCAGATAGTGTTATCATACTCGATGAAGCACAAATGCTTCCTACAAAATGGCTTTTACCATGTATCGAAGTGATACGTGAATTGACAAGTTATTACAAAAGCACAATTGTATTATGCACTGCTACACAACCTGCGCTTATCAAAGACGAAAAGTTTACACACGGCTTAGACGCTGTACACGAAATAATTTCACAACCAGCTCAGCTGTACAAAACTCTCAATCGTGTATCAATTAATATGTTAGATCAATGTGATACTACAAACGACATTGTTGAAAAGCTTACCGAACATGACCGTGTCTTGTGTGTTGTGAACACAAAAAAACATGCACGTGATATTTATGAAGCTCTTGTTATTCAAGATAATGCTGATAATATATTTCATCTTAGCGCAAATATGTGCCCTGAACATCGCACAACTGTTTTATCAAAGATTAAAGAACTACTAAAAGCTGATAAAAAATGTCGGGTAATTAGCACGCAGCTCATTGAAGCAGGTGTGGATATTGATTTTCCGGTAGTGTATCGTGAGATTGCAGGTCTCGACTCTATCGCTCAGGCGGCAGGGAGATGTAACCGT
>CAYUDB010000213.1:2153-4221 GCA_964443405.1 uncultured bacterium | reverse complement strand
TATGACACTTCTCTCCCAAATCGACTCACCTGCCGACATACGCAAGCTGAGGCTCACCGAATTGCCCATACTCGCTCAAGAGGCACGCGAGTTCATAATCCAAACAGTTTCCGAAACGGGTGGGCACTTAGCGCCTTCGCTTGGCGTTGTAGATTTGACAATAGCACTGTTATATACACATCGTTTACCGCGCGACAAAATTATTTGGGATGTTGGGCATCAAGCTTATGCGTTCAAATTGCTCACCGGCAGGCGCGATCAACTCTCGACCATACGGCAGTTTGAAGGACTTTCGGGTTTTTTAAAAAGAAACGAATCAGAATACGACGTCTGGGGAGCCGGGCATGCTAGCACGTCAATTTCGGCTGCACTAGGTTTCGCTGCTGCCCGCGACAGAAATCGGCAGGCGCACAATGTTGTTGCTGTGATTGGAGATGGCTCGCTTTCCGGTGGCTTGGCATTCGAAGGGCTGAACAATGCTGGCGCTTCTGGCTCGGAGATAATGGTTGTGCTCAACGATAATGCCATGTCGATTTCGCCAAATGTTGGGGCACTGGCAAATTACCTCACCGAAGCAGTGGCAAGCCCCATTTATCAAAAAATGAAGGCTGATATTTGGAATTTGGCGGGCAAAGCTGGCAGTTTTGGCTCGCATTTTCGTTTACTTGCGCGCAGGCTCGAGGATAGCCTCAAGAATTTAGTTGTACCGGGTATGCTCTTCGAGCAGCTCGGCTTCGAATATTATGGTCCCATTGATGGGCACGATATTTTCAGCTTGGTTTCGATAATGCGCGAATTACGTAACGTCAACAAACCCAAGCTGTTACATGTCATTACCAAAAAAGGTAAAGGTTATATTCCTGCCGAACGCGACAGCACTACTTTTCATGGCGTCTCGCGTTTCGATAAGACATCTGGAGTTTTTGAAAAGTGTGAGGGCACAAAAAGTTACACCGAATTTTTCGGTGATGCCATGTGCGAACTCGGCAAAACCTTCCCCGACCTTTCAGCTATTACTGCCGCCATGGAAACAGGCACAGGGCTTACAAAATTTCATCACATCTACGCATCGCGCTTTTTCGACGTAGGCATAGCCGAGGGTCACGCTGTAATCTTCGGTGCTGCAATGGCTTCTGAGAAAATTCACACAGTTGTTGCCATTTACAGCTCATTCTTGCAACGTGCATACGATATGTTAATTCACGATGTGGCGTTGCAGAACATACCACTTGTTTTCGCCATAGACCGTGCCGGACTTGTTGGCGAGGACGGACCCACGCACCACGGCATTTTCGATATCGCATTTTTACGGCACATTCCAAATATGGTTGTTTGCGCGCCACGCGACGAAACGCAATTGCGAAATCTACTTTTTACAGCGCTGAGCCGATTTTCTGAGCCATGGGCGATACGTTTTCCGCGCGCTCAGGCTACTGGTTGTCAAACGGGTGCTTTCGAACTTATAGAAATTGGCACTTGGGAAAAAGTGCACACAGGTGACGGTCGTAATGTGTTTCTTTGCGTGGGCACCACAGTTGGCGCTGCGCAAGTTGCAGCTCAAAAGCTCGAAACCGAGCACAATATCTCCGTCGATATCATCGATTGCCGTTTCATTAAGCCTCTCGACGAGAAAATGTTAAGCGATATTTTTACGCGAGCTGAGCGCATTTTTACGTTTGAGGAAGGTTGCAAAGCTGGTGGTTTTGGCGAATCAATTCTTTCGTTTGCGGCGTCACGCGGTTTTGGGCATATACCGATAATCATCCACGCCATTGAAGACCATTTTATTCAACATGGTGCGCGCAAAAGGCTTTTGGAAATAGTCAAGCTCGATTCTACCGGCATCTTTGACACCTTTTTGTCGGCGCCAGCATGCGGAGCATGCCCTTCAGTGGCTACGCCAGCACGCGGAGCGTGCGTTTCAGTGGCTACGCCACCTTACCTTTAAAAACTCTTCGCAAATCTTTGACAAGAGCAGGCGGCGTAGCCGCTTATAAAAGTGCCTACTGGCACCACGCGGAGCGTGCGTTTCAGTGGCTACGCCACCTTACCTTTAAAAACTCTTCGC
>CAYUDB010000213.1:0-2053 GCA_964443405.1 uncultured bacterium | reverse complement strand
AAATCTTTGACAAGAGCAGGCGGCGTAGCCGCTTATAAAAGTGCCCACTGGCACCTGGTGAAAAAAAGTGTTGCGCGAAATGCGGTGCTGAATAATTTGGGCGGTTATGGTCAAAACACTTAAAAAACTTGCGCCGTTTTTGAAAGGTGAGGGAAGGTTTTTCCTTGCTGGTGTTGTGGCATTGTTGTTTGTCGATGGCTTTCAGCTGATCATGCCGCGCATAACAAAGCATGCGGTCGATGCGCTAGCTTATGGCAGAGCCACCGATGCGTATTTGCTGAAATTGGCATTGTTTGTGGTGCTGATTTCTTTCGGCATAGCTCTTTCACGTTTCCTTTGGCGCTTTTTGATAATCGGAATTTCGCGGCGTATGGAGCGCAATATTCGCACGGTGTTTTACGAGCATCTGCTAAAAATGCCTGTGGTGTGGTTTTCGAAGAATAAAACTGGTGACCTCATGGCACTTGCCACAAACGATCTCGAAGCTGTGCGCATGATGGTTGGCATGGGCATGGTGGCGGCATTCGATGCGGGTTTTTTGCTCATAACTTCACTGGCGATGATGCTTTACATCAGCCCGACGGTTACGCTTTATGTTGTGGTGCCGTTGCCTGTGCTTTCGGTTATTGTTTCGTTTTTGGGCAAGATGTTGCATAAACGTTTCGAGCAAGTGCAAGAACAATTCGCCGAAATCACAGAGCGTGTGCGCGAAGTGATAACAGGTATTCGTGTAGTGAAAAGTTATGCGCGTGAAGACCATGAAAGCCAAAAATTCAGCGTGCTTTCGCAAAATTATGTAAAACGCAATATTCGCATGATAGTCATCGGTGGCATGTTTGACCCACTTATTGGTTTGGTGGTGGGCTTGTCTTTTGCGATGGTTTTGTTTTTTGGTGGCAATCGCGTGATTTTGGCAGACATGAGCATGGGTGATTATGTTGCCTTTATGGAGTATTTGGGTTTGCTAATTTGGCCCATGATTGCAACTGGTTGGGTGATAAACCTTTACCAGCGCGGGAAAGCATCGCTAGACCGCATAAATGCCATACTCGAACAAAAGCCAGATTTTGCCGACACGCCCGATTCTGTTGCTCTCACCGAACCCATGCGTGGCGAGATCGAATTTCGCAACCTCACGTTTGCCTACACGCCAGACACACCTAACGTTTTAAACGACATATCATTCGTGCTAGAGCAAGGCACGACACTTGGCATAACAGGTCGCACAGGATCGGGAAAAACTACGCTCGTTTCTGTAATCGATCGACTTTTCGACCCACCTGCAGGCACCATTTTCATCGATGGGCGCGACATTCGCACGATAAAGCTTGCGCATCTTCGTGCACCTATTGGCATTGTGCCGCAGGACACCTATCTTTTTTCGGCTACGATACTTGAGAACATAAAATTTGGAAACATCGACGCCAGTGATGAAGCAGCATTTGCGGCGGCGGCAGCGGCACAACTCGACAAAGATGTTGAAGGGTTTTCTGAAAAATACGCGACACTTGTTGGCGAACGCGGGGTAACTCTTTCTGGTGGGCAAAAGCAACGTCTTGCTATAGCGCGCGCACTTCTCATCAACCCGCCCGTTTTGATTTTGGACGATGCACTTTCTGCAGTTGACACCGAAACAGAAGAGGCAATTTTCTCACGCTTGCTAGAGCTTCGACGTGGAAAAACAACAATCGTCATATCACATCGTGTTTCGGCGCTACAAAACACCGACAAAATCATAGTTCTCGATGATGGAAGAATCGTTGAAACCGGCTCTCATGCGAACCTACTTGGCTGCAATGGCTATTATGCTGAGCTTTACAAGATTCAGCAGATAAAAGATGAGCTTCTGTAAGTTACACGCGTTAAGCATTCCCAAAAAAAATCTAATAGGAGCAGGCGGCGTAGCCGCTTATGAGGTGCCAACCGGCACCACGCGGAGCGTGCCTTTAGTGGCTACGCGCCACCTTACCTTTCAAAACTCTACGCTAATCTATTTACATGGAAGAATCGTTGAAACCGGCTCTCATGCGAACCTACTTGGCTGCAATGGCTA
>CAYUDB010000212.1:0-4252 GCA_964443405.1 uncultured bacterium | reverse complement strand
GCACAGGCTGGGTTGGAACTGGTTGCGTACCTGCGTCTGGCACGGGCAATATTGTTCGCGTCGGCTCCACCTATGGCGTTACCATGACAACTTCAGGCACTGTTACCTGGCAATGGCAAAAAGAACTGCGCATGCGGATCAACACCGAATACGGAGATACTCTTTGGCCCCGTATAGGCGAAATGTGGTGGCCCGAATTCTCCGATCCTATTTGCTCTTTGTTCCAAGTGATTGACACAACCGATACCGGCACTTTGGTTTATTGCACAGGTTGGCATCCGGGCTTCCCAGAAGACACATGCATACGCCTTAGCGACTTCGATACAACATCCAATCGCCCAATACGCATAACCGACATCACCTGCCCCATCGACATCACCTGGAAATGGAGCGATTACCTTGCACCACTTTACGTTTACACCGCTCACGGTGAAGCAGGCACTGTTCCAATCGACACATCTTGGTGGATACCGGGCACAGTGGTCACTGCATTCACATCAAACTATGCCGATTTCGACTCCATTCGTGGCGAAAGATGGCGTTGCACAGGCTGGTCTGGTACTGGTGATGTTCCAGCATCTGGCACAGCAGCCGCAGTCTCTTTCACCATCGAAGATACATCGTCCATAACATGGAACTGGGCACAAGAATTTCGCGTGCACGTTACCGAAAACGTCTATCCCCCGCGCACATTCGGTTCACCTTCACCTGCTATTGGCGACCACTGGTATGCATCTGGAGCAACACAGCGTTTTCTGGTCAATCCACGCCACGTTGCACCACCCGATACTTATTACTGCACAGGTCTATTTGGTAGAGGCTGCATACCCGCATTCCACCCAATGTACGATGTAAACTTCGTCATAGACGAACCGGGCACGCTCAAATGGCAATGGCATCGCTCCGATAGTGTGAAATCGCTATATGTGATGTCTGCATACGGTTCGCCTCTACCTTGGGGCACATCTTACTGGCTCACTGGCAGCCTTGTAGATGCCACCGTTGATGATTCTATTCGCATAGGCACAACTTGGCAGCATTGTGTTGGCTGGCAGGGCACAGGTGACTTCTTGCCTGCAACAGGCGACTCAAACCACATCACCTTCACGATCGCTGAGCATTGCACACTCAAATGGAACTGGTCAACTGTTCAGAGTTTTACCATTCTAAACCCCGATGGATGGGATACACCTGTTCCACCTGTGGGCACATACTACCACGCCACAGGCAGCAGAGTTTCTGGTTACATTACCGACCCAGTTTTCTACGACATGACCGGCGACACCCATTATTGCGTAGGCTACTACGGCACTGGCGATTTGCCACCAGTATCACCACAGCACGATTTCGAATTCAACATTTCACGTGCTTCATCCATAAGTTGGAGATGGTCGGACGTGGCAGTGCGTCTTGACGTAATTTCCTCATACGGCTCACCTACACCATACGGAACCACTTATTGGATACCCGCAACAACGGTCAGCGCACGCGTAGATTCAATCGTACCTGTGAGTTATGGCATTCGTGCGCGTTGCGTAGGTTGGAGCGGAACAGGTAGTGCACCTAGTGCTGGCAGCACCAACCACACTACCTTCACAATAAACACCAACTCCACCATCACATGGAACTGGGCTTTCCAATATGCATTTACAGTTGCATGTTCAACAATCGAAGGTGGCAGTTGTGGATGGGATTCACCCGTTCCTGCTTATGGCACATATTGGTACAATGACGGCGAACATGTTACAGCCGATATCACCACCAACCCTGTGCCACGCTTCCCCGGTTCACTCGATTCGGTTTACTGTGTTGGTTTCTTGGGTTCGGGCGACATACTTCGCCGCGACCACCACACACATGTCGAGTTCAACATTACACAGCCTTCGGGTGTTAAATGGATTTGGGCACCCGATGACACAGTTGCACGTCTTGTGGTAAACTCTGTCTGGGGCAATCCCGATCCGCACGGAACCACTTATTGGCTTTTGCACGAGGCAGTTCATGCGATGGTCGAATCTGTAGCATACAGCGCCGATTCCTCAAGTCGTCACAACTGTATGGGCTTCACCGTTGTGGGCGCCCTCGACTCTACAAACACTGAAGGCGCAAACGAACTCGATTTCCTCATCCATCGCAATACCCAACTCACTTGGAACTGGGATAACCAATACTACATCGACCTCGAATATACCGGCTTGCCCGTAGGCTATGCACCTACTCAAACAGGTGAAGGTTGGTATTTTGCAGGCGATACGGCACATATAGTAACGCAAACGCCTGTGTATTGTGACGCAAGTGGTTACTACGGTTTCGTGCGTTGGAACTGGACGCCACACACAGTGGGTGTTTTATCCGATTCGCTGATCAACGATATTGACCTTGTTGTTGACAACAACTACACCCTCACAGCTATGTACAACTTGGCGCACCAAGTTATCGTGCAAAAAAATCCAACTGCCAATAACAAGGGTTGGATAAAAATCGACCGTACAAGACGAGACAGTGTGTCGGTGGTTGTAGATTGGTGGGGTCAAGGAAGTTATCACGACATCCAGGTGCCCACACTCGACAGCACACTTACTGGCAGACGCTATCTCTTTAACCGCTGGTCTGACGGACGTGACAGTTTACATCGTGTAGGACCTATCAACACCGACACCACTTTCACAGCTTACTACACTGCCCAAGTTCGCGCTACTATTGTGAAAAACCCAATCCACAACACAGGCTGGGTCGATGTTGACAGCGTTCGTTACCCAGATAGCAGCTATGTTTACGGTCGTTTGGTAACAGTAGTTCGTTGCGACACATTCGGTCCGCCGGCTACACCCGATTCCATCCGCTGCAGAGACGTGCTCGTTTGTGCCGACAGCCTCACTACAGGTTGTAGTCGTTCCTTGAACTTCTGGTGGTCACCCGGTTTCCGCCACAGCTTCAAGGCTTCCGAAATGGACAGCTTCATCGGCGCCACTGCTCCAGATAGCGCACGTTTCTTCTTCAAAGATTGGCGCTTCAACTACGGCAGAACCGAATCCACAACAGTTGCCGACACTGTTTTCGAATCATTCTTCCGCACCGACACCATGAAAGGACCGGGTTATTTCATTGCGGATTACCTTTCGAAGTGGAAGATATCGCTGATCAAAATGCCTTCCGAAACACTCGGTTACTTCCTCTTTGTTCCCACACCAGGCGACACCGATACCGTATGGCATTCTTACAAACACGATTTTTACGCTGAAGGTGGCAGAACAGTTACAATTGGCGTCTCCGAGTTCGATATCAAAGACATGCCTGGCGGAATAGCTGGCGACAGTGTCTATGCCTTCCAACGTTGGAGCGACGCCGGAACACGAATTCACACAATCGGTCCACTCACACGCGCAGTTACAGATACCGCCTTCTACACAGGTGAACAGGCACTCCTACGCATCATCCTCGAACCAGGCGATCCAACATTGCGCAACTGGCTTTTGGGCACTGTTGACCCAGGCGAAACTCGAACACTTGCTCGTGCAGACACCATCAAAGTGAGAAATATGGGCAATGTACCCACAGATCTCGGCATAAAAGTGCAGTCTTGCACACCGACAGGCTGGTTTGCATCATCTTATCAAGGTCCCGATAAGTTCATGTTACTGGCGAGTTTCACCGATTTGAACACAGCACCGACGTTCAACTACATCAGCGATTATGTAAAAATGACAACCTCGTGGTCTTCTGCAACACAATTTGGTCCCAAGGGCTTCAACCTTCGCCCATCACCTGCTACCGACACCGACCGTTACGACTACCTGTGGCTGAAATTCCTCGCACCAACGAGCAGTTCGATCATCTCAGAAGTGCGAATCGACATGATGATAATCGCCAAATATCGTATGCCGTAATATTTGGCACATAAAAGCAAACAGGGCGTCGGAAACGGCGCCCTTTTTGATGGAGGAAAAATGACAGCGGATGAACTCATTGCAAAATTTAAGCTTGTGCCACTCGAACCGGAAGGTGGATATTTTAGCGAAACAGTGCGCGCAGGCAACAAAGTTTTCACCGAAACCAGTAATCGTGATGGATTTACGGTAATTTATTTTTTGCTTAAGGCAGGACAAGTATCATTACCGCACAAGTTGCGCTCAAATGAAATCTGGTTTTTTCATGCAGGCGATCCACTTGAGCTGAAAGAAAGAGCACCAGACGGAAAAGTTACATTACATGTTCTTGGCGACAACTGCTTTCACGCTTTAATACCAGCAGG
>CAYUDB010000211.1:0-4265 GCA_964443405.1 uncultured bacterium | reverse complement strand
GTGCAGTATCTGCAATTGGACGAAAATAACTACGATTTCCGTTGTATATCGTTGGAATAGGAATGAAAGCAATTTTCGCATCGTGTCTCACAGCTTCCACAATCATTTCGCTTTCTACCTCGTAACGGTTAAAAAATAATTTCATGTTTGAAATCATTTCAACTTTCAGTGCACGGAAACCACACTGACTGTCTGGTAATTTTTTCATAGCGAGCATAGATAACGATAAAGATGAGAGAAAATTCGTTATTCGTCGCTCGATGGGCATGGTTTTTTCGCGGCGTCGGCAACCGATGACCATGTCGGCACCATTTTGCGCCGCCTCGATAAATGCGGGTATGCATTCGGGTGGATGTTGCATATCGCAATCAATTGTAACGATAATGGCATAATTTTTTTCGCGGGCATAGTTAAAGCCAGTTTTGAGTGCGGCACCCTTTCCGAGATTTTTTTTGTGGCTCAAATAATTGATATTGAACCGCGCACAAGTTTGTGCTGTGCCGTCTTGTGAACCGTCATCGACAACAAGGATGTCTTCGCGCGCGCAGTTACGCAAAAGCGCTGGGATAAGTTCGGTAAGTGTTTTTTCGCCGTTGAAAGCGGGGACGAGAACAAGTGTTTTCATGTGCAATCCTTGTCATGTTCCAGCTCGCACAGACGACGTATGGAGGTGTCGTGCCAATGCAAAAGCAGAGGTGCAGGTATAAAATCGTTAGCAGCAAAATCGCCGCGTCGGAAAGCAATTATCATATCGATGATTTCTCGCACGGCACCTTTTCCGCCATTTCTTTTGCAAACATATGTTGCGTGAGACTTTACAGCAGGATGTGCATTGGCGGGTGCTGCGCTGAAACCGCACTGGCGCATTACGTCGATATCGATAAGGTCATCACCGATGAAGGCGAAAGCTTCGTTTGGTAGCGACGTCTTTTTTTTGATTTCCTCGAAAGCCGGCAATTTTAACGGAAAACCGTGCATTACAAAATCGATGCCAAGCTCTTTTGCGCGTAGGCGAACGATTTCTGATTGGCGACCAGTTATTATTGCAGTGCGAATGCCCAAGCCGCGCAAAAGCGCAATACCCAGACCATCGCCTACGTCAAAGCATTTTTGTTCTATGCCATGCGCATCGTAAATAATATCGCCCGCCGTGAGCACGCCGTCAACGTCGAGTATTAAAAACTGTAAGTTTGCCAGCTTCGATGCTAGATTTGTGGCAGTCATGTTATCTCCCAGAAAAATGTCAAACTATTGCACCGAGCAAATTCCGCAAGTGAAAAGCTCAGCCTGCGAGCGTTTTGCGAATGATGTCCTCAGCACATGCATCGGGGGTTTTGGCAATAATTGCCGCAACCGCTTTTGCCGCAACTGATCGCTCAAAACCTAACGATTCGAGTGCTGCTATTGCTTCAAGTGCCGAATCGGTACTGTTTTTGCCAAGTAAACCGAGATTCGATACCTCTGCGGCAAGTTCGAGCTTACCGCGCAACTCGATAATTATTCGTTCGGCGGTTTTTTTGCCTATGCGTGGTATTTTCGAAAGCAGTTTTATATCCCCCGATTCTACGGCAAGAGCAAAATCCGCAGGATTTATGCCCGAAAGCGCTGCAAGTGCTGTTTTGGGTCCTACGCCGCTTACTGACACTAGTTTGCGGAAAATGCTGCGCTCGTTTTCGGTGGCAAAACCAAAAAGCTCCATGGCATCCTCGCGATGTGACAAATGCGCGAAAAGCTTTACCGTGGCGCCGCATTGGGGGAGTTTGTCGAAAGTGGTGAGACTGATGGCGAGCATGAAACCCATGCCATTGCACTCAATTACCGCATGTGATGGCGCCTTCGATATGAGATTGCCACAAATAAATTCTATCATTTATCCTCGTTGCAAGTTTGCCTAAATTTACACAGTTCGATGTTGTGAGCGAGTTTTTTGTTGTGATCAAATAATGAGCGAGTATTTACAATAGTTAGTTTTTTCTATAATTCTTTGCTATACAAAAAGTTTTGCAAAAGTTATATTCTCAACTGCAGAACCTCTATGTTTTTTTGACTTTCACTGACAAAAGCATTATAATGAAAAGTTAATTTAGAATGCAAAATGTGCAAAACAAAGGAACAAACTTGAGCGATCCTGCACAAATAGGTGGTTTGCTTTACGGTGTTTTAGCCGATTGCGGACTTCTCGAGAAGATTAAGGCGAACAAAGTTTTTTTCGAGTGGCACAATATTGTCGGCGAAAGAGTGGCAAACTATGCCGGTCCTGTTAAGTTCGACGATCAAACGGGCGAGCTGTGGATTGCAGCAAAAGACCCGTGTTGGCGAACAGAGCTTTTCAATATGCGTACACATCTGATCCAAATTATCAACGATAAACTTGGTGTAGAACTGGTAAAAAAGATACGCATCGTATGACTTTTTCTTGTGCGAACTGCGAAATCGATTATCTTTAACGCTTACGACGAAACTAACCAACAATATGGAGGGAAAATGGCAAAGCGCAAAGTTGCGCAGCAAGCTCCGGATAGAATTGGTTTTCTCAAAAAGATTACCGATGCTTTCGGACCTTCGTCTTTTGAAGGTGATGTGCGCAAGGTATTTCGCGAAGAAGTAGAAGGTCTTTGCGACAACGTTTTCACCGATGGTCTGGGCAGCATAATTGCAACCAAAAAAGGCACAACCGATTCTCCAAAAGTGCTCATTGCCGGTCACATGGACGAAGTTGGTTTCATGGTTCGCGGCATCACATCAAAGGGCTATATAAAATTTAGTCCTATCGGTGGTTGGTGGGGGCATGTTCTTTTGGGACAAAAAGTTGTCATTCGCACACGCGAGGGCAAAGATATAATCGGCATAGTGGGTTCAAAAGCGCCTCACGTGCTTTCTGCCGATGAGCGCACAAAAGTGCTTGACCTCGACAAAATGTTCATCGATGTTGGCAGTTGGGGCGATTACAATGCACCAAAAGAGCTTGGCATTCGTCCTGGCGATCCTATTATCCCGCTTTCCGATTTCACCGTTATGGGTGATGGCAAAATACTTTTGGCAAAAGCTTGGGATAACCGTATCGGCGTTGCTGCTGCTATCGATGTTCTTAGAGAACTTGCCGGCGAAGCGCATCCCAATACCTACTTTGCCGCAGGAACTGTGCAAGAAGAAGTAGGACTTCGTGGTGCAGGCACATGTGCTTTCGCAGTGGAACCCGATATTGCTATAGCTGTCGATGTTACAATAGCTTGCGACACTCCCGGCTCCGACGACACCGATTTTGCCGAGCAATGTGGCAAAGGTCCATCCATTTCCGTTATGGACGGCTCACTTTTGCCGAACCCAGCACTTCGCGATTTTGTTTTCAAAGTTGCAGAAGAGGAGAAGATACCGTTCCAATTCGGTAGCCTTACAAAGGGTGGCACTGATGGCGGCAAATTCGCAGTAACTAAATCTGGTATCCCTTCACTTACAATTTCTGTTGCTACGCGTTACATCCACTCACACAGCAGCTCTTTGCACATCGACGATTATGAGAACCTCGTGAAGCTTCTCACCGCGGTGGTCAAGAAACTCGACGCGCGCACAGTGGCTCAGATTCGCAACATGTAAACCAAGCTTTGCATTAACGCGGCAATCTGGTGCCGAGATTTAATATTGCGGCAACTGGGAATTAAGATGCATGGTTGCCAAAATATGTTTGCTGTGCCATGTTGTGGGTTTGATGCAAGATAGGCTACAGTAGCTGTCAATATCAAAAGTTCATTGAAAACCTTTGTACTTATTGGCGCCAATGGATAAACGAGGCGATCTGGTGGTCGATTATCACAAAACTATTCTCAGAATATGCACATCGACACAGCCTCTGTTGAATACAAGCTTTGGAAAGCGTTTGTTTTGCAACTATTGGCTCCCATGCCGATATTGTGCAAGTAAGCGTTTGATTTTGATATAGTAAGCTCTGAAAAGGGTGAGCTATTGAAATAAGCTAACGCAATGGTTAATTGGTTCTTCTGTTTATGAATGCTACACATCCGAACACTACTCGCGAATTCGGATGAGTTTTCATGGGGTTCTACATTCCGCGAGAGAAAACAGGTAAAACTTAAACTTGGAGGAAAAAATGAAGAAAATTGCGCTCATTGCCGGCATAGCATGTTTGATTTTTGCCGCTTTTGCGCAAGAAATCGTCATCTTCGAAGACGATTTCGAGTCGGGTATTGCTGATTGGATGGGCGAAACACCGGTTATTCCCGAGCTGCACTGGGCGATTGATGGCACAG
>CAYUDB010000210.1:0-4283 GCA_964443405.1 uncultured bacterium | reverse complement strand
GGATGCCGATTAGCGTGTGCCAAAGTTCGGCGCTTTCGTCGTCGTCGCGAAACACTGTAGGGTAGAGTTTTTCGGGGTTCAATCCATACTGCTCGGTGAGCAATTCCCAAGCCCAGATTATCGATTCGCGCTTGAAATAGTTTCCAAAAGACCAGTTGCCAAGCATTTCGAAAAACGTGTGATGTGTCCCATCACGCCCGACTTCTTCAAGGTCATTATGTTTGCCCGAAACGCGAATGCACTTTTGCACCGATGCGGCGCGAGCAGGTTTGTAGGGGCATGGCGCAGAGCCTGTGAATATGTCTTTGAATTGGTTCATACCAGCGTTTGTGAACAGTAAAGTTGGGTCGCCAATGGGCACAACTGGCGCTGAACGCACGATGGTATGCTCTTTATTTTCAAAAAATTGCAAGAATTTACGGCGAATTTCTTCCGAGCGCATTGTTCCCTCCAAAAAATGTATGCGCAAAATTTACACTGCATAATTTGTTATGCAAATTCATTTTATTTGGCGATTATGCTTATAGCGATGAGCAAAAATATCTGAAGGCAAATAGCGTTGTTATCGCACATTTGCCTATGGCAAAAGCGTAGTTTTTGGCAGAAAAAACAGCTATGCGAAGCTATGAAATTTTCTGACGAACAGTCTCAACTTCAACCCATTCGATGTTGCCTGGAAAAGGCGGATGATGTTTGCGCACTTTCACGCGCAATGTGTTGGTCATGAGATAACGGGTGAAGAGAAGGTTGGCTAGGCGTTCGGCTATTGTTTCGGTGAGCTGGAGCTTGGTTGTGGCAAAAAAATCTGCAATGTCGTAGTAAACGCGCTCATAATCGACAACTTTATCATCGAGGCGATCGGCGCGTGCAATTTCGGTTATGTCATACTCGAATTCTACGTCAACGGAGTAGCGTTTGGCGAGCTGTTTTTCGGCGGCTGATGTGCCGTGATAGCCGAAAAATTCCATGTTGTGTAACCGGATGATTCCCATAATTGCACTCTTCTTTTATGTTATCGAAAGAACATTTCCATTACTTGCCAATGGTGCTTTAGGCAGCGGGTATCGTGCCTGCATCGAATTGAAATTTTGTGCAAATACTAGTAAAAGCTCGCGTCTTTTCGTCATGCAAAAGAAAACACGTGTAGCTTATGACGGTTGCTTGTTTCGTTTGCCGCTGATTATCGAAAATCGTTGAACGATGACATTGTAAGTTAAGAGCCGTCGCCTTTAACAAAAAGCTCGGTGCGAACGAATCTGCTTTCGGCAAAAATGCGCGCACCAAATTCGGCGTTTGCAGCTATGAAATATTCGTATGGTCTGCCCGAACCTTTTTCGCCGGTTTCGAGAATCATGTGGACTAAAGTGCTTTCACCTTGTTCTTCGAGTGAGAATTCTCGGAGAAATCTGCGGATATCGACAGTTTTTTTGTGGCGTTCGAATAGAATCTCGGTTTGAGCCTGGCACCAATCGAGAAGTGGGGCGATATCTTTTGCGCGAAAAGGTATCTCGCAGCGCCAACTAGACGCCGTTGTTGCAGATTGTAGAGGCTCGGGTTTGCGGTCGAGCGGACGATATTCCATGAGAGCCAAACCTTCGGGCATGAGCCGCGAAAGTGTTGCCATGTGCTCGCGTGTAAGCTCGCCCGCCAAAAAAATGTCGATGAATTCGGATGTGCACTCGCAACCGATGGGCACAGGTGGTGCTACCGAAAGCTTTATTCGAGCGTGAAAACCTTCAGTTTGTGCGGCAGGAATTTTTGCCGCGCGGATGAGCCTTTCCCAAAGGCGCAAAGAATCGAGGTGGCTTATGAAACGCAAATTGCCTGTGCGGCTGTAGCGTATTCGGACAAGCTGGGCATTGGCAAAAACTGCTGGTGCACTTTTAGGCTCTCTGCGAATTTTTCGTCCGAAAGCTGGCGCGGCACTTTTTTGCTCATCCTGATCGTTAATTTGTTCTTCGACAAGTATTTGTGATGGCAGTTCGCAATTTGGACACTTATCACAATTGCGAGTCCAGCAGGGGGCATAAGCTTTTTCTTTGTAAGCACGTCGGCGTTCTTCGGCGAGAAATTCGCGTGTAACACCTTTGTCGATGTGCTCCCAAGGCAAGATTTCGGTTTCGGTGCGCTCTCGGCTCAAAAAATCAACGTCGATGCCAAGCTCCTCGAAAGTGTCGAAGAACAGACGAGGCTCGAAAAATTCGCTCCATGCTGCATCCACAGCGCCTTTTTGCCACGAGGCGAAAAGTGCTGCGCCAAGTGTGCGGTCGGCGCGCGAGATTACGCCTTCGAGCACCGAAATGCGCGGGTTGCGTGCCGAAATCTCCACACGACGTGGCACATTTTCGCAAATGAGCCGCTCTTTGCGCTTAAATTCCTCTGCCGATAAAAGCTTTTCGCGCTCGAAAGGCGTGTGTGGCTTTGGCACAAACGGCGAAATAGTTACTTTTATTTGCCCGCCAAAACGTTTCGCTATGGCGTCGCATTTGCGCAACATTTCGGCAATAGCCAGCACATCTTCGTCGGTTTCGGTGGGAAAACCTACCATGAAATAAAGCTTTACAAGCTTCCAGTTTTTTGCAAAAGTTTCTTCAAGCGCTCGAAAAAAATCATCCTCGTCGAGCGGTTTATTGATGACATTGCGAAGGCGCGGTGTGCCTGCCTCTGGTGCGAGCGTAATCGCGGTTTTTCGCCCGGCGCCAACAATTTCGAGCGCCGCATCCGACAGAAAATCCACACGCACCGAAGGTAATGCGAATTTCACTCTGTCGGCTTTAACCCAGCTCGAAATCGATGCGAGCAAAGTTTCGAGTGCGCCATAATCGGTTGCCGAAAGCGAAAGTGCACCCAGCTCATCGATGCCAGTTGTATTGTAAATTCGAAGCAATTCGGCGGCAACTTCTTCGTGTGGGCGTTCGCGCATTGGGCGATACAGAAAACCAGCCTCGCAAAAACGACATCCTCTGCCGCATCCTCGTGCAAGCTCCACACGTGCGCGGTTGTGCACCACTTCTATCCAACTTATAAGCGGTTCGCCGTAAAAACTTGAGTCGAGCTTGGGTACAATTGCCGCTTTGATTTTTTTGGGCGCATCAGGGTGAACATCGAAGCCGCAAAAAACTCCATTTTCGTAGCGCGGCACGTAAAAGCGTGGCACATAAACTCCGCGAAATTTTGTAAGTGCCAAAAGCAGTTTTTCGCGCGAGAGTATGTTTTTATTCTGGTGGATGAATTCGAGAATATCGGGAAAACCATCTTCGGCATCGCCTATGAACAGAAAATCGAAAAAGTCTGCCATAGCCTCTGCGTGAAAGGCATTTGTGCCGCCAGCGATGACCAAAGGGTGGTTTTCGTTTCGTTCGCTCGCGAGATGCGGTATGCGCGCAAGTGTGAGCATTTCGAAAATATTTGTGAGCGAAAGTTCGTGTTCAAGTGTAAAACCGAGCACGTCGAAACTTGCCACATCACTTTTCGATTCTAGTGTGAACAGTGGTATGTTGTTGGCGCGCATGAGGTCGCGCATATCGTTCCACGGCATATAAACGCGCTCGCAGAGCAAATTCTCGCGCGCGTTGACGATGGTGTAAATTATTTGTCCACCGAAATGGCTCGCGCCGATTTCGTAGGTTTCGGGAAAGGCGAGGGCAAAAGCGAGGCGATTTGTGCGATCCTTGCGCATTGTGCCAACTTCGCCGCCAATGTAGCGCCCTGGTTTTTCTACAAAGGGCAAAATTTTCTCAATGTTTTTCCAAATTTCCATGTGCGGAAAATAAACAGGACTCCATTAAAAACAAGTTCTTTTCTAAGACGCCAAAAACGTGCACGCAGTGACGTATCTCCATGGCTATGGCGCCAGTGGGCACATTTTCACGTTCACCAAATAACGGTTGAAATGAAGGTCAAAACTGTCAACGCAAATTTGCCACACGCCACTGGCATGCACGTAATCAAGCATTGATAGTGAAGCTAATGTTCTTACAAATCGCGATTTGTGTTTATTACTAAACATCAATCTAGTGCGGGCGCCGTAGGTGTTGAAACCACGTCACTGGTGTGAGTGTGAGAGGAAAACTCGTATTCGATTTTGGCAATTCGTCCGCGCCAATATGGTTTTGGACCATCAGGCAAAATCCATGCGACTTCAGCTTCGGTGGGTATGCGTATGCCGTTGCATAGCTGATAGTTACTAACTGTAATTTGCCAAGGCGTTGGCACACTTTGATTGTCCACCAAACGTCCGCGTGCATTTGCCAGCACAGACTTAACTGAGCCATCTGGTGCAA
>CAYUDB010000209.1:0-4310 GCA_964443405.1 uncultured bacterium | reverse complement strand
CGCCAGCTGCCGCTATGTGGTTGTCTTTCACCAAAATCATATCGTAGAGACCTGTGCGATGGTTGCGTGCACCGCCGCAGAACACTGCATATTTTTCGGGCAGGCGCAAATTTGGGTGTGTTTTGCGTGTATCGAGGATGGTTGCGTTTGTTCCTGCAACTGCGTCAACGTAACGCTTTGCAGTGGTTGCAATTCCCGAAAGATGTGTTACGAAGTTGAGTGCAGTTCGTTCTGCGGCAAGAATTGGTATTGCTCTACCAGTAACACGCGCTATGAAATCTCCATTTTGTATAGATTTTCCGTCACGCTCGAAAACCTCAACATGCGTATCACTATCTACCAGTTCGAACGCAAGCTGAAAAAACTCTGTGCCGCAGAGCACACCGTTTGCTTTGGCGAGCAAAATTGCTTGGGCGTCGCAATTCTCGTCTAATACTGAGTTTGATGTTACATCACCGGTGCCGATATCTGTAATTAGTTCGCGAGAAACAAGTTCGGCAATTACGTGGCGTGGAATTCTCATTTTTCCTCCAATTTTTTTAAAGATAATAAACTTTCTGACATGCCAAAAACAAATCTCGCGAAAAACAGATGGACTAGCCTCTGAAAACACGCAACCGCGTGCGATCACGTGCCACACGTGTCTTGCATTTGCAAAAGGATGTTGTATATTACTAAGATATAAAAACGGAGGGAAAAATGACAAAGACTTTCGCGCTGCTTTCGACAATTGTGATTCTCACTTTTGCGGCTTATTGTTCGAATATCCCGAAACTAATGAATTATCAGGGCAAGTTAACAAACTCGGCAGGTGTTGCGCTAAATGGCACACATAATGTCGCTTTTCGCATATACACGGCGCCTACCGGCGGTAGCGCAATTTGGAGCGAAACTCAAACAGTGTCGGTGACGAATGGGCTTTTCGACGTACGTTTGGGCATATCCACGCCATTGAATTTGGCTTTCGACGATACATATTATGTGGAGCTGGTGGTGAACTCCGAAGTTCTTGCACCGAGAAATATGCTTGCTGTTGTGCCATATGCGTTTCGAACAATTTATGCAGATAGTTTCGCGTCAGGTGCCATGCAAGTAGGCTCGATGACGACAAACCCATTTTTTGCAAACACTAGTGCCGATAACCAATGGTTCGGCTTAGGCTTGGGCGATGGACGTATCACTTTTGGCAATGCAGCTTCGGGCAACGATACAGTGTCGGTTTTGAGCGCAAACTTTGGCGTGAATGTGGCATTGCCAAACGATGCTGTCGATGTTTCGGGCTATGTTGATGCAACACTTGCCTATAAGCTCGGTGATTTTCCGGTGCTAAAGCGTGTGCCCGCAGCTTCAAATGTTTATGTAGGCAATGGCGAGCACGTAGCTCATTCGGGCATCAACTCCACAGTTGTGGGCGATAGCGCGGGCATGGCTCTCGCAGGTGGCTCCGAAAATACTTTCATCGGTGCCCGTGCGGGCAAAAATACAAGTTCTGGCGGCGGCAATACTGCCACTGGTAGCGAAGCACTTTTCGCAAATTCTGGCGGAAACTATAACACCGCCTCTGGCGCCACTGCTCTCCGTTCTAATACCGGTGGAAGTTTTAACGTGGCGACAGGTTTTCAGGCATTGCGTTCGAATACCACGGGCAACTACAACGTTGCCATAGGCACCAATGCCATGCAAAATGCCACCACAAGCTTCTCAAATGTGGCTATAGGCTATCAAGCAATGCTGAACAATATTAACGGTTCTGAAAATACCGTTGCTGGCACCAATGCCATGAACCACAACTCAACCGGTTTTTCAAATGCTGTCATGGGCACCAATGCCATGTACAACAACATTTCCGGTGCCTCGAACGCTGCTTTTGGGTATTTGGCACTTTTCTCAAACACCGATGGCACCGAAAATGTAGGCATCGGCGCATCGACGCTTTACTCAAATACTGGTGGCGATTTCAACACTGCCATCGGCTCAAATGCACTATACTATAATATTGGTGGCATGACCAACACCGGTTTTGGTGCGTATGCGCTGTTTACCAACACCGAAGGTTTCGATAATGTCGCTAATGGTTCATATTCGCTCTATTCCGTCCTCGATGGCGACGAAAATGTGGCATCGGGCAAAGAGGCACTTTATTCGCTTTCCACAGGAAATCGCAACGTTGCAGCTGGCAAACAGGCTGGTTATACAGTGGTTTCGGGTAGTGGCAATGTGTTTATTGGTTATCGAGCAGGCTATTTTGAGCTTGGTTCAAACAAACTCTATATCGACAATTCAAACACATCGACTCCGCTTATTTACGGTGATTTTTCTGCCGACAGCATGATTTTTAACGGCAATGTGCAAATAACAGGCAAATTACGCGACAGCTCGGGCGATGTTGGCACAGCGGGGCAGGTTTTGAGCACCACAGTTACGGGCACCGATTGGGTAACTCCTGCAGGCAGCGGTGGCGGCACTGGTTGGAACATAGTTGGCAATGTGGAAACCGATCCTGCCACACATTTTTGCGGCACAATCGACAATGCATCGTTTGTGATAAAATCGAGAAGTGTTCAGGGCTTGCGTCTCAATGCCAATGCGCAAAACAAACGCACTGCTTTTGTAGGTGCAGGTTTAGGTGTCGAGGCGCGTGGTTTTTCGACGTTCACAATTTATGGGGCACCAGCACTTTTCGATAACGGCGGCAATTCTTCCGAGAGCTTTGGCTATTCCAATGGTTTGGGCATCGATGGTTCAAGCACAGCATATCTTACCACCGTTGCCGAAGGTGACCTTGTGCAAATTGCATCGGGTCCTATGCGCAGTGTCGATTATGTTTCGAGCAATACCTCACTTCTCACCGATAGCCCCTATATGGTTACGCCCGACCCGAACTCAGGCACATTGATGATATATCCTGCTGCATTTCGCGTGGTGTCGCGCTTCAACGACGAAAGTGCTTTGCTTGTGGACTATTATGGCAACACGAGAATTGGTCCCATACGCGGATATATGACCGAACCATATCGCGCACAGCTTTTCGTTCAAATGGACGACGGGCATCATACAGGCAACCGTGCTGCTGTGGAGGGTTGGGTGCCACAAGTTGCCACAAACGACACAAGCGCCGGTGCATTTTTCACAAACGAGGCACGCAACGATTACGGTTCTGCTTCTGCTGTCAAATATGGTGTTTACGGTAAAACATCGACGGGTTCACTTTTCGGCGTGCGCACAATTGCAAAACAATATGGCGGTTATTTCGAAGCCTCTGCCTATCAAGCGGCACTGGGCAGCGTGAGCGTCGATACATCATGTGCGCTTTATGCTCTTGGCACAAACACACTTGCCACAGTTACGAACAAGTTTGGTGTTTTCGCCAAAACCCAAGATGCAGCAACACGCAATTATGGCGGATATTTCGAGGCGAGCGGCGGCACAACCAATTACGGTATCTATGCGAAAGCCACAGGCGCCACACCATCTGCGGCAATTTACGCCGAAGGCAAAGTTGCCATGTCGGTACAAACGGTTACAACGAGCGGAACTCTTGCCACAATTACACCAACTGCGAGCGCCATACTTTTCAGCTCTGCAACCGCAAAAACACTACGCTCCTTCGACGCAGGCACTGATGGTCAACTCATTTATATAATCAACACTAGCGGCAACCTCACAATCGAAAACGATTACGGCACAACGACAACGAGCATTATCACTGGCTCTGGTGCATCGGTTACCATCACAGGTGATGGTGGCGCAACACTTATCTATGCAGCGTCGCGTTGGCGCATTATCGGTATCAACAACTAATCGTCAAAAAGCACTGCACCATTGCGACTTATGGCATTTTTTCAAAAAATGCAAACAAAGCGCAATTTCTTGTTTTGCTTTTTGGACAAAAATGGGTGCCGCCACTGCGCCTTGCGTGCGCGGTTCGGAAATTGGCACGATAAAACCGTTGTCTCATAATGCAGATGTGCCTTAACTGCGGCATATCATTTGCTTTTGACAGAATTCTTAACGGTGTTCGAAAACTGTGCTCTTCATCATTAAAGGTTTTGGTTATGCGCACATTGGTAACGAAAAAAACATTGCAACTGTGCCAAATTTGTGCACATTAACATCGACAAGGAGAAAACAGTGAAAGCTATAATTCCCGTAGCCGGTGCCGGTGAAAGACTTCGACCTTTTACGCATACTATACCAAAACCACTTTTGCCTGTTGCGGGGAAACCTATTCTCGCACATATAATTGAATCACTTTTGCCACACGGTATTGATGAGATAATTTTCGTAGTTGGATACATGGGCGAGAAGAT
>CAYUDB010000208.1:0-4377 GCA_964443405.1 uncultured bacterium | reverse complement strand
CTGGGCGATTGATGGCACAGATGCTCACGCTGGTGCCAACAGCTGGTGGTGTTTTGATGAAGCCCTTGGTGGATACGCTAACGATTGGCTTGAAGCCCTTGTTACGCCCGAAGTAGATTTACCTGCTATGGGCACAGTTACGCTTTCCTTTTGGTACGACCTTTCTGTAGAAGTGCCTGCCGGTGGTTTCCCTACCGGTATCGACTGCTGGGATGCGTATAATGTCCGTATCTCACTTGATGGTGGCGAAACTTTCGAAGTGATAAATCCTGTTGGAGATTATCCCTACGCGTCTTCGTATGCATTCTACTCGCACGAAGGCGAAACCATCAATATACCCGGTTTCGCTGGTTCTTCCGATGGATGGACTGAAGTTACTTTCAATCTTTCCTCTTATGCGGGTGAAACAGTTGTTATTGGTATTTTCTTTGCTTCCGACGTCTCCATGTGCGCTGAAGATGACCCCGAGCTTTTCGGTTTGCGCGTGGATGATCTTACAATTACAGCTGGCACAGATGTTGCGTTTGAAGACAATGCAGACGATGTTACATCAATGGAAGGCGTGCTTCTGACAGAACCTCCAGTGCCTGCACTTATGCCCGAACTCACAACAGTGCGCGCCGTTTCTGGCACACATTCGCTTTTGGCTGCTAACCCCACACCCGCAGAAGGTGCAGCTTCCTACATTATCTACTCGCCCGAAATCGATGTTCCCGAAGGCTTTTTGGGTACACTTTCCTACAACATCTATCGCGATGCACCAGATGTTGATGGCGATGATGATGGATATGTTGACGACCTTTGTAATGTGTGGGTTGGTATCGAAAGTGACGCAGGTTGGAGTTGGAATCGCCTCATATACGATTTCTATGGCACAGGCGATCCTGCTTGGGTGCTTTGCGAATATGATCGCGGTTATACCTCTACCTGGACTCGTGGTTTGTTCCTTTACACTCGTGCTTCCGACACACTTGATTACGATTGTATGGGTAAAACCATCCGTCTCGCTTTCCAGTTCTCTTTTGATGGCAATGATGATGGTGGAGCCGGCACAGGCTTCTATATTGACGATGTGCAAGTTAAAGGTGCCTATGGTCTTGATTACGACGCAATTGTGAAAAATATCAATCGGCAGCCGGCGAGTTTGGGCACAGCTTGCCGTTTCCAAATTGAGCTTGCAGGCAATGGTGTCAACAATGCCACACCAAACCTTTTCTGGAAAGTTATCAACAAGAACACTGGCGTCGAAGCTGGTGCTGGTAGTGTTGGTATCATATCTGTCGGATTCCTTGAAACCGCTTATCGCACAGTGAACTACACACCTAGCGAACCCGGCACCTACGAGTTCATGAGCTATATCACCTATGCTGCTGACGAAGATCATTCCAACGACACCGCTCGTTGCGAATTTGTTGTAGGTGCTCATACCACCGAAACAGGTCTTAACAAATTCAAAGCCGAGCAGTATTACATCTACAATGATTCTGAAACACTTTACGTTCGTCGTAGCTTCTTCCAGCACTACGATACACTTGAGGATTATCGCAACGGTGTTACAAACATCGTTACAAGCCCGTATCCTGTGTCACAGCATCCAGTTATCACACACATCGGTTTCATAGGTTGGGGCGCTGGCTCTGTGGGCTTCAAGCTCTTCTCCTACAATTCGACCGACGGTCCCGACATGCTTCCTATGGATGATGCCGAATGGATTTTCGAGCTTCCACCTTTCTTCCCAACAGCTTCAAACATCGACACATCTGGTGGCTGGGCTTTCTATGAACTGCCCACGCCATACGAACTCAACGACACAGCTTTTGCTTTGCTCGTCTGCGGTGGCACCACAGAAAGCTGGGTGACAGTTGCATCAGTTTTCCCAGGCACAACTTTCACCAATGCGCGCGTTTTTGCCACGAGCTATTCCTCGCTTTATGGCATTTATTCGCACGTGTCAATGGCTGACGGTTATTTGCCCGATCTTTCAGAGATTCACCCGATTGTTCGTTGCGTCATTTCTGCAGAGACCGGCATTAAGGAAGAAAACGCCGCTCGTCCTGCCGCAGCAACTCTCGGACAAAACATGCCCAACCCGTTCAACCCCACCACCGCCATTGCTTTCGACATACCCACTTCGGGCAATGCGAAACTCGAAGTTCTCGACCTTTCGGGCAGAACGATTAGCGTGCTTTGCGATGGCAACATGGAAGCGGGCAACCACAAACTCGTGTGGAACGGCTCCGACGAAAGTGGCAACACTATGCCGTCGGGTGTTTACTTCTACAAGCTCACCACCGAGAATACCACTGTCATGCGCAAGATGACACTACTCAAATAGCTCGCATGTTTTCTCAATGTTTTCTGCAAGAGCGGGCAGTTTTTGTCCGCTCTTTTGCTAATACCAGGTCGCCCTATTGCGAACATCATCGGCAAATGAGGGCGTTTACTGGTGGTTACATGCCCACGTCGTTTGCACTATGGTGTGTTATGATTTATAATTGGTGATGCCGTGCTAAAACTGCCGATTGGGCGCTATGCGCGTGGCACGTTTTGTTTTACGCTTGAAATGCATTGTTGGAATTGAAAAACGATTCGCGGTTTTCGTTGTCGTCGTCGTCTTCCGGGACATCTGTGCCACGCACACGCTTCAACGCCCGAAGCTCATCTTGCTCCGCAACAAATTCCATGTCGCGAGCCATGGTGCGCGCGAAAACCATGTAGGTCGTATGCGCTACCATTCTGTCGTCCGGGCGCAAACGCTCGGATACCGGCTTGTAAAACCGCAAAAACGTTTCGCCAACAAGAAAATCCGTGAAGCCGCCGTGATGTTCCAAAGCTCCCAATAGCTCGCAAATTTGGTTCGTTGTGGGTAGCACGAAAGCCACAGGAATTCCACCGCCAACACCTTTGTAAATCGTGTCGAGATATAGCCATGGCTCTCGAACATCTATAAATGCCGCGTCGAAAGGACCGCCTTCAATGCCATCGGCGAGGTTTTTCAAGTGCCGATCGACGCAATCAATTAGCCCAACGCTGGCAAGATTTTTGCCAGATGTGTCGTAAAAGCGCTCGTCGGCTTCATACGTGACAACTTTCCCGTTTGGCGACACGGCATTTGCCATTACCACAGTCATCACGCCAGAACCCGTGCCGCATTCGAAGACTTTCATGCCAGGGCGCAAACCCAAATACAGACAAATATAAGCTGCATCTTTCGGATAAACGATTTGCGTGCCACGTTTTAGCTTTCTCATAATGCGATCGTAAAGTGTCGGCTTGAGCACGGCGAATTTCCTGCCCATATGCGTGCGAGTTATGCACCCGAAGTTTTCTCCCACGAGCGCCGACAAATCGACATCGCCATTTTTTGTGGAGAACTTTTTCTGGTCAACTTTTACCAGATAGCGTTTCTCGGGTGTTTTCAGGTCAACGAGCATTACCTCGTCATCGGCGCCGATGATATTTTGCATGGGGCTATCGTCAATTGCCATTTTGCGCGTCTCCATTTGATTTTCGTTGTTTTCCATTTCGAAGTTGAAGATATTATTCCAAAAAAATTTGGCAACCAACTTTCTGAGGTTACAATGCACACGATTTTATCCTTCGACCGCGTGTTGTTTTCGGCGATAAACAGCGGCAGCGTCTGTTCTTTTCTCGACGCGACGATGCCCGGCACAAGCGACATGACATTTCTTGCGTTAATTCTCGCGATTTTTTTGGCGATACTGGTTTACATCGACCGGAGCATGCGTTCGCGCGTTGCGATAATTGCGTTACTCATATCGCTTGCCATCACCGACGTGACAGCGGCGAGGGTTTTGAAGCCGTTAGTTGGTCGCCCGCGCCCGTGCCACGACAAAACCATGACAGGCGTTCGTCTTTTTGCGAAAAGATGCGGTGGCAAATTTGGCTTTCCCTCGAACCACGCGGCGAACTCTGCCGCAGTAGCCTGTGCGCTCATATTTTTCTACCGCAAACTTGCTATCCCGTTGAGCTTAGCGGCGTTAACTGTGGGTTTTTCGAGAATATATTTGGGTGTTCACTTTCCCCTCGACGTCGTGAGCGGTTACATTTTAGGCACAGTGATTGCACTTTTGGTGAGCATCATTTTCCACCGAGGCGCAGTTGCGCCTTTTTCAGCGGCTACGCCGCCCGAGCTAATATTAATGAGTGCCAAGCGAACGAGGCGGCTTGACTTTTTAGAAGCGACGGTTGAAATTTGGCACGCGGCGCCAATCTTTGGAAATTCTTTGTTCATCCCGTGAACGGAGTTGGCTGACTGGCAAAGGTTTTCGGTTAACATGTTCGACGGCTCACCGCCCACACTAATATTAATGAGTGCCAAGCGAACGGGGCGGCTTGACTTTCGCGCGCCAGTTG
>CAYUDB010000207.1:0-4404 GCA_964443405.1 uncultured bacterium | reverse complement strand
ATACATGAAATAGTAATTTGAACCACGCAAAGCATCTAAAAAAAAGACTCTCAGTTCATATTCGTATATTAAAACAAAATACAATCCTCGCAAAAAAGCTATACACCAAAACAGTGCAAACACGATAAATGCAACATCTATACCCGAAATGTTTTTTAAATAATTAGCATTTGGCACATTATATTGCATAAACAGCATGCCAATACCTAAAATCATAAAAAGCAAACCAATTTCTATAGGATAGACAAAAAAACCACCAACTGGCACCATCATCGTCGGTGGGATCGCAAAAACTAAACCAATGCCCACCAATGTGAGCCTTTTAGGATTGAGCACCAATATTGTTGTTAAAACACATAATGCACCCAGCGAAGCAGAAAAAATGCGAATATCGTATTTAAGAAGGACAGCTCCGAGAAATAAAGCAAACGCTGCGAGGATAGTAAACTGAACACCAGAGAGATGCAAGCGCTTGTGACAGATGTTCATTTTTGTTCCCGCAAATTATCATTTTTTAGATAACGGAAGCGTTCTATTGTGATTTGGACAACGCTAACAACAACACCAAACATCAAACCAGCCAACATTATTAATGAACGCTTAGGTGCAGATTTCCTCGTCGGAATTATTGGTGAATCTAAAACACTGATGCTAGGAAGCGATTTTATCATGTTTAATCGCTCTTTTTCCACTTGCTGAGATATGTAGTTCATTACATTTAATTTGTTATCAAAAGTCATTTGCAATTTGCGATATTGCATATTTGCTATAGGATCATTCACAAAATTTCGTGTACGTCGTATAAATCCAGAAATTGTGTCCTCAGCTGTTGAGGCGTTGTTGAGTGCAATTTCATACTGTTCATTAAGAAAATTGTAATTGCGCTTTGCCTGTGTTTGCAAATTTTCTTGCAAAAAAATCTCCAGCTTTCTCATCCATGTATCTACAACAAAAAACGATAGCTCTGGGTATTCTGACTCACATCTCAGATTTCTTGTTCCCTTTTCGAATGAGTATTCGACTTGTCCCATATTAAGAAAAGCTTCAATCTTATCTTCGAAAGATGAACCGCCAATATACTCTGAAAGGGTTTTACAACCAGTTTGACTTTGCAAAGCACTATCAAAAGGCTCATTCAATACGGGCAAAACCACACTACGAGATTTTAAAATCTCAGGGAAAAGATAGCTCGAAACACCTTCTGCAGTTAAGTTTTCAAGCACCCCAGGAATAAAACCAGAAATAAACCCTAAAGGTCCTCCGCCAGCACCAGAAGGCAATAAAGCAGCTGTAGCCGTGTATTTTTTTGGTAAAACGAAAGCGATAACTGTTGCCAATATCCCGAAAACAATGCAATTCCGTACAAGAATCTTGTAATGCTTTGCAACCAAGTCAAATACATTTTTTATGTTCTCGTAATCTATCATTATAGTTTTAAAAGCACATAAAGTGCAGTTGCAAGGCTTGATATTAAAACCGCAATATCTTTTATGGTTCCTAAAACATCATTATCCTCAATGATTCTCTGCGGAACTACAATTACATCGCCCGGATCTACGTCATTGTAGCGCCCACTCACCTTGAATACTTTACCGTTAGCTTTTATAAGGCGTACTTCACCTTTATCGGCATTTCGGGTAAAACCACCGGCACGTTTAACGTAGTAATTGATACTTTTGTCCTGCAAAAATTTTATCGTACCGTTCGAACCAACTGCACCGATTATGCTCACACCATCTGGGCGCTGCGGAATAAAAACTGTATCTCCGTGGCGCATGATCATGTCGTCTTTACCATCGATTATGTCGGTCATATCAACTATCATTTTCTTGAGGTCCTCGGGGTTCCAATATAGAAACATTCCTAATGTATCAATTGCACCTGTAGAATCTGCTACAAGAGTTTGGGTATTCTTGATAACATTATTCACAAAATTCCGATTTATTCGACGTAATACCTCTGTGCGCTTGAAAACCGCACCTTGCGGAAAAGCGCGTTCTGTAATACCGCCAGCACGCTTCAAAACCTCAGACAATTTTTCATTTTCATCGAGTAAAGCATATGTGCCCGGATATTTTACCTCACCAAGCATTGTGACAGTTCGTGTTAGCTTCCAGTCTGGTATCGATCGAACAAATAGAAAGTCTCTATCCTGCAGTGTTACATCAAGTTCGGTTTTGGGATGTGCAAAAATATCATTGAGATTTATTGTTATTTTTTCGAATTGGTTGTAACCTTTCACGCGTATGATCTCGGCAGTATCGAGCACTGCATTCACACGCAAACCAGATGCTTCGAAAAGCAAGTCGGACACACGCATGTCGCGGTAAAGTGCAAATGAACCTTGTGTGCGCACCGCTCCAAACACATTAACGTATTCTGCATCGACAAACTCATTTTTCGACTTGATAATAATTCTGTCGCCAGGTGCTAACAGTATGTTCTCTGTAGGATCTTGGGCAATAGCTTTGGCGAGATTGACGGCGATAATTGAATCTCTTTGTGGCGCAACATTTCGCAAAACGGACACTCTTTCAAGATAAGTCTCGTGGAAAAGTGAGTTCGTATCGGCGAAAAGATCGGCTATGTGCAAATTTTCGTGCCAACCATATGCACCTGGTTGCGGCACATAACCTTCAAGAAAAACTGTGTTCTTGCGAAAACTGCTTACAGGAAAAATAGAAATATCGTCACCATCAAAGATCGTTTTGTTTGATTCGACTGTATCGGAAAGGGAAATAGTGCCCGAGGCACGGAAACCATTGGTAATCCTATCTACCAGAATATTTTCAGCGCTCCCCTGTGCCAAAATTCCACCTGCAAACTCAAGCAGATCGGTGATTGTTTCACCATCAAGCATCTCATATATTCCGGGCGACCGCACAAGCCCGCGAAGTGAAATCTCGCTTCCTGCAGGACCTATAGCAACAACATCTCCAGAAGCAAGCTGAATGTTGCCTTCAGAATGCCCTGTTGCGATAAATTCATACACATCAAACGTGGCTATTTTCTTATTGCCGCGCAAAATGGAAATTTGTCTGTACGAGCCGACAGAATCTGGTCCGCCAGCAGCAGAAATGGCGTTCATCGGAAAAGAGATGCCCGAAAGATCGTAAACACCAGGATTTTTCGCGTGCCCGACAATATAAACACGTATGCTCTTAACGCTTGCTAAAGTAAGGTTTATGTCCACATCTGCATAGGTATTTTCAAAAGCTGAACGTATTTTCATGCGTGCAGCTTCGAGTGTAAGTCCACCGATGGCAATTGCTCCAATTTCAGGTAGGTAGATCGAACCCTCTCTATCGATCGACGCAGTATAGTCGGAGTTAAGCCCACCCCATGCCGCTATGTAAAGCTCATCGCCACTGCCAAGTATATAACCTTTCTCCACAGGCATTTGCGCTGAAGGATTGACTGGCTCGGTAATGTTTGCGAAAAATTTCGAACCCCATTTCTCGAGTTTTCTCGGCATGGCTTTGCGTATCGTCTGAACTGTATCTATGCCAATAATAACATAATCATCAAAATAAGTAGATTCCATTACCTCAACTAGTGGATATTGCCCCAAAAGCTGCATTTGCTGCAGATATTCGGGCGTGTATTGCACCGGCAAATCTTGCAGATTGTTTAGATTTTGCAGTTGCTGTGTTTTTGGGAGATTCTTCGAATCGTAAATAGGTGGTGTTTCGTATGTTTGTCGTGTAGGTTGGGAAGCCGATTGCGGTATTTTGCCAGTTTTTTGAAGCTGTTGCATGTATTTTTGGTATTCTTCTATCGAGAAAGGCAAAGCACTCTGTGCATGCAGCAAATTTGAACACAGTAAAATGCTTAGGCAGAGTGTGGCAAAACAGAAAAAACCACGCATAGCAACTGCTCGCTTTCAAATATTTACTATTGAGACCATAATTTCAGATAAAGCAGGCGTGTGCAATTGTTTAGATTGCACACGCAGATAACAATTCGCAATGATAGTTGCGCTTATTTGGGCTGTGCGGCACCCTTTGCTTTCGCAATTGTTAACAGAACAAAATCGGGTGAATGCACAAATTGGACGTTTGGAACTTCGATATCGCGAATGCGCAAAGCGCTACCTGCATCGACATCTGTTATATCGATAACGATTTCTTCTGGTGCATCTTGTGGGGTGCAAACAACTTCGATTTCGTGAACTTGCGAAGAAACCGTTCCACCGTTCTTGATGCCTATGGCTGTTCCCGTGTAATTAACCGGGAGCTTGAAAGTAACTGCCATATCTTCACGGACGTATTTGAAATCTGCATGGACGATGAGATCTGTTAATGGATCGTGTTGCACATCTTCGATAACAGACATGACAACTTTTTTCTCGCCGTTGTCGTCAAAATGAAGCTCAACCATGGAGTGCTCGCCTGTGCGCGAAGA
>CAYUDB010000206.1:0-4415 GCA_964443405.1 uncultured bacterium | reverse complement strand
CCCACTCCACTGATGACGCAAAAATCGATATACCAGAAGGCGGATATCACGGAGAATATCTCGTGGAATACGCAAAAAAATACCTTGCGCTCGATAAAAAACCTGCCGACATTGAAACATGGATTACAGATCAAATTATATCTGACCAGAAAACTGTGCTTGCCAATTTCGGAACTCGTTTTGACGTATGGTTTTCGGAGAAAAATTTTCGTAATAGCGGTGAAGTCGAAAAAACACTCGAACGTCTGACAAACTCGGGGTTTACTTACGAAAAAGAAGGGGCATTATGGTTTGCAGCTTCGCGCATCGACAATAACTGTGAAGATTTTGTGCTTGTAAAGCGCGATGGGTTATGGGCTTACGGGCTTGTAGATATCGCTTATCACGTGAATAAGTTCGAGCACCGCGCCTTCGACCGCGTTTATACAATCTTGGGTCCCGATCACCACGGACACAAAGCACGTTTAGACGCAGCGCTCACGGCACTAGGTTTGCCTAGTCGTCTTGAAGTGCTTATATTACAACAGGTTAATTTATTAGATGATGGCATAGTAGTCAAAATGTCCAAGCGCAGTGGCAAGCTCATCGAAATGCGAGAACTCATCGAAGAAGTGGGGAAAAATTCGGCTCGTTTCTTTTTTCTAAACCGAAAAATGGAAGCACATCTCGATTTCGACCTAAATGTCGCACGGCGCACTGATGAAGAAAATCCGGTATATTACATTCAATACGCTCATGCCAGAATTATCAGCATTTTGGAATTTGCACGCAATAAAGATTTTGATATATCACATAACGTAAAATTCGATTTACTCACCGAATCCGAAGAAAAACTGCTCGCACGCAAAATATGCAAATTTACACAGGCAACCTCTATTGCTGCAAGGCAAATGCAACCACATATTTTACCAGCATATTTAATCGATCTGGCGCGCTGTTTTCACGGTTTCTATGCCAAGCATAAAGTGGTCGATGCAGAATACCCAATGTTGTCGCAAGCACGAATTCAACTAGTTGCCGCAGTAGCTGCAACATTGCGCACAGGACTCAATCTTTGCGAAATTGATGCACCCGACAAAATGTAATAAGTTCACTTTGGCAAGCAAAAAGTGTTTATTTGAATGTTTTACCTTCGTAATTGAAATGAGGAATAATTTTGCACATGAAAAAAACATTGATGAATCTTTAAGTGTAAACGTTTTGAAAATCATAGTTTTTCCATCAATCATTACTTGTGGTATGCAGCGACAATAAATTGCAACACGCATTTGCAAAAATATACTCCCAAGTCATAAGCAAAACTTATTCGCACACAGTAAATTACAAACATAACCAATCAACATATCATGGAGTGTGACACATGCAGGATGAGAAAAAGCCCGTTGCTTTCAACGAGCAATCACCCGCCGGCGAAGCCACTAATGAGCCGCCCAAAAAAAAGCGCGGGCGCCCTCGTAAAGAAGACGCACAAAAAATGCCGCAGGAAAGACGCCGCAAGCTCACCAGCACAGAGCTAAATCATGTGCGTCCCGACCGCAGTGAACTGCTTCGAACCATATTTGGTCCCATGCCAAGCGAAAAACAAAACCCTTCTACTCAAAAGGTTGGCGAGGCGAATACCCAAAACGAATCTGCGCCCGACAAACATACCAACCGCTCGGAAGATGATGACGAAAGCCGACCGAGAGGGGACGACGCCAATCAAAAGCACTTGCGAGCCGCCGAAAATGCCCTGCTTAAGCTTTTTGTGCCACCTACACCAAAAACCGAAACTGTCATAGAGGAAAAATTGGAAGTCGTATCCCCTGAACCAATTGCATCAGTTACTCCTGTTACACCTGAAATAGTAATCCCAGTTGTCCAAGAGCGCCCAGCCGAACCTACAAAGGAACCTGAGCGTGCCAAACCTGTTGCGCGTGAACAAGTTCGTCAAACATACACCACTCACGAGCGTTCACAACCCGAACCCTATCTCCGCCCACGCCAACCGCGCAACCGTCAACGCACATATTATGTCCCAGGCGCCGCTCCCGAGCTAACGTCCACAACGCCAACTGTCGAGACGTCTGTCGAAAAAACACCAGTGGTCGAAGAACGCCAACGATCACGCATCGACCTCGAAGAATTCAAAAAGCGTTCCATCGAAGAGCTCATAGAACTTGCCGAAAAACATCGCATCGAAAACCCAAATTCGATGAAGCGCCAAGATCTTATATTCAAAGTGCTTGCGCAAGATATTATCTCCAGCGGTATCGAAGTTGCTGCACGCGGCGTACTGGAAGTTCTTCCCGATGGTTACGGTTTTTTACGCCATCCCGACTACAACTACCTGGCAGGACCTGACGATATCTACGTATCTCCTTCACAAATAAAGCGTTTCGATTTGCATACAGGCGATATGGTTACTGGCATAATTCGACCGCCCAAGGAAGGTGAACGCTTTTTTGCGTTGTTACGTGTTGATGGCGTCAATAATACTACTTATGAGCTTTCACGTCATAAAATACTTTTCGACAACCTTACACCGCTTTATCCACAATCTCGCTTCACACTCGAAACCCGCCACGACGAACTCACAACGCGCATAATGGATTTGTTCGTTCCAATCGGCAAAGGGCAACGCGCGCTTATCACATCACCACCAAAAGCGGGTAAAACCACTATACTTCAACAGGTTGCGCGCTCAATTATCCGCAATCACCCCGAAACTATGCTCATCATTCTGCTTATCGATGAGCGACCTGAAGAAGTTACCGACATGAAACGCTTTGTGGCAGCAGAATGCAAAATGGCTGTGAAAGCACCCGAAATTGAAATCATCAGCTCCACTTTCGATGAAGGCGCCGAACGCCATACACAAGTTGCAGAAATCGTTATTGAACGCGCAAAAAGACAAGTAGAACACAAACGCGATGTTGTTATTCTTCTCGACTCCATCACCCGTCTGGCTCGTGCTTACAATAATATCGCACCACATAGCGGTCGCATACTCTCCGGTGGTGTCGATGCATCTGCTTTGTCAAAACCAAAACGCTTCTTTGGCGCAGCACGCAACATCGAAGAAGGCGGTTCACTAACCATTATCGCTACCGCTCTCATCGAAACCGGCTCAAAAATGGATGAGGTCATTTTCGAAGAGTTCAAGGGCACGGGCAACATGGAACTTGTCCTCGACCGTCGCCTTTCCGACCGCCGAATTTTCCCTGCCATCGACATCAACCGATCGGGCACTCGCAAGGAAGAGCTTTTGCTCACCGACACCGTCCTTTCTCGCGTATGGCTCTTGCGCAAAATCCTCTCCGAACTTAACACGCTCGACGCCATGGAATTCCTCGTAAACAAAATCGGCACCACCCTCAATAACGAAGATTTCCTCCTCACCATGACCCAGCGTTAGCACCCGTAGGTGCTTTCCAAAGCCTACGGCACCAGTAGGTGCTTTCCAGAGGCTACGCCTCCTGCTCTGATAATCCTTTTTACTTAAAGTCACTAAACGAAAGTTTGGTGACTTTTTTTCACATCTGGTATCCAAATTACCATCCTCACTATTGCGCTAACTTCAATTCAAACAATCAGTTCTCCCGCAGAGCAAAGCAACCTAGCATATATGCGTAATCATATAGTTGTGAAATATTAAAGCTCTTAAATGTTAATAAAACTGATGGCGGAATAAAAGAAAGACTTAACCGGTTATTGACTGATTCGTGAGCAAAAAACAGTAAAAACTCTGTTATTTTTTTATTCCATGTAATGAAAAAATTACAGTGTGAACATGCGATGCTGTTTTACGTTACACATCAATTGATATTTTCGTTATCAGAAAGTAACAACCTCCCCTTTTTTTCAATTTGTTTGGGCAACATTTTGGCTTTTGACATTGGCATAAGCTTTGCTATAGCTTTGTGCCTTTAACAATATTTTAACATTTAATGGAGCTCACATGCGTGCACTAGAAAAAAAATCATCCATACCTGTGATGCGAACATGTAACACACTTATTTTTTTGGTATTAGCTTTTTCCCTGCCCATTTATGCAGAGTTTTTCGGAGATACCGTTCACACTGTGCATGTTTATTTCGACAGCCCATCCTATTGGACGGCGCTTTATGCCACACACGCAAGCGAAGAATATATTATGTGTGATGTCATCTTTGATGGCGTGGACACACTCGACAGTGTGGGCATACGACTCAAGGGTTTCAGCTCTTTCAACCATCCCGGGAATAAAAAACCATTCCATCTCAAATTCGACGAATATATCGACGGACAAGATTATCGCGGCAACGGAATGCTTTCTTTCGGCAATTGCTGGAACGACCCCACGTTTTTACGTGAGCATCTTGGTTGCGAGATTTACCACAAAATGGGCGTACCGTGTTCGCGTTCTTGCTTTTGTGTGGTCTATTATAACGACG
>CAYUDB010000205.1:0-4458 GCA_964443405.1 uncultured bacterium | reverse complement strand
TGTGCGCATCGGTACCGGATATTTCGATTACTGCAGGCAAACCGATGTGTTCGGGGTTTGCGGTGCTCGTGAAACGCAAAATGGTATTATAATCGTCGGAAAGACGTGGTGCGGTAACTGTGTATATTCCCGCAGAGCGGCGCACAAAAGACATTGGATGTGTAGAATCAGCAGTGGCTACACCTGCGAGCATGTGGTTTTCGGGCAAACCGTCGATACCTATTGTGAGATCAACTGTCCCGGAAGGGATTATGCCCAAAAGCTCGAGAAGGTATCCGGCATTGCCTTCTGCGTAAACAGTGCCACCCGAAGATAGAAGATTGTTGATGGCGATGGTTAAGTTTGTTCCATAACGTGTTGCCACTTGGTGCATATAAAAAGCGGGATCGGAGGTTCGAGTTTCAAAAGCGGGAATGACTAATAGGCGCACGTTCCAACCGAAAGATGAACCAACTGTAGAATCTACAATCACGTCAAACCAGTTTTCACCAGAGCCACCGGAAAATTCCTGCATGAGTGTAACAAAATAGGAAAGCTCCCAAGTAGTTGATTGTTCGAAATCGTCAAGCACAGAGCTTTTAAGTATTTTTATGCATTCACTGCCAGGTATGGTTAAGGAATAGGATTTTGGCACTGAGGAAATGTTAAAAGCGGCATCGCGCCTGCGTGAAAAATCGACAAGCGTTTTTATTGTATCAGGATACACAAAACAGCCACGGTTTTCGCCCGAAGCTATCCAGAGCAGGGGCATTTCACCAAAAGACGCGCCAAGTGCTGGATCGGCTACTGATGAAAGTGTCCATTGAGAATTTGTGGCACCGATTGCCCATGCAAACGCATATGCAGATTTTATACGCGTCTGAGTGTTATCGGTGGGTATAACGGTGACTGTAGCAAAAAGTGCAGTCACCGATAAAATAATAGCTGCAAAAAGCAAAACCTTGCGTATCATGATAACCTCCTGTTAATTTTCGATAATTGACAACTTTATGCTGAAAAACCAGTTAACATCTATGCCGCAACGATAATCTCTGACAAAGCAATATTTTCGGTTTTAGCATCATGGACGTATCGGTTCACATAGTGTTCTAGTTTGTGCAAAAAGTAGCGAACTTTTTTCAAAAAACATCGCGCAATTGATTTAATAGCAACATCCATGCCATAGCGAAATAGCGTAAAAGGTCATTGCGAAAACTACAATGTTTATTAGATTTTGCAATCGATAGTTCATTATGCTAGTGATATTTAACACAAAAGTTTCCTACTGGAAACACATTAAGAATGTGCGAGAAACAAGATCAATCATGGAACACGACACAAAGAAAACGATAATTTTCGACCCCAGAAGTATAAAGCAATTAGAGGGGGATAGCTTTGCAACTGCAGAGACATTTTTGCGTGCGCTTCGCGATTTTGGATATGAACTAGCGATAATTGTGGGTGAGCACGACACATATTTTTCGCCCAATAACCTTGTGCGTGCAACAAATGCCCGAAAACCATTATTGCCAATTATTTGCATAGGCAGTTTTGACGATGCCATAGTAGATTTGGTCGATGCTATTATTCCAGCCGATGCCAACGAGCAAAAACTAAATGAACAAATCGAAACGGTGCGTACACGACGAGAGGTTTTGGCAAAATCAGGTCTAGTTGGCAGATCACAGGCGTTACAGAGTATAGCCGACACGATATTTCGCATAGCTGATACAGAAATTTCGACATTGTTAATAGGGGAAAGTGGTACAGGTAAAGAGCTTGTGGCAAAAGCGATACACGAAAACTCCTCCCATGCCCATCAGCCATTTGTAGCCATAAACACCAGCGCAATTCCCGAAACACTTCTCGAATCGCAATTGTTTGGCTATAAAAAAGGTGCTTTTACTGGTGCCGAAAAAGATACGCCAGGTTTTTTTGAACGCGCACAAAACGGTACACTTTTTTTGGATGAAATAGGTGAAATGCCGCTTTCGATACAAGTAAAACTTTTGCGCGCTCTCGAAACGCGCGAATACTATCCAGTTGGCGAGATAAAATCAAAAACGACAAATGCACGATTCATAGCGGCTACAAACCGAGATTTGCGCGCAATGTTGCAACACGGTAGCTTTCGAGAAGATCTTTACTATCGTATTGCTGGAGTGCGAGTTTATATTCCACCCTTGCGTGAGCGGCGTGCCGATATACCAGTTTTGGTGTACTATTTTGCCCAGCTTATTTCCACGCGTGCAAACAGAAGCTTTGCAGGTTTTTCTGACGATGCTATTGAAGCGATGATTGATTATCATTGGCCCGGTAATGTTCGTGAGCTTCGCAATTTTGTTGAGAACGCAGTCATGCTTTCTGGCGGGAAAACTGTTAGAGCACAAGATCTTACATCATATTTTGAGGAGAACAAATACATGGGCAAAACACTCCCAACGCCTATTGTCGAAAAAAATGATGTACCAGATATTTATGCACAAATGTTGTATTTTCTTAAGCAAAACAATGAGTTACTAAAAGCTATCAGCGAGAAGCTTACCTTAGGCGATACCTTCGATTCCAACATCGAGAAAAAAATGATTGAAGCGAATCTAGCAAAATTCTCGGGGTCTAAACGCAAAACAGCAGCCGCGATGGGCATTTCTGAGAGAACACTTTATCGAAAAATTCGAAAATTTGGAATAGAAGATGTTGATTGACAATAAATTATGTGATTTACTTAATCATGTAAAGAAGATTTTGCAGGAATCTAATGTACAAGAAGCGCATACAGAGGCAGAACTTATAGCAGCACATGTATTAAACGTATCTCGTGGGGAAATTCCTGTTTTAAAAGCACTCGAAAAAAGTGTTTCCGCAAAAGATGAGGCTCTGCTTTTTGAAATTGTGCAAAGCCGTTGCAAAACCCGCAAACCATTAGCGTACATTTTGCAAAAAGCTTTTTTCCGCAATATCGAACTTTATGTGGATGAAAGAGTTTTGATACCTCGAGCGGAAACAGAGATATTGATCGATTTCTGCAACACTTTTATTAGAAAACACAGTATTACTTGTGGTGTGGATGTAGGGTGCGGTTCTGGAGCAATAGCACTTTCTTTACTACAAGAAAATCAATCACTTAAAATGATTGGCACAGATATCTCTCTCCATGCTGCAACTGTTGCTTGCCATAATGCGAAAAAACTTTCTCTGAACACGCGTTTCATGCCGGTTGTATGCAATTTGATAAATGCATGCACAAATTTCGAATTTGTTGTGGCGAATTTGCCATATGTTCCAATAGAATGCGCTGTCGAACTGCAAACAGAGCTTACATTTGAGCCTAGTAATGCTCTTTTCGCAGTTGACAATGGCTTTTTCTATATCGAAGCATTGCTTAGGCAAATATTGCAAACAGCTGCCACGCGTTTTATTGCTTTGGAAACTTATGGAGAGAGCCACATTGCGCGAATAATGGAAATTGCCAAGAATAGTTCTTACTTTTGCTTTGCAGAAAAAGATTATTTTGGAACAGAGCGTTTTGCCATTCTTGAACGTAAATAATCGATTATGACAAACAGTATTATGCTATTTAATAGTTTCAGGCGGCAACCATTCTCCGCATAAAATGCATGCGGCAAATGGCATAAACAGGTAGGCAAAGCATTCGATGTTTTCGGTTTGTGTTTGTGCGGTGACAATAATGCGTTTGTACAGTGTATTTTCGTAAAGATCAATGCGTTGCAAGGAATCGTCATCTACGTCGAGCAGAATTTTCCCGTTAACGGTGGAATTTTCCCTCACAATGAGAGCTGGAAAAATCATTTTCTTCCCTTCGTAAAACACATTTTGGCGAGCAAAACCACATATGCATGCTTCAACGCTTTCAAAAGTGCGCTTGCACACTGCATATTGCATACGCTCAAACATCAGTGTGCCGTAAACAAAAACTTTAGCCAAAGACTGCTCCATAAGCTCTCTTGGGTTTGAGGTAGGTGGGGTTCTCGGTTGAGAACCCCATTGTGAGCCGCCAAAAAAACAAAGGTGGGGTTTCGATCCACCTTCAATATGTAAATGATACAGATTTTGCAAATCGGGTATTTTGCTGAAAATAAGAGCGAAAATACCTGAGATCAGTATCGGGTATTTACCCTAGTTTTATCATTATTATGTCATTACGTCAATTATTTTTTTTGCTAAAAAAACACCCCACAGCAACAATGTTCCCCACGAACTATTGTTGTGATGTGTGAAAACTGTTAGGCACAACTATTTTTCGGCAAGCGTATAGAAACAACGCTTTGGTGAGGTCAGTTCGCCTTGTTCTTTGAGCCAATCGATGATTTTGGTAACTTCTTTTTGGTCTATACCGAGTTCGGCGGCAACATCTCCCGCCTTAAGAGGCTGTTCAGAAGCGCGAAAAGTATTTCGCACTTTTTCCACATCATCCATGCTCTTTGGTCTGCAAGCCATAGTTTCCTCCTTTTAATGGCT
>CAYUDB010000204.1:0-4458 GCA_964443405.1 uncultured bacterium | reverse complement strand
TGCTGCGATACCATTTTTGCAGCCAGTTCGTGTTTTGTAGTTATCAGATTTTGCAACTATATCGCCACTCGCAGTGCGCACCTGAAAATAATAACTGCTTTCTGTTTCTTGAATCAGCTCATAATCCCATGCTTTCTCATCGATGTTTTTGCGGCTTGTGCGGGCATATTGTTTCAGTGCGGACAGCTCTTTTTCACAACCCATTTTGGTATTGAACTCTACGCTCTGTATTATTACGCGTCCTGTTTCGGAGCGTAATAAAAACTTAAAGTCTCTTGATCCCGCAGAGACCAATTCAAATATTCCAGCCATATTGCCACCTCTTTAATGTTATAGGAAAATCGCGCATATTCATTTGCAAAAAAGCAATCTATGCAATATAGCAGCACAATTCGGCTTGTCAATTTTTTTATTGCGAAATGCAAATTTAAATTTTCCTTTCATAATAAGGGGGAGTTTTGCAAAATTAACGTATGAAAGGACTTTCACATTTCTCGATTGGTGTTGCAGCTGGATTTTGGCTTCCAAACGTTGCAGAACGAGCATCTAACGGCTCGGGCTGGGAAATGCTCATTTGCGCGGTAGCAGGACTTTTACCCGATACTCTAGATTTCAAATTTGCACGATTTTTCTCACGCGAAGATATGACTGTTGATTTTGCGCCAACCGATTTTCATGCACAGGATGTGGCTCAGAAATGCACTCAAGCGCTCGAAATGGCAATTTCGCAAAACCGCCCAATACATTTACGGTTACACACATCTCAAATCGATTCTGGTTCTTGGCTCTCATATAATATCCATTTCGATTCTGCTGCTAAAACCATAACTGTCAACGAACTCGGCATTGTTAACATGAGTGGCGAAAACGTGCGCGAAATTATCATTTCACCAGAAAATGCAAATGCACAACTCATTGCTACCCAACAGTTTTACATTGAAGGAAACGGAAACGTGAAAGTGGATGTGCTCTCGGGTCCAACTATCAGTTTTGGACCACGTGAGAATAATCGTGTGGAAATTGTGTTTATCCCATGGCATCGTGGTTTTTCGCACAGCCTAACCTTGGGCACTGCACTTGCCGCTTTGGCAGCATTCGCTTTTGGATGGCACTATTTTTTACTTGTGGCTGTGCCATTTTGGCTTCACGTGCTCGTCGATCAGCTTGGACATCTCGGTTCAAATCTGTTTTGGCCCTTCACTAAACGTCGTTTTCGTGGCATAAAACTGTTTCATTCATCGGACAGCGCGCCCAATTTTTTTGCAGTATGGTTTTCGGCAATGCTCATTTTGTTCAAGGCAGATTCGATTGCCAAGGATGCTTTTTTCTCACAAAACCCGCTTTTATTCTTTTCTATAACTTGCGCCTTGCCGCTAATTTCTGTTTTGACATATAGTTATTTTGCGAAAAAGAAAACCCCGGAAATAGAAGAGGAATTTGATTCGGAACTTTCAGATCCGCTGCGAGACGAAACTGGCAAGGTGTTCTAATGTATAGTAATTGGCATGAAATCTGCTACACTTTTCCCTACGCAGAAAATGACATAATCTGCCAAAACGGCATAGAAAATAGGCATTATAAGCGCATGCAAGTTAGTAAACATGAATTTGATAACGGTTTCTTAACAAAAATCTTCTTGAAATTTAGTCAAACCGGGATATATTTGTCACAAATAACAGTTCATGGAGGAACAAATGAAAAAAATCGTCGCTGCTACAGCAATTCTCATGGCGACGTGCCTCGTCTTCGGTGAGCCGCCAGTGCCACAAAAGCCGGTGCCCGCGCAACCCGCCGATACTTTGCCACCTTCCAAAGCGCGCGTAGAGCTGCCCGAGATGGACTTTGACTTCGGTTTTGCGCCGCAAGGTACTTCATCGCTCGTCCACAACTTCAAAATCAAAAACATGGGCGAAGAGATTCTCGACATAAAAGGTGTGCGCCCGGGATGCGGTTGCACCGCTGCTCCACTTAAGAAAAAGCTGCTCGAACCCAAAGAGGAAACCGAGACGCAAGTTATTTTCAACTCGCGTGGATACACAAAAGCCACATCAAAGTCCGTGCGCATCGAGACGAACGACCCCACAAAACCCAATTTGTCCATTCGTTTCTCTGCAAATTTCGACACAACTGTCTGGTATGATGCCTCAAAGGGTGCCCGTGCGAAAGCCGAACCCGCCATTATCGATTTCGGTGCAGGCGATCTCATCAAAGAGACAATGACTGCAAAAATCCAAAACCTCTCCGAAGAAAAGATGAACTTGAAAATCATATCATACCAATCCGAGTTCATCGAATTGCCAAAGCTTTCGGGCACAACACTTTCGGGCAAGGGTAACGTTACTCTCACTGCCAAGCTCATCAAAGGTTTCGACAAAGCACAACCCCTCAAATCTTCAATCACAATTGCTGGTGTAAATGCGGCTGGCGAAGAACTAACACGTTTCACTATTCCGCTCACTTCCGGTCCCGGTGGCGAAACCCATTGATCATCAATGAGTAAGTTTTATTAATGTGCAAAACCCCGCTTATGCGGGGTTTTTGTTTTGCGCCAGTCACTTATGTTTGCATTCCGTGAGTTTCTGCAGAAAAGTTTCAAAAAGTGCAAACATGATTGTGCGCTATTTATATCTTTGCGCCCATTTTCTTTTCCATGTTTCGAGTAGTTGCCATGCATCGAGCGGAGATAATTTGTTCATGTCCAATGAGTTAAGCGCAATAACCAATGGATGAAGCTCTGGATCGAAAAGTGATATCTGCACACCTTCTTTGCTTATTTTTTTACCCTTTTTGCCATCGACTGTAAGTGCAGATGGTGCAATAGGTTTCGATCCAGATTCAAGTGTATCAAGTATTTCTTTTGCTCGTAGTACAATTGATTCTGGAAGCCCCGCTATTTTTGCCACCTCGATACCATAAGAATCATCACAACCACCAGGTATTATCTGATGCAAGAATTTTATATTACCCGCACGTTCTTTTATAGCAACCTGAAAGTTGCGCACATATGGTAGATAGGTTGCAAGCTCGGTGAGTTCGTGATAATGTGTTGCAAAAACAGTTTTCGCCGCGTGTCTCTGTATATCGTGAAGAAATTCGACAATAGCCCAAGCTATGGAAAGCCCATCGTAAGTTGAAGTGCCTCTTCCTATTTCGTCCAATAACACAAGTGAATTTGCACTGCAACTGCGCAGAATGTTCGCCGATTCGAGCATCTCGACAAGAAAAGTGGACTGCCCTTTTGCGATGAAATCTGTGGCACCCACGCGCGTGAAAATCCTATCGAAAACCGGCAAATGAGCACTTTCGGCAGGCACAAAACTACCTATCTGCGACATTAAAGCGCATAGCCCAATTTGGCGCAAAAACGTAGATTTGCCTGCCATATTTGGACCTGTCAATATTATAATTCGTTGTTCATCATTGAGATATATATCATTTGGCACAAAAGCACTTTTGCCCAAAATAAGCTCGATAACAGCATGCCGAGCACCAATAATTCTAAGCTCACTGGCATCGGATAGCTGTGGGCGAACATAACGGTTGCGAGTGGCATTCGAGGCAAAAGCGCACAGAACGTCGAGAACAGCGCAAGCACGTGCGGTATTTGATATTTTTTTCGCATGAGCCGCTATTTCGGTGCAGAAATTCTGAAATAGTTGATTCTCTATGTAACTTATTTTCTCTTCTGCAGATAGAAAATCTGCTTCAAGTGTTTTGAGTTCATTCGATGTGAATCGTTCGGAATTCACAAGCGTTTGCTTGCGCGTGAAATGGTCCGGCATTAGACGTGCATTTGTTTTCGAAACTTCGATGAAGAAACCGAAAACTTTATTGTACTCGATCCGAAGTTTGTCAATTTTTGTTTCGGCACGTAATTTTATCTCCAATTCGGCTAACACATCGGAAGTATTTGCGCGCAACTTGCGTAGTTGGTCGAGGGTAGAATTTATTCCCTCAGCAAAAACTTTGCCATCACCGACAGACATAGGCGCATCGGGCAAAATCGTTGCGTTTATGTAATTAGCTATATCCAGAAGTGGGTCGAGCTGCACGTGCAATGCCTCTAATAGGCTGCCAACAAACACGTTAAGCTCGTGCATTTTTTCAACTGTGCGCAAAGATGATGCAAGTGTAAGAAAATCTTTTGGGTTCGCACGAAAATTGCCTATTCTACCCGCTAATCTTTCCAAATCCCCAATGCGCGAAAGTAAGGTTTTAATTCTTTGCAATTCAATGGCATCTGCAGAAAGGTTTGCTACAGCTTCGTGACGTTCGCTAATCTTCACAGCGTCGGTTAACGGCTGCAATATCCATACGCGCAATAAACGCTCACCCATAGGCGTTTTCGTGTCGTCGAGTGCCCAAAAAAGTGAATGCTTTTTCGCTCCATCATAGTTAGATATCACCAGTTCTAAATTTCGAATGGTGTTCTCGTCAAGGTGCATGAGATCATTGCGA
>CAYUDB010000203.1:0-4524 GCA_964443405.1 uncultured bacterium | reverse complement strand
TCTAAAAGTATTTCAGAGCGATGCGCATGGGCTTTCTGCAATAGATTTGAGAAATTTTTTCTGTCAAAGTATTGTAATAAAAGCAAAATATGTTTTTTAACTGGAATATCTTCGGATTCGGCAATTTCGTTTAAAAACTGTGCAGATAAACGAGGTATATTTTGTGATTCAGCAATAACTTCTATATTGGGATCTATTTCTGATTCAAAAGGATGAGAGCGAAGAATTTCAAGGCATAATGAGTCGATCGTGCCGATAAATGGCTCATCCAATTTGCGATACAGTTCGAAAAAATCTCGATTTTTCGTGTTTCGAAAAATCTCGAAAGTAAGTGTGTCGATGCGTGCGAGCATTTCTGCCGCGGCTTTGCGGGTGAAAGTTGTTGCGGCAAGTTGGGATGGATTCTCTGTACTGGCGAAAGAAGCCAGAAAACGAGCAGTAAGTAAACGTGTTTTACCGGTCCCTGCGCCCGCTGAGACGATAACCGAATTGGCTGGATCAGCTGCTGCCAATTGCTCACTGTTCAGTTGTGAATTTGCGAAAACTATATCTACATTCGATTTAGTCACGTTGTCTCCAAGCTTCGAATTTCTACTATAATAATAGAATTCATTCTTTTACTGCTCACTTTCATTTTAATTAGAAATTGTAAAATTTAGTTTGTTATGTTGTATATTACCTGTAGTTTTGGTTCTAAACGCTTTGCAAAATCGGAGGTGATGCTTTCGGGCAAAGAAACTAGCGTAAGCTTTTGTTGCATAAACAGAAATATTTTCCCGCGCAAGAAGCTCCACATGGTGAAATTGTTTAATTATACGGAACAAGGAAACTTGTGACAGGATTATTGTGGCTCGTTTCAGTAGTTACAAGTGGTATCCATGTCAGAAAGTGTGTCTGCAGAATGTAAGCTGCTAATGCAATCATCTGTAATAAGTTCCGGTATTCTGCCAGCAAAAAGAAATCTATCTTTATAATAATTATAGTTAGTGTAATTTTCAATTATTATACCACGCCTACAACTGTGCAACATTATTATTTGATCTCCGTCCTTATCCACTACAATGCCAACATGTCCCACTTGCCTAGATTTTCGCGAACGCCCTTTGAAAAACAACAGATCTCCTCTTCTAACTTCGGACATGGTTAGCCTAATTACTTTATCTGCCATGAGTTTAGATGATTTTGGCAATTGAATTTCGAAAAGAGAGAATACATAGGATACAAAACCACTGCAATCCATTTGCCGCCCGAGTTTATTAGTAAATCGATAGGGTTTGCCAATAAACGTTTTGCTCACACTAATGAGGCTGTCGATAATGCTAACTGTTTGAGGTGTAATGCTTTTTGTTGCGTTTTGCTGTCCAAAAAGAATTGTTGCCGAAGCCAAAATTGCAAATGACAAGATTAAAAATCGTCTATGCATAATATCTCACTATAAAACTTGCAGTCATGTAGATTTGCAAGCCCGCAGTTGTAAATTTGCTAACAGTTTAGTAGTAACTCAAGTTCTACTATAATATTTTCTAGTGTAAGTTGTTCGTATTCAGTGAGTTGTTCCGAAAAGCGTCTTTCTAGTAATCTCAGCATGTCGAGTTTGCGTATTGATGTTTCGACTGGAAGGTCTTTGGCGTTCTCAGTAATTAGCAGATCAGTTTTACCGATGTCGGTGAGTGCCGAATTGCGCACAAGCAACAGCAACTCATAAAAAAGTTCTTTCTGATACTGCCTCTGTTCATTATCCAATTGCATTTTGTCTCCGTATGATTTTCACAATGATACGAAGTGCCAGTTGGCAATTATCATTGACGCATTATAATGGTTCTAGTTATGAAAAAAATACGTTTTGTTTGGCATATTAGCAACCTGCAGGGCGGTGATGTCTAAATTATTGCAAAACGATAGTAAGTCGGTCGCCCGGTTTGAGTTTGCTCGCATCCTCGAGATTGTTGCGGGCAATTATTTCACTGGTGGTTGTGTTATATTTTTGCGCAATTTTCCAAATTGTCTCGCCGCGTGCTACTGTGTGAGTTACCACTTTTGCGTCGCCGTATGTTTTTGTAGCTACGGTCTCGGAAGAGCGAATGATAAGTTTGGAGCCAATATCGAGTTTGTCGGACGTAAGGTTATTCCAATCTTTGAGTTCGCTTATGGTGATGTCGTATTGTCGAGCTATAGACCAAAGGTTTTCGCCCGTTTTAACAGTATGATACTTTGAGGTGGCACGGGTTGAAGATTTCGCGATGTCGGTAGATTTTGTGGCATCACCGCTGCCAATTGAAAGCACCATACCAGCAGATAGCTTGTCCGATTGCATGTTATTCCACGTGCGTATCTGGGAGACTGTAACACCATATTTTCGGGCAATGCTCCATAAGCTTTCGCCTGCCAAAACTGTGTGCGTTAGCCGTTCAGAGCTTTTCGATTTGGTAACGCCCGGGATTTTTAGCTGTTGCCCAACGTGTATGATATCATTTTCTGCCAGTCCGTTAGCTGAAAGTAGTGTGGTTGTCGACACTCCGTGTTCGCGTGCGATTTTATCGGGTGTATCTCCGCTCTGGACAGTGTATTGTGAAGGTTTCGCAGAAGGTGTGTTTGCAGATGGACTAGCAGTTTTCGATTGTTTATTTGGCTTGGAGTCGGGTTCATCGTCATCGGAAACGCCAGCATATTTACCATCGGAAACGCCTGCAATGGGAATGAGCAAATGCATGCCTGGTTTAAGTGATTTGGAATCTTTCAACGAATTTGCATCCATAAGTGCTTGAACTGAAGTGCCATAGCGGCGTGCTATCGACCAAAAGCTCTCGCCACTTTTTACTTCGTGACGTGTCCACGCCACTTTCTCGGCTTCGGGGATATCTTTGTAGTTTTGTACGAAAATTGAGGCAGCACCTTTGGGCACTTTGAGCGGGTATTTTTGTGCATTTGGTGGTGTGCATTGTCGGACGAGTTCGGGGTTTAGGGATTTCATTGTAGTGAAATCTGATTCGGCGCACTTTGCCGCAAGTTTCAAATCGACAACCTCATTTACCATAACCACATCGCATAAAAGAGGTTGTAAATTATCGACGGTTTCAAACCCATATTGCGCAGGGTTTTTGGCAATCAGTAATGCGGCAATAAATAGTGGGACATAGTTTTTTGTTTCGGTAGGCAGGGACAAATCCCAATAATTGTTGACACCTGTTTTTGCCATAGTGCGTGACACGCGACCTTCACCGCAGTTATATGCTGCCAGCGCTAAATGCCAGTCGTTGAACATGTTGTAAAGCTTTTTTAGGTATTTTGCTGCTGCACGTGTAGATTTTTCGGGGTCGCGTCGTTCATCAACCCACCAATTGATTTCTAGGTTGTAGCCGCGCCCTGTGGATTTTATAAACTGCCATATTCCAACAGCATGCGCCCATGAGTAGGCTTCTGCATTGTATCCGCTTTCGATAAGTGGCAAATACGCCAAGTCTAGCGGTAGTCCTTCTTCGGCAAAAATTTTGCGTACCATGGGCAAATGCCGATGCATGCGACCGAGCCATTTTGTCATCGGCTCTTTGGCTTGTGTCTGAAAGAAAACTATTTTTTCGCGAACGCGGTCATTCATAACAATTGGATAGTCATGCGGGGTTTCTTCAACTTCCTTATCGGAAAGAGATGGGAGCACACTTTGTAACTGCTTGAGGCGTTTTTGGGTAAGCTCTGAAAACGGCGCGTCGGAAAGCGCTAAAGACAGTACAACTGGTGCCGAAACGACAGTTAAGGTTTCCGCTTGTGATAGTGTAAATTTGTAGTCGTAAGCTATTTCGCGCAAGAGATTGTCAACTTCTTGCGAGATTTCTGCCGCTTCTTCTAAATCGAGCTGGGAGATGAGGTTTAGAGCTTTGTCGAAAGAGTTACGGGCATCCACCCATTGCCCGCGCATGTTGAATATAACGCCGTCGCCATAATAGCGTTCTGCTTCGGAAAGTAATTTGCGAGCTTCGTCTGTGTCCTGTTGAATTTTTGGTGTAGGGCGACTGGTTGTAGCGGCTTTGCTGCAACCCGAAAAAAAGAGTGTTCCCGTGCAGATTACCAGAAACGCAACGATGGCAACTTGTTTGTTCATAATGTTTTACCCGCGTTCTTTGATGCTTCTCTTTAAAGTATAAGCCTTTGTGCAAAGGGCGCAAGTTTTTTTTGCAAATACACCGAAAAAAATCATTCGCTTATTGCGACAATTTCGTCTTTACCGATGCTATCATTGTTTTTGCGGTTGAAAATCGCAATACCGATGAGCGCACCAACAATTCCTGCAATGGGATAAACGATCACTGTTGATAGTAGATTTGCGAAAAACACAAACCATGGCGATGAATATAGCCATGGCTGCCCGGGCGAAGTCGCCCTGCATGGCCTGTACGATGGCGAAGAAGCCGGCAAAAAGGGCTGCAGTGGTGAACAAGTTGGGCAGCACGTAAATGCCACGCCGTTTGACTTCTGGATTGAAGAGCGACTTACGGGGTTTGAGTTCTGTCATGGGCTTATATGAACGGG
>CAYUDB010000202.1:0-4564 GCA_964443405.1 uncultured bacterium | reverse complement strand
CTTAACCTCATCTAATACATATAGTTCATTGCTCACGTCCTTTCTGTGCTTCGAGAACAACAGTCAATTGTTCAAATATTTACCAACGCTTCTTTGGATCGCCCCAGAATTAGAAGCGCATCCAGTTATTGTAAGCAATAGAATAACTAAAACAGTAATTCAACCTGATAACGATGAAATAGATGTATATTTACTTACTATGATTGAGAATTTATCATATAATCAAAAAATAGTGATATTTATAGAAGAAGATGTTTCACCGAAATTTATCGAAATTTTGACGCGACGACCCACACGCGGAAATATATTGCTTGTTTGCAAAAATTATCTTCATGCCAATGATGTGCTTACATGTCAAACTGGCATATTATCCGAACTGTCTGATTCCGAAATAGTTACCTGGATTACCTCTATTTTGGGCGAGGTACATGGGGAGAAAGAATTACTTTCATGGTTGAACAATCGCTGTTTGGGTTTGCCAAAAGCCATCGCTTTGGAAATTAAAAAATTGCTTTATTGTAAACAATTATCATTCGACGTTTCTGGATGGAAATTTTCACCAATAATCAGTTTAACTTCTGATTTGATAGAAGATTCTACTCGAAAACAGATTAAGAGTTTTATTGAAATTGCAGAAGTGGGATTACCATATTTTGTATGTGAGCATTTATTCGGTTCCGAAATTGCGTCGATATGTATTGCTGATTTGCTTGCTGCGGGAGAGATTTTCGAAGGTGAAAAATGGGGGTATCTAGCATATTTCCCAACCTCATTTATAACAGCAACAAATATTATAGAAGAGCATCAGAAAATTATCAGAATGATTGCAGAAACACTTGTATTAAAACAGTTTTCACATGAGTATATACTTTTTGCTGCCCAACTTTTTCTTCAATGCAGTGATTACGAAAGTGCATCAAAATATGCACGGGCATCGCTAAAGAGGTTGCGCGAAAAGCATGATTTTGATCTTTTATTTAATGCTTACAGCATAGTAGAAATTTGTGCTAACAAATTGATGGATAGCGAGCTATGGTTTCGTGCTATGAAGCGCCACGCATTCACTTATACTGAAATTGGCGATTTTGTAAGTGCTGATAAGATATATCAACAGATTTTTTCTGAAACAATTGATAATAGTGATTTAAGTCAAAAAACTATAATTTTAAATGATTGGGCTAGTGTTTTGATAAACATGCGGCAATATGATATTGCACTTACTTATCTGACTGAAGCAAGGGAATTAGCTGCCCAAATTGAAGATGTGCGACTAGAAACATTCGCGCTTACAAATATCGGTGTTATTTTACAGAAAAAAAATGACTTTTCTGAGGCAGCTAATATGTTTTGGCAAGCTAGAAACCTCGCTGTGCGCAGCGAAAACCTTGTTGGGCTTTGTGCTATTGAAATAAATCTAGGCATGATTTTTTCAAATCAAGGAATTTATGACAAAGCGATCGACAGATTTATGTCTGCAATTACGGTTAGCGATAATGGTAATTTTCAACGCTATCGTTTTGAGGCGATGATTGAACTTGCGAAAGTTTTTCGACATATGGGCAATTGTGAACATGCGCTAAACTTACTCGGTGAGTTGGAAATTGCTCGACCAAAACACTTTGAATTTGTTCGAATAACTCTTGAAAAATTTATGTGTGTTTTATATTCTGGAAATATTCAGAACGAAGGATTTCAGTTCGACGAAATTTTAACAAGTCTAACTTTTTTACCTCCAACTTTTTATGATTTATTAGTGAATGAAGTTTTTCTTTGCATATTTTACTCCAATCTTCCTCTGACAGCCATCAGCAATTTGCCGGCACCACCTACTGACGATCTCGCAATTCGCCTAGGAAAGCTACTAAAATCAAGTGAACAGTTATCTGATGACCTGACAGTAAAACTCGCTCAGTCGATTTTGACTTCGATGGAAATTGCAGGCAGTAATATTGATGTTTGGTGTACGGCATTGCTGATATTTCTGAAACATGCACAACCAATTGCTGCACTTCGTTTTTGGAAATCGGTAGAGAATAGGCTGCCAAATGATGTTTATTTTTCAGGCGTAATCTTTAGCGAAATCGCAAAAATTTACATTCAAAATCTGAATGATCCACACACCGGACGAAGTATGATTGAACGCGCAATTGAGCAGTTTTCGAAACTTAATAATGCGTTGAAATTGGCAGAATGCGAACTAATACTTGACTCAATTATTGCATCGCCACTTGGTGGGGACGCCGCATTGTTATTGGATGTGGCGAAAGCACTTACTTCGACTTTGGATTGGAAGGAGCTTGCGACAATAGTTCTCGACACCACAATAAATGTTAGTGGTGCGCGGCGTGCTTTGCTTATTTCGGTTGAAAACGAACAATTTCTGCCTGTTTTTCTACGTGCTGATTCAAATTCGATGATAGATGTTACAGGCGCCCAGTTCAGTAATTCGGCAGTTAAATCTGCTCTTAGAGCTGGGCATGCGTTACTAGTTGAAAATGTGCCGGCAAGTGCCGATTTATCATCGCAGGATAGTATATTGGATCTTCGTATTTTCATGGTTATTGTTATACCGCTTATTGTTAGAAATAAAACAATAGGCGTTTTATATGCTGATGCTGATGTGCGGCATTCTAAATTCTCCCAACGCACAGTAAAATTACTGGAGACTTTGGGAGAATTTGCTGCGATGACGCTTTCCAATGCCAAACAATACGAAGAATTAGCTGCAGAACGTGACGCGTTTCGTGCACAGACGAACAAATTTTTCGGCGATGATTTTGTCAGTGGTCATTCTGAAATAATGAAACATATTTATCCTAAAATAATTGCAATTTCTGCTCAAGATATAACAGTTTTGCTTTATGGTGAAACAGGAGTTGGAAAAGATGTAATAGCGCGATTAGTCCATTCAAATAGCATTCGTGCAAAAAAGCCATTTGTGGCTTTGAATTGCGCAGCCATACCGGAAACTTTATTGGAAGCAGAGCTTTTTGGTTACGAGAAAGGGGCATTTACAGGCGCTGTTCGCCGCCAACCCGGAAAGCTTGAACTTGCAAATAGCGGTACGTTATTTTTAGATGAAATTGGAGATATGTCGCCAGCTTTACAATCAAAGTTGCTATCTGTTATTGAGTTTGGTACTTTTATGACACTTGGAGGACGTGAAGTTATAAAAAGTGATGTGCGCATAATTTCGGCTACAAACAAAAACTTGCTTGCCGAGATCGAAAATGCCCAGTTTCGCGAAGATCTATACTATCGCATTTCAACTGTTCGCGTGAGAATTCCTGCTTTACGCGAAAGACGTGAAGATATCCCCGAATTTGCATACCATTTCTTGCAAATGGCAAATAAGAAATTTAATAAGCAAATATTAAATATAACACGCGAGGCAATGAACATTCTTTGTGCTTATAGCTGGCCCGGCAATATTCGTCAACTTAAAAACGCTATTGATGAAATGTCGCTATTTACCATTGGAGATACAATAACTACAGATTTAATACCAGATTATATACTCGATCAGCCTATATCTCAAAGTTCAGTGCCCGTGCCTGATGGTTTCATAATGCCCGATTCATACAGTGCATATAAAATCGCGAAAAGCGAAATTGCAGAAAAATATGAAGCATGGACGGTGCAGCAACTTTTAGAAAAATATCGTTATAATGTATCACGTGCAGCACGCGAATTTGGTATTCATCGTACACGATTGCATCAACTCATCACAAAACACGGTATAAATGGCGAAAATTTTGATTCGTCTTTTGAGGTTGAACAATGATAGTTTTTCCAAGAGTATATATAATATTCATACTATTTTTATATGTTGCAACTTCATGTGCAGCTACAACAGTTAATGACTTTAAGAAAAAAATTCGCACTATCAATGCCGAGTTGGATAGCCTTAAAAAACATGAGGGACGCGAAGTTGCTGCTCTTGATGCAGATGAACGCAAAATTGCTGTTTTTGCATCACTTTTAAAGACACTTAGTTCACGTGAGGATTCGCTTCGCCTTGGTGTTTCTGCGCTTGAGGACTCCGCATCGGGGCAGAAAAAACTGTGGAAAAATCGCGAATCAGTTTTGTATCAAACACTTCGACAGATGTATTTTCTAGATCAAGCTACTGTTGTAGAATTTGCTTTTTTTTCCGATAGCATAAGTCAGGTGGCGGAAGCACTTGTATATCTTGATGTTATCGCCAAAACTCGTGAGCAGCAAATCGATGCTGCACAAAGCGCGTGGCGACGTTACACAGCGATTGCTACATCCTTGCGAAACAAAAAAGACTCTTTGGCGAATGTTATTGTGTTGAGAAAATCTAGTCTTGATTCAGTTAAAAACGCAAAAAATGCGCATTCAAAAAAACTTAAACAGATTCGATCTGATAAAACGGCACGTTTGAAAATGCTTGCCACCCTCGAAAATTCCATGCGCGAACTCGAACGTAAACTTGCAGCACAAAAAGGGGATGGCGGCTCATTTTCTGTTTTACGAGGTAAACTTCCATGCCCTCTCGGTGGTACCTCATGCAAGGTGTTAAAACCTTTCGGTGTTGTTA
>CAYUDB010000201.1:0-4574 GCA_964443405.1 uncultured bacterium | reverse complement strand
TCACTTTCGAAAAAAACTTACGTCGAAATAGAAAACAAAATGCGCATTTTCGCTCATTCGATAGCCATCCCTATGGATCATCTCGATTTACTGTTTTGGTTTGCACAAACAGGGAAGATATTCAAATGAACAAGCCATCTAACATGCCCATCGAAGAAATTCGCAAAATGCTTTTGCGTGCAGGCATACAACCTTCATATCATCGGCTCAAAATTTTACAATACCTTTTTCAAACCGATAGGCATCCTACTGTCGATGTTATCTATCGCGATCTGCAAAAGGTTATTCCTACTCTTTCTAAAACCACAATCTACAATACTTTGCGTCTGCTCATGCGCGAAGAACTCATTTTAGGCGTCTATATCGACGAGAACGAATATCGTTTCGATGCCAACTCAAAGCCTCACGTGCACTTCAAATGTGAACAGTGTGGAGAGGTTACTGATGTTATGCTTGCCCAACCAGAGCTAGAACTTTCACTTGTCGAAGGGCACAAAGTTGTTTCGATGGAAGTGAATTTGCGCGGCATATGTGCTACTTGTCTCAAAAAAAACTCATCTCAGTGATTTTTTATGCTCAATTTCGCGCATCGCTTCTTGGCAATTTCGTGTCGCGCCAATGACCATTTATTCTTTACTGGATTAGTTCTAACGTCTCTCAAGCGATGTAATTACCAACTCAAGCAGGCACTTTAGAGCGGTTCCGCCGATGCCAAATGAGTGCTTTGCGTAAATGTGCGAATAGGGACACAGTCTGCAAAATATGCCATACGACATGTTATGCTGCAACAATTATGCACCATGGGCGCGTGATTTGGGAGGGTGTTTTCTTTCGATGACCCAGTTTTTACCTGTGGTAAGCATTTTACGCGATAATCTTATCCTACGGAATGCATCGCGCATTTCTCACAGCTGATGACTATCTTCTCAAAAAGTGCCTTTATTATACGGTTGAGGCAGCTGTGCAATTGCCTACAAAAGCGCAATGCACATAATTGTTGAGAGGTGTCAATTTTTTTCTTGCGTGCCGAAAAAATGAAGGTATTTTTTGCCAACTTATGCTTTTGGCAAATTCAACTGGAGGAATTGATGGCACAATCGGTGTTTATGAAAAAGCTTCGTGATAAGATGCGCATAATATTTTTCATAGTCGCCGCTCTTTTTGTGGGCATGATGGTTTTTCAATGGGGTATGGACATCGGCGGCTCCACTTTTTCGAACAAAAATATTATTGCTGTAGTCAAAGAAGGCAAAAAGACTATGAAAGTCGATTATGCAGACTACAACAAAGAAGTGGAAAATCAGGTTCAAAACCTCGTGTCGCGCTCGCAAAATGTGGATGACTTTGTATCGGAAGATTTGCGCGAACAGGCTTTTCACACATTGGTCAACCGCGAACTTCTTGCCGAGCAGTTCAAACTCAAGCGCACCGAAGGGGCTACCGGTAAGGAAATCTATGAGCGTCTCAAGCGCAATCCGCCCGACTGGATTCAAAAACAACCAGGCTTCCTTACAAACGGGCAGTTCGATTACAAAAAATACCTCACCTACCTCGACAATCCCCAAGTGGATTGGCGCCCGGTGGAACAGGCAGTCTCGGCAAATTTGCCCTTCGATAAGCTCCGCACACTTATCGCTACCGTCACTTATATTACAAAATTCGAAGTGCGCGACCAGTTTTTGGCAGAGAAAACTAAAATCAAAGGCGAATACATAGTTTTCGACCCCGAAAAAATTATTGTTCCCATCGATACCACCGAAGCTGTGCTCCGCAAATATTACGATGAGAATAAAACCAAGCTTAACGACAGAGATTTTGTCAAGTTCAAATATGTATCCATCGATTACCTGCCTTCTGCAAAAGATTCTGCCGAAGCTGAATCGGAGATAAAATCCGTTAAAGAGCGTCTCGATACTGGCGACGAATTCGAAAACCTCGCCACCATATACTCCGACGACTTGCAAACTGCTCAAAATGGCGGAGAACTTGGTTATATTCGCCGTGGCATGCTTGTGCCCGAATTCGAAGCAGCAGCAACCAAACTCGATTCCGGTCAAGTTTCGGCACCTGTAAAGACCATGTTCGGTTGGCATGTTATCAAATCTTTGGGTAGGCACATCGAAATCGATAGCCTTTCAAAAAAAGCAGATACCCTTTGGCATGTTCAGCACATTCTCGTGCGCGTTCAGCCGGGCATCGAGACAGACGACAGCCTCAGCGAGCTTGCTAAGCAAATTCGCGAAGAAGCTATTAGTGCAGGTATCGAGAAGGCAGCGCAGAAGCACAATTTGCAGCTCTACAGAACCCCCGAAATTGGCGCTTTCGATCCTATACCGGGCATCGGTTTGCGCACTATGCTCAATACCTTTGCCATGCATGAGGGCATTGGTTCTGTGCCCGAAGTTACAAAGAGCAATGGCAAATATTTCATATTGCAAACCGAAATAGCAGCACCAAAGACTTTCCGTGATTTTACGCAAGCACGCGATTTCATAAAATACAAGCTCTCAAAAGCCGCACGCGAAGAGCGCGCAAAAATCGATGCTGCAAGCGCAAATGCACGTGTGCAAAACGGTGAATCTTTTGCCGAAGTTGCCAAAGCCTATGGCGCCCAATATGATACCACAGGTATGATAGGCGTTTACGAAAACACTGGAGCCGCTGGTTTTGCGCCGCGTCTTACTGGTGCTCTGTCGTATGTTTTTGTCAAGGGCATGCTGACGCCGCCACTAGTGGATAGTGATGGCAAAGTTTATATTGGCAAGCTCATCGATCGTATCGACGCAAAAATGGAAGAATACAGCACCGAATCTGAGCGCATTCGACAAGGCATGTACCGCGCCAAACGCGATAATGCCTACCAACAATGGTTCTCGCATCTACGACAAGGTGCACAGATAGAAGACATGCGCCTCGATTATTTCGGTTCTGTCGCCGAGGCGAAAACTAAGTAATCAAATATCAGGCGGCTTTCGATAAGCCGCCTTTTTTATGTTTAGGTGAGCGTCAGAATGGCAAAAATTCCCGATCACATATCAAAAGAAGCTGCTGCAGGCGCAGCCGAAGAAATAGGCAGAGTTGTTGGCATTGCGGGCGGTTATGCGAAAGTTGAGGTTGTAAGAGGCGAAAACTGCGCTTCATGTGCTATTGCCAGCAGTTGTCCTTCACTTGTGAAAGGTGGCAAAGTATGGACTGTTTCGGCAAAAGCAATTGACAATCTTGTAATTGGCGACACTGTTCGCCTTGCTGTAGCACCGACACGTTTTGTTTTTGCGGCATTTTTATTGTTCATATTTCCGGTGTTTTTTCTTTTAGCCGCCTACTATATCGCCAAAGCATTCGGTGCTTCCGACCAATGGGCGATGCTCTACGGTATATCCTTTGCGTTTGCCGCATATTTTATAGTGCGCGCATACGATAAAGCGCAGGGACGCGATAATTTTTACGAGATTGTGGAAATAATTGATAAAAATAACGACGAGGTGTAAAATGCCCAAAACTATCTTGCGCGGTGGACACATTATTGATCCGAAGCAGGGTTTGGACGATATTTACGATGTTCTCATCGAAGATGAAGAGATTGCAGCTGTAGAAAAGCACATCGAAGACCTCGACGCGGAAATTTACGACGCGACGGGTATGTTTGTTTTCCCGGGTCTTGTGGACATGCATGTTCACTCGCGCGAACCAGGTGAAGAATACAAAGAAGATGTGCATTCGGCGTCGCATGCGGCAGCAGCAGGTGGTTTTACTGCCATCGCTGTTATGGCAAACACAAACCCCACAGTTGACAATGCTGCCATGGTTGCATCGATTTACGACAAAACGGCACATGCAGTTGTCTTTGTTTACCCTGTGGGTGCCGTTACCAAAAAACTAGAGGGCAAAGAGCTTTGCGAGTTTGCCGACATGGCGGAAAGTGGTGCCATAGCTTTTTCCGATGATGGCAAGACTATCGCTGATTCGGAACTCATGCGCAATGCGCTTACATATGTTTCGCAGCTTGAGTTGCCTATTTTGGTGCACGAACTCGAACCAACACTTTCGGCTGGTGGACAAATGCATGAAGGTGATGTGGCTTCCCTCTGCGGCATGAAAGGCATACCAGTTGCTGCCGAAACAATTATGATATCGCGCGATATCGACCTATTGCGTCTTTGCGGCGGAAGGTTGCACATACAGCACATCTCCACAAAAGATGGGCTTGAGCTTGTTCGCGCTGCAAAAAAAGAAGGTCTCGCCATCACTTGTGAGGCAACGCCGCACCATCTCGTCCTTAGCGACGACCTTGTGCTCGAATCTGGTTTCGATTCGATGTACAAAATGATGCCGCCTTTGCGCTCGCGTGAGCATATTGAAGCTTTGCGCAAAGCACTTGCCGATGGCACTATCGATGCAATTGCTACCGACCATGCACCTCATGCACCAAACGAAAAGGACAATCCTTTCGACCAGAGTTTATCGGGCATCATTGGGCTTGAAACGGCACTTTCGGTTGTTTGGACACATCTTGTGGAGACCGGTATAATTTCGAAAAACAGGCTTGTCGAGCTTATGTCGGCAAACCCTGCGGA
>CAYUDB010000200.1:0-4606 GCA_964443405.1 uncultured bacterium | reverse complement strand
TGGTGGCGCAATTACTACTCAGCCTTTGGTAAACGTTTTGCTTGTGAACATGGCATTGGATAGTATGGAGAACTAACATGAACGAGAATCGAGCGGATAATTTTTTGCGTTTGATACGACGCTCACAACGGGGTAAACTGAAGATTTACGTTGGGTATTCTGCCGGTGTTGGAAAAACGTATCAGATGCTTCTCGAAGGGCATCGCATATTGGAAGATGGCATCGATTTGGTTGTTGGTTTGGTAGAAACCCATGGGCGAACAGAGACAGAAGCTTTGCTCACAGGGATTCCCATAATACCACTTAGGAAAATTACGTATCACGGAATTGCTATTGAGGAAATGGACATAGATGCGATTTTGGCACGTCGCCCGAGTATTGTTCTTGTTGACGAGCTTGCTCACACAAATGTGCCTGGCAGCAGAAATGTAAAACGCTATCAAGATGTGGAAGAGTTACTTGCGGCAGGTATTCATGTTATTTCGACTTTGAATATTCAGCACTTAGAAAGCCTTTACGATACTGTAGAGAAGGCTACTGCTGTAAAAGTTCGCGAACGAGTTCCCGATCGTATTATTGCCGAAGCCGATCAACTTGTCAACGTGGATGTAACCATTGAAGATCTTCGACGCCGTCTAGAGGAAGGAAAAGTCTATACCAAAGAGCGCATAGATACTGCTATGGCGAATTTTTTCAAACCTACAAATTTAGAACAGCTTCGTGAATTGACACTTCGTGAATTGGCAGCTCAAATCGATTCGCGACGGCGTGATCCATTAGATGATGATATACCGTCGAGTCCCGATCAGGTTATGGTGTGTCTTAGCTCACGAGGACCTAACGGAGAGGCATTGTTACGCTACGCGTCAAGGTTGGCTGGTCGCTTAAATCGCAACTGGTATGCAGTTTATGTGCAAACAGCTAAAGAGCACCCTACAGTTATCGATGCGACAACTCAACGCATGCTGTCGAATACACTTATGCTCGCGCAGCAATTGGGGGCAACAGTGTTCACATTCAAAGGCGATGATGTTGTAAAGACCATACTTCAATTTGCCAAAGAATATCTCGTTGGGCACATTGTTATTGGCAGCCCTACAAAGGGGACACCATTCTGGAAACGTTTATTGGGTCAGACGAGTATAATCGAACGTTTGGTAACTGAGGGCAGAGGAATTACAGTTGTTGTTTTGGATACAAAGCTCGTTACTGAAGATCAACACAAATGCGCAAACAGTGAAGTGCAAAGTGAAAATCATTTGGAGCGCAAAGCTTTCGTGTATGAGAACAAAACAGCTTTTTTGCATTTAAATACGTTGATATGGAATGAATTAGTAAAAAAGGAAGATGTAGTAAAACAAATGCTCGATTCGTTTTCCCAAACGGGGAAAGCGGTAAAAAGTCGTGCGCTTACAGCCCTTTTCGAGCGAGAAAAACAAGGTGGCACTCTCGTGGGTGACGATGCGATTGTGGCACATGCAAAAATCGAGGGTTTGACACAACCACTCATTGCGCTTGGTGTTTGCAAAAAGGGCATTCACGACAATAGCTTTGGGCAAGAATTGAAGATAATTGTGCTTTTGTTATCGCCTGCCAATTCTACAGAGAGGCATTTGGAACTATTGAGCATTACAAGCAAAATGTTGAGAGATGATATTTTGCGTAAAACCATACTTTCTGCGCGCGATACACGTGTGGTGAAGGAAACAGTTCAGCGTTGGGTTATTGAGATGTGGAGCTCGGAAAGTGTTGCGCGTTAGCGTTGTGTGGATTGGGTTTTGAATTGTGCGGTGGTTTTAGGTGCGCATACCGCGGGCTTTTCCGAAAGTGCGGAGCAGGTTAAATGCTGAGACCGACATCGCGGGAAGCATTCAGCTGTTCCAAATAAAAATTAGCCAATGGGAAATTGTTGGAAGAGCAAGTTGATCAGCTTGTTCAGAACAGGTTTGCAAATAAATGAAAAAAACACGTCAGAATTTTTTCCCATGTAATTTTTCGCGTTTTGAAGTCGGTTTTTACGGCATCGTAAGCGTTTTGTGTAAATGTGTAGCCATGCTCTTCTGTAAGAAACCCCGCATCTTTTAAGGCAGTCAAGTTGTTAGGGAGAGTTTCAGAATTTTGCAGAAACATGTTATTATTTCCATCAACCAGAGTAAAGCCAGATTGCAAACAACCAGGTCGCAGCACAAAAGGTTCAGGTGTGCCCATTCTTTTTGCGCTAACAAGTTGACGCAGCAAGTCTTTCTGCTCTGGGGTGATGTTGTAATTGCTTGAACTCATATGCACGCCTTTACGATCAAATAGAAATCTATTCGATATTTATACATCGCGTGCATCAAAGTCAAACGTTTTTTTTACGCCAGGCGGAAATAACCCAAAAAACAGTGTGTTCTCAGTAATTGTTTATGACTATATAAATCACTCCGGTATTGATAACCTTCGTCTTGTCACCTCAATCGCCTCGGGTAGCTTATCCACAAAGCGCCCGCCAGCCTGTGCGAAATCTTTGCGCCCGCCGCCGCCGCCGCCTGTTAGTTTTGCCGCCGCAGAAACAATAGCTCCCGCGTCAAACCCTTGTGCTACAATGTCTTTTGTAATACGGCACACAAATAAAACCTTGTCGTCCACAGCTGCACCAATAAAAATAACACCAGACGATACTTGTGATTCCAGTGTTTCCAAAAGCCGTGCAAGCTCGTTTTGCGACGAAAGTTTTACATTTGCCACGATGAATTTCGCGCCATCTTTTTCCAGAGCTTCGGCAAAAAGTGTTTGCGCCATTCTCTTTGCCGTCGTAAGTTCAAATTCTGCTTTCACTTTGCGCAAATTCTCAAGTTCCTCACGCATTGCCTCAAAACGCGCAAAAAGCTTATCGCCGCGTTCGGCAAAAAAGGCTTCCATGCGTTTCCAGTTTCGCGATCTCGCGGAAAATATCTCGAAAGCGCGCTCACCGGTAACCGCTTCGATGCGTCGCGTGCCCGAAGATACGTTTTCCTCTGCAACTATCGCAAAAAGCCCAGCCTGTGATGAACGCGTCAAATGTGTGCCGCCGCACAGCTCAGTGGAAAAATCGCCGATGGTGACCATTCGCACATGTTCGCCATATTTTTCGCCAAAAAGCGCCACTGCACCATGCGCCACAGCTTCGTTGAACGTGGTGATAGTCGTTGAAATTGGCAAATCGGCGAGGATGGCATTGTTCACAAGCTGTTCGATGTGTTCGAGTTGCTCTGGCGTTGGTGGCTCAAAATGTGAGTAATCGAATCGCAGTTTTTCGTTTGATACAAAGGATCCCGCCTGTTTTACATGGGTACCTAATGTCTGCCCTAGCGCTCGATGTAACAAATGTGTGGCGGTATGATTGCGTCGAATTGCAAGCCTATGTGCGCTAGAAACTTGCGCAAATACCGCATTATTTTTTTCTAGTAGCGCAAAAATATCGTCAAAAGAAGGGCATTTGCAAATATGCACGATCTTTTCGCCCTCGCGCTTTGTGTCAACAACCTCAAGCGAAAAATTTTCGCCCTCAATGCGCCCAATGTCACCTATTTGCCCGCCGCTTTCGGCGTAAAAGGGTGTTGCCGAAAGCACAAGTTCGCAGCTGCTATCGTCGATTTTTCGTATGGCACGAACGTCAGCATCAGAAGCTTCGGTTTCATAACACAACGAAAGTGAACTGTCGCCATCTGAAATCGTAGTCCATTCGCCTTTGCGCACATGTGTTATGTCGAAAGTGCCAGCTGCGCGCGCGCGCTGTTTTTGCGCTGTCATCTGGTTTGTAAATCCATCTTCGTCCACAGAAAGACCGCGTTCTTCAGCCATAAGTCGTGTTAGGTCGGGCGGAAAACCGTAGGTATCGTAGAGCCGAAACATGTTCTCGCCGCTGATGATTTTATCGTCGTTCTCGGCAGTTTCGGCAATGCGCTCGAAAAGTTCAATTCCGTTGTCGAGTGTTTTGCCAAAGCGCTCTTCTTCGGCACGAATCACCGAATTCACGTGCGCAGCTTGCATGCGAAGCTCGGGATATGCAGCGCCGAATTTATCTACAAGTGGTGTTACCAAACGAAATAATATAGGTTCATGTATGCCCAACACTCGCGAAAAACGTGCCGCGCGGCGAAGTATGCGCCGCAAAACATAACCTCTGCCACCGTTGCCCGGCATGGCACCATCGGCAATGGCAAAGCCTAGCGCCCTAATATGGTCGGCAAGCACGCGAAATGCCGTGCGTATCTCCTCATTTTCGTCATACGAATGCCCCGAAAAATCTCCAATGGCATCGATTATCGGTGCAAAAACATCGGTGCGATAATTGTCGCCTGTGTTTTGCAAAATGGAGCAGAGTCGCTCAAAACCCATGCCCGTATCGACGTTCTGTGCTGGCAGTTTGTGCAATGAGCCGTCGGCATTGCGGAAAAATTCCATGAATACTATGTTCCAAATTTCCACAAACCGCTTGGAAGAATTGGGCTTACCTGTTGGGTCGATATCATAACCCATATCGAAATGAACTTCTGTTGTAGGTCCGCATGGTCCTGTATCTGCCATTTCCCAAAAATTATCTTTTTCGCCGCAACGTGTTATTTTGTCGTAAGGGATGCCGATT
>CAYUDB010000199.1:0-4723 GCA_964443405.1 uncultured bacterium | reverse complement strand
CGGGTGTGTTAAGTGCCTGCAGTGCCGAGTAAAGTGTTGTGGTTTTACCCGAACCAGTAGGACCTGTAACCAATATCATGCCGAATGGGCTATGGATAGCTTTGTTAAAAAGTTTTTTGGCACGCTCTGGAAAACCCAGTTTTGCCATGTCTAACATGAGGTTTTCGGGGTCGAGCAAACGCATGACTATTTTTTCACCGAAAATACATGGCAGTATCGACACACGAAAGTCCACTGCTCTGCCGAAAGCCTGAATTTTGATTCTACCGTCCTGGGGTAGGCGACGTTCGGAGATGTTGAGTTTGGCAAGAATTTTGAGACGTGATATAACTGCATGACGTAACGCGTATGGCAGAGTTGAAACTTCGCGCAAAACACCATCGATGCGGTAGCGCACGCGAAATTTTTTCTCATACACTTCCATGTGTATGTCGGAGCTTTTTGTTTTAATGGCGTCGAGAATAAGTGAGTTGACAAGCTTAACAACAGGTTTATCTTGGACTGCTTGTTGAATATCGTTTTCGTTCACTTCTTCAGATTGATTTTCAACAACTTCCATGTCATCCATGCCACCGATGATATCGGAAATTGTTTCACCAGAACCGTAATATTTGTCAATGGCTTTTTGGATAGAATCTTTAGGTGACATAACAGGCTGTATGTCGTATCCAGTAACAAACTTAAGCGTATCGAGCACAAAAACATTCGCTGGATCATTAGTTGCCACAAAAAGCATTTTGCCCACGCGGATTGCTGCAATTACTGCAAATTTTGTGGCAATATCGTTGGGAATCAAGCGGACAACTTCTGGTTCCAGCTCGAGATCTTCAAGTTTTACTGTGCCGATATTGAGTTGTTTTGCCAAAAACGTTTGAATTACACCTTCGTCCTTTATATAGCCAAGTCGCAGAAGGACTTCACCAAGTTTTCCACCATGTTCCTTTTGTTCAATAAGTGCGTGATCGAGCTGTTCTTTGCGGAGTTTGCCCGCTTTTATAAGCATTTCACCAAGTCTGAGCGCCATTTAAACCTCCTTACATACATAGAAATATAACCAAAGATTTGATATTTTCAAGATTTATTGTCACCTTACGGAAATTACCGGTAACTTTTCGTTTTCAAACATGCTATAATGGTTTTCCAAATAAAAACTTGTATTTGCTCGAGAAAGTAGCTTTTTAAAAAAAAGAGACACCAAAGGAATATGCGTAATATTTTAATTTTTGCCCTATTTACGTGCATATTAAATGCACAGCCAATTCGTTATTATGCGAAAAATATACCGATGCGCGACGGCAGATTTTTGGCTGCTGATGTCTATACAACTGACACAACTGTTGCAAAACCTGTAATATTAATCCAAACTCCTTACAATAAAGCCCAATATCGCCTTTTACTCCTCTATGCTGATGTGCACGATACCACAACAATGTGGAATTTTGCATCGTACAATGTCGTAACCGTTGACTGGCGCGGATTTTACGCATCGATAGGTGCATATGTGGCGGGCTACAATCGCGGACTCGATGGCTACGATTGTGTAGAATGGATTGCGACACAGTCATTTAGCAATGGACGCATTGGCACTTACGGTGGTTCAGCATTGGGTGCGATACAATACCAAACCGCACTCGAACATCCACCTCATTTAATTTGTTGTGCGCCATACATTAAAGATTTTAAGAGCAAGTATTCTGATTACTACACTAACGGTGTTTTGCGCTATGAACACACGCTTTCGCTCGATTCTCTAGGTTTTTTGAGTTTTGAAACAATTGTGTCACGTCCGCTATATGATGCAATTTGGGAATACGTTGAGATATCTTCAAATAACGTTGAAGAATTTGATGTACCTATGTTGTTAGCATCAGGATACTTTGATCATTTTCCAGATGATATTTTGCGCGCATTTTCCGATTTGCGAGCATATTCACACCCATCTGTTGCAGGGATGCACAAACTTATTATGGGACCATGGCTTCACACCGGCATTGGAGCACTTAACCAAGGCGAACTTAGTTTTCCTGAAGCTGAAAACTATAATCAAACGATCGAAAAGAAATTTTTCGACAGTTTTCTACGTGATGCAGATAACGATTACTTGGACTTACCTGTAACAAGCTATTTTGTTATGGGACAAAATGAATGGCGTGCATGTATCGATCTTCTAGCGATGGAAAAAAATATTGACACATTTTTCTTACACGAAGGTGAAACACTGTCACGTTATCGCTCTCCTGCATGCATTGCACCAGCAACTTATAACTATGACCCACATGATATTTCGCCAACATATGGTGGTGCGCGCATGAATGTATTTGACAGTGTCGTCGTTGCAGGACCAGTTGATATAGCTTATGTAATTGAATCGCGTGAAGATTGCTTACTTTTCACAACTTCATCATTTACAAGCTCGTATGAAATTTGCGGCAAAATTCACGCACACATTTTCGCATCCACCAATCGCCGCGACACCGACTTTACCGTGCGCATTTGCGATGTTTATCCCGATGGAAGGTCAATAATTCTCACCGATGGAATAGCACGCGCAAGGTTACGTTTTCCTTACGCAGAAGAAACGTTTATAACACCTGGAGAAGTATTTTCAGTCGATATAGAAATGCCAACTATTGCGCATGTTTTTTTAGCAAATCATCGATTACGACTAGTGATAACCTCGTCCAATTTCCCAAAATTCGACCGAAATCTCAACAATGGAAACGAAATGTACGTTGAAGGCGACACACTTGTCGCTGAAAATTCGATATATTTCACTGGCACAACATGCTCATATATTACATTTGAAAGACCAATTTCTGTCAATATAAATACCTCACCTAATGAAACTCAAACTACACATAAAGCAACAGTTTTTCCAAACCCTTTTAACGCCACTCTGTTTGTTGACGCTCCCAAAAATACCGAGATTGCTGTGTATGATATTGCTGGAAAACAAGTTGCTCAACTCGCTAATGGCGTGAACACATGGACACCCGAATCCAATCTCGGATGCGGTGTTTATTTTCTGCGTATTACTAATGAAACCATATCTACTTGGAAGCGAATAAATTACATCAAATAGCTAGTTTCTATGGATGAATAACATCTTCCGAGAACGAGCGTGCAAAATCTTGCATGAAATCGTAATACCTGTTGTCAATTATAGCGCGGCGAATTTCTCGAAGGAGATCAAGGTAAAAGTATATGGCATGGTGAGTTGTAAGATAAGCTCCAAGCAATTCATCCACAGAAAAAAGATGGCGAATGTAGGCGCGAGAATGGTTTTGGCAAACATAACACTTACAATTTTCATCTATCGGTGAAGTATCTTCAGCATAATATGAAGCTTTTAATGACATTTTTCCTCGCCAAGTATAAACAGACGAGTTGCGAGCGTTGCGAGTTGGTAAAACACAGTCAAACATATCAACGCCAACTGCTACTGCACCAATAATATCGGTTGGTTTACCTACGCCCATAAGATACCGTGGTTTGCCAAATGGCATAAGATGAACTATCTCATCAAGCATACCAAACATTTCGTCCTTTGGTTCACCAACACTAAGCCCGCCAATGGCATAGCCAGGTAAATCAACAGACGTTATTTGATCAAGTGAATAGCGGCGCAAATCAGGAAATGTACTCCCTTGAATTATACCAAACAAAGCTGGAATAGTTTCGGGAGATGAATCGGTTTGAGTAAGTCGTGATATTTCTGCGTTGCAACGAGTTAACCAGCGAAATGTCCTATCAGCAGCACGCGCAGCAATATTATGATCGCAAGGATATGAAACACATTCATCAAAAGCCATCATGATATCAGGTCGTAAGTGATATTGAATCTCTGTAGCAAGCTCTGGAGTCAGAAAATGATAGCTACCATCATGATGCGATTGGAACTTTACACCATCTTCCGTTATTTTGCGCAGTTCCGATAGCGAAAAAACCTGAAAACCACCGCTGTCAGTTAGCATCGCACGGTCCCAACCAACAAATCTGTGCAACCCGCCGAGCTTGGCAATAAGCTTGTGTCCTGGGCGCAGATAAAGATGATAAGTGTTGCCAAGAACTATGCGCGCATCAAAATCATAAAGGTCGCGCCATGGCAAAAGTTTTACCGTTCCCTGAGTTCCTACTGGCATAAACACGGGAGTTGGAATATCACCGTGCGGTGTGTGTAGAATACCCGCTCGTGCACCGGTTTTCGAATCCTGCGCAATTAACTCAAATGTTACCATTATACTCCGTTCTAGATCATCGTGCGGTGCTGGATTTGCACAACAATTATATATAAATATTGGATTATCACTTTATAAGCAGATACTTAGATTTAATTACTTGCGCTCTATTTGCCAGCGTGAATAGGAAAACTCCATCGGGCAAATCCGAAGTATTCCAATCGAAATAAGCTCGTTTTTCGTGTGCAGAAAATTGCGCAATGCATCTGCCTGTTAGATCAGAAATTGTTAGCAGGCAAAAAGATGCCGCACCTGAAGTAATCTCGATACGTTGTGTGTTTTGCCCAAGTGGTTTTATCAAAAGCGCAAGAGGATTAGTTGTGATTTGTTCGGTTTCTTCAATGTTTGAAGTAGTTGCAATTCTGGGATTCCACAGTTGAGTTCAGAGATCAGGAATTGAGTTTTCGTCTATATTAATTGACTAAACCCGCAACTACAGCAAATCCATTTCCAAGTTTTCTAATTGATGCTTACGAATATAGGAG
>CAYUDB010000198.1:0-4738 GCA_964443405.1 uncultured bacterium | reverse complement strand
CTTCAACAAGTGTATCGCCTATTTTGCCAAGTTTTAACGAACATCCTACAGAACAAAATGTGCAAGTCGTTGTGGTGTAATCGAGTTCCCATGGTCCTGGTTTGGGTGTAAACGGTTTGGCTTCGATGGCACCAGTTGGACAAGTGGCTGCGCACATGCCGCAACTTTCGCATGTTGTTTCGAGAAGCGGACGGTCGAGAGCGGGTTTGAGCTTTGTTTCATAACCGCGTGCAACAAATCCAAGTGCATTAGCGCCAACAATTTCGTCTGAGCACATGCGAACACATCTGCCGCACAGAACGCATTTGTTCATGTCGAGTGAGATGAAAGGATGGCGCTTGTCGGGTGTGTTTTTGACTAAATCGCCTTTATAGCTTTCCACATTTGCATCGTATTGTGTGGCAAGGCGTTTCAATTCGCAAGTGTAAACAGATGCACATCCGCATTCGAGGCAACGTTGTGCTTCGGCAATAGCTTGCTCATCGGTGAAACCAAGCTCTACTTCGCGAAAATCACGCACGCGCACGCAAGGGTCAATTTCGGGCATGGTCTGCTTTTCGAGTTTTTTGCAATCGGCAAATTCATCGGTAGGCACTGTGCCCCAAAAATCTTTCTTCGACACGAATTCTTTTGGCATGGCTTTGGGCTTGCCTGTTGTGAGGAAAGCATTGATAGCATAAGCACTCTTTTTGCCAGCGGCAATGGCTTCAATGGCTGTGGCAGCACCAGTAACGGCGTCGCCGCCAGCGAAGATTTTTTCGATGTTTGTGGCGCCAGTTTCGGGGTTTACTTGGAAGGTGCGCCATTTGTTTAACATGGGCATGCAAGAGTTATCGCCGCCTTCGAGGCAAGTTGTTGCAACTTCTTGTCCTACAGCTGCAAAAGCCCAATCGCAGTTTAGCGTGAATTCAGAACCTTTAACTTCAACGGGTTTACGTCTGCCCGATGCATCAGGTTCGCCGAGCTCCATGCGTGTGAATTCGATGCCAACAAGTTCATTATTTTCGTTTGCCACAACTCGTTTTGGTGCAACGAGAAGCATGAGTTCACAGCCTTCACGTTTGGCTTCGTGAATTTCCATTTCGTGAGCTGGCATTTCTTTTTCGGTGCGTCGATAGGCGATAGTTACTTTACTTGCGCCCATGCGAAGTGCAGAACGTGCGCAGTCGATAGCCGTATTGCCACCGCCCAAAACCACCACATGACCGAAAAGCCTCATGCAGCTATCTGTTTGACAGCGTTCGAGATAACCGATGCCGGAGAGAAAACGTGTGGTGTTGTCTTCGCCAGGTATGCCTAGCGGTTTATTTGCTTGACAGCCGATACCCAAAAATACTGCATCGTAATCTTTTACAAGGTCGTCAATGAGAAAATCGCGTCCAAGTGCTTTGCCATATTCGATTTCGGCACCAAGCTCAGTAATTTTTTCAACTTCAAAGTCAATATCGCCTTTTGGCAGTCGGTAAGACGGAATGCCATAACGGATCATGCCGCCAGGATTATCTTTCTCCTCGAAAATTTTGACTGCATGTCCCTTTTGGGCAAGATAAAATGCGGCAGTAAGTCCTGCAGGTCCTGCGCCAACTACGGCGATTTTTTTGCCAGTAGGTTTGCCTTTTTGGGCGTGATAGACATCGACAGCGCGTTCGTTTTTATCGGAAGCGTAACGTTTGAGATAATCGATGCCCACACGATCATCGACATTGTTGCGACGACACACATCTTCGCAAGGGCGTGTGCACACGCGACCACATGAAGCCACAAGCGGATTCACTTTTTTGATAAGTTTTACTGCTTCGTTAATTTCGCCTGCGGCAATGAGGGCGATGTAACCTTGTATGTCAACATTTGATGGACATTTGAGTTTGCATGGTGCTATGCAGTCGGCATAATGGTTTGAGAGCAAAAGTTCGAGTGCACTTTTGCGAGCAGCGCGAACCTCGTCGCTCTCGGTTATTACCGACATGCCATCGAATACTGGTGTAGCGCAGCTTGGAACGAGATTATTGCGCCTGCCTTCGACCTTTACCGCGCATACGAAACAGCTTCCAAAAGGCTCAAGACGATTGTCGTGGCAAAGCGATGGGATTTCCACACCCACAGATTTGCACGCAGCGAGTATGGTCATGGATGAATCCACGATATGTTCTTTACCGTTAATTTTAATTTTAATGTCTGCCATTTTTTACTCCACGGTTATTGCGCCAAATTTACATGATGTGTAACATGCACCGCACTTTATGCATTTTGCCATGTCGATAACATGAGCTACTTTTCGTTCACCACTGATGGCGTTCACGGGACATTTGCGTGCGCAGAGAGTGCAACCCGTGCATTTTTCGGGAAGGATTTTGTAGGTGAGCAGTTTTTTGCAGTAATGCGCAGGGCATTTTTTATCGACGATATGCGCAATGTATTCATCGCGGAAGTATTTGAGTGTTGTGAGCACGGGATTTGGAGCAGTTTGACCGAGTCCGCACAGGCTGGTGTTTGCGATTTTCACACAGAGGTCTTCGAGTTTGCCGATATCGGAAAGTTCGCCATTGCCTTCGGTTATGCGCGTGAGAATTTCGAGCATGCGTTTGGTGCCAATTCGGCAGAAAGTGCATTTACCACAGCTTTCGCGTTGGGTGAACTCGAGGAAGAAACGAGCTACATCTACCATGCATGTTGTCTCGTCCATTACAACCATGCCGCCCGAACCCATTATAGCGCCTGTGGAAGTTATAGATTCGTAATCAATGGGTGTGTCCCAAAGAGTTTCGGGAATACATCCGCCCGAAGGACCGCCCATTTGCACAGCCTTAGCTTTTTTCCCGCCGGGTATGCCGCCTGCTACGTCGAATATGAGTTCGCGAATGGTCATGCCCATAGGCACTTCCACTAAGCCGCCACGAACAATTTTGCCCGCAAGTGCGAATACTTTTGAACCCTTTGATTTTTCGGTGCCCATGGCAGCAAATTTTTCGGCACCGCTCAAAATTATCCATGGCACGTTGGCATAGGTTTCGACATTATTGATATTTGTGGGTTTTGCCCATAGACCTTTTTGTGCAGGGAATGGTGGACGAACACGAGGCATACCGCGCTTACCTTCGATGGAGTTCATGAGGGCAGTTTCTTCGCCGCAGACAAAAGCGCCGGCACCTTCTTTGATGTGCAAATGCAATGAGAAATTTGTGCCCATTATATTTGTGCCGAGCAAATTACGTGATTCGGCTTCGGCGATGGCGTGTTTGAGACGTTTTATGGCTTTTGGATATTCTGCACGACAGTAGATGTAGCCTTCATCGGCACCCACTGTGTAGGCACAAATTGCCATACCTTCGAGAAGAGTGTGTGGGTCGCCTTCGATTGTGGAGCGATCCATGAAAGCTCCGGGATCACCTTCGTCGGCATTGCAGATTATATATTTTTTATCACCCGCAGCGTCTTTAGCGAATTTCCATTTCATACCAGTGGAAAATCCTGCACCGCCTCTACCACGAAGCCCAGATTTAATGATAACATCGACAACTTCATCGCGGGACATTTCTGTCAAAACTTTGCGCAATGCCTTGTAACCATCGCGAGCAATGTATTCGTCGATATGGTCGGGATTGATTATGCCTGCATTGCGGAGAACTATGCGCACTTGTTTTGCTAAAAGTGCGTCTTCTGGTTTTGGAACACCTGCACCGACAACTATCCAGTCGGTAATAGGGTTTCCGTTTATAACATGTTCGACTATAATACGTTCTACACGTTCTGGAGTAACGTCGCGATACAAAAATGATTTACCGTCTTCGTCACGAATCTCGACGAGTGGTTCGCAAAAGCACAAGCCGATGCAACCTGTTTCTGTTAGGTTGGTTTGTGCGGCTATATCTTTTGCCCTAATGGCGGCTTCGAGTGCTGCAAAGGTTTTATCTGCGCCCGCAGCGACTCCACAAGTTCCGGTTCCTACTATGATTTTTTTCATGTCGATTTCCTTTTTTGGGTTGGTCGTCAGTACGAACGCAAAATTTTAACAGCACTTTCGGGTGTTAATCTGCCGTGTGTATCTTCGTCGATCATCATCACTGGTGCAAGTGAACAGCAACCGAGGCAACTGACTTTCTCGAAAGTAAATTTGCCGTCGGGTGTAGTTTCTCCGTCGTGTATGCCAAGTTCTTCTTCGAGGGCGATGTGCACAGTTTTTACATTGGCAACATGACATGCAGTGCCGTGGCAGATGCGTATTATGTGTTCGCCAACTGGGGTGAGACGAAACTGAGCATAAAACGTTGCTACACCATAGATTTGAGCCTCAGAGCTTTTGGTGTAATCGGAGATGATTTTTATAACTTCTGGTGATACATAGCCATACATCTCTTGTGCTCTTTGCAAAAGAGGTATAACTTGTCCTGACTCGGCTTTAAAATCGGTTAAAACATCCGAAAAAGCCGCAAAGTCCTTGCGTGTTTCGCAGGTGCATCCCATAACGCGACCGTCCTTTTGTTAAACGTATGAACTCCAAAAACTTCCCCAAGTTCATGGATATTTACAAAGTTTATTCAAATAAAGTCCCCGCACTCGAAAGTCAAGGAAAATCGCTGTTTTGAAAACAAGCGGTAATCTCGGTATCGCTCCCAAAAACATACGCTATTTTTAATAATCTACGCTTGTTTAGAGTGGTACATTAGGGGATTTTGTAGATATTTAAAAACTTCGGTAATAAAAAACCCTCTTTCGAGGGTTTTTTATTGATTGCATTATT
>CAYUDB010000197.1:0-4962 GCA_964443405.1 uncultured bacterium | reverse complement strand
AGCGGTTACAGTAAGCCCACCTACAGGAACATGGCAAGACGCAACAAGCATCGATATAATAGTCGATTCGCTTGATAATGTACTTGATGTGCATCTTTCATCACCTGTGCACTTTGTTTTCATTACCGATTTCGAACCACCTGCAGCAGTTATGACATCACCAATGCCCGACACCGCAGTCGGTACCAATGTTCCAAATGTCACTATTGAGCTGTCGGATATGATTTCAGGTGTTAATCACGATTCCATACGAGTTCACGTGTTTACGCATGTGCAAGACACATTGCTCACGGGTATTTTCACATCGAATACCGTCTCATTGAATTTTGCACAGCTTGGCTTCTACCTTGCCGAAGGCGAAACTGCATATATCGAGTTAAGCGTCTGCGATAATGTTGTCGAAGAATTTTGCGGAGCCAACTGCACTACTTACACCTGGTTCCTATATTATCCGTACAATCCAGGTTGCTTGAGAGTGCCAAACCCGTTTACACCAAACGGCGATGGGCGCAACGATCTATGTCACTTCACATTTCCCGATATGGGCAGAGAAGAGGGTGAGCTTTTGCTCTTTGACGCGCACGGGGTGAAAATACGTGAAGTAATTGTTCCGGCAGGTTTGCCTGTTGCTGAGCTTAAGGCTCGAGCGATTTGGGATGGAAAGGACGATAACGGAAATTATTTGCCACAGGGCGTCTATCTTTATATAATTCGCGTAGATGGTGAACTAGTTTGCGATGGAACTGTAACAATTGCTCGATAGTCGAAGGAGGAAAACAATGAAATACACAACTACCGAAATACGAATTATAACAATAGCCACCATTCTTTTGGCAGCTTCGATGAGCTTGTTTGCCGAAGATTTTACTGGCGCACGTCCTTTGGGTATGGGGCGAACGTTTACAGGTCTTGCTGATGACGCTAATGCCATGGAATGGAATCCTGCCGGTATTGCTTCTTTTCGTTATTTTACAGCAATTGCTGGCTTTAATCGCGATTTTTTGGGTGTAACTGGTGACAATATTGGCTTTGGTTATGTGAGTCTTGCCTCACAGTATCGAAGCTATTTTGCCTATGGTGCTTCTTGGCGATATATGTTTTCTGATGTCTATTCTGAGAACATATTCAAGCTTGGTTTGGCGCACCAGTTTGGCATAAAACGACGTGGTTTTTTTGGCAATCATCCGTTGTGTTTGGGTGTGAACTTTCGTTTTGAAGGCGTGGGTTACAACACAGCCAATTTTGTCGATGATGATGATTCACCTGTGCACATTGGTGATGACCCTGTTTTTGCAAATGGCACAAGTAAATGGGGCTTTTCAATGGACGCAGGTTTACTGTTGAGAATCACACGTCAGGTGACCATAGGTGTTAGCGCCCTAGATATACTAGAACCAAATCTGGCACTGCTCGACGACGAATATGGCAAACGCAGCATGAACATACGTATGGGCGCAAGTTATGCGCTAACACCAGATTTTCTTGTCGCTGCAGATGGACGGTATTATAAGGCAGGCAGTTCTATTATAACGCCTCATTTAGGGCTTGAGAAGTGGTTTTCAAAGCATACAGTAGCAGTTCGCGGTGGTGCAAACCCCGATGAATTGGCTTTTGGTTTGGGCTGGCGTCTCAACCGTGAGTGGGCTTTGCAAATCGACTATGCTTTTTTGTATCCTATCAACGAGCTATCGTCGGCTGGTTTTACGTCGCACAAATTTTCGGCGATGTTCCAATTGCCAAACCCAATTCCCATGTGGGACCTCGCCGCAGTTTCAGTTGACCCATCGATGACACGTGTGAAACCCGGTGATGAGGTCAAAGTTACTGCCACGTTCAAAAATGGTTCATCCAATAAAGTCAAGTCGTCGAAATATTCGGCGTACATGCGCAAACCCGATGGCACATATTCACTTTTGACAAAAGGTGAACTTCCCGAAATATCCTCGGGCGCTGAGACGAAAGTAGATTTCAGCTTTACGGCGTTTCAACCGGGTGAGTATATGGTCTATGCCGCTGTCGATGACGACGCGTCAGAATTACCCACAATCAAGGGCACTATCGAAGAACTTGACGAAGCGAACAACGTGGCAGGCAACATGATAAAAATTTTCCCCGGTCCTGTGCCCACCATTTCATTCCGTCAAGATACCTTAAACATAACGCGACTCACTTTCCAAGAGACAGAGTTGCCCATTGTGCCCATAATCTTCTTCGATAATGGTTCTGCAGAAATCCCCGAACGCTACAAACCCATACTCGACAAACTCGCCGACCGTATCAAAAATAACCCCGACGTAGTAATCAATGTTTCAGGCTATGTCGATCCCGATGGCGAAGGTACCGACCCCGAACTTGGCACTCGCCGCGAAGACGCTGTGGTGAATTACATTGCTGCAAAAGTTGGTGCTGCAAACCAAATCCGTCGCAACGATGCCAATGATCCTAAAAAACGTCTTGCTGGTGGTGGTCAGGCTTATGCAGGTATGGAGCGTTACAATACAATGGTGCAGTCCGAAAACCGCAGAGTGGAACTTTCTTCTGAAATACCTTCGCTCACACTTGCTCAAGTGGAGCAGACGATAAAATATCCCGATAAAGTTTGTGCAGTAAGTCATGATTTCTCACCTCAGGCAGCAACCTACAAATCTATTCTAGAACGCAACCCAGACATCATGCTTCTCATTGAAGGCTATGCCAACAAAGCAGATGGACCAAATTGCCTCGAACCCGCATTCAAACGTTCGACAGGTCTCAAAGATCAGCTCAAAAAAGTGGTGCCGTTCTACCTGTGGGATAGGATTTTTGCTTGGGGTTCCGACAAACCAGTTGAAGGTGAAGGGTTTGCAAAAATTTCACTTCTTGCTGACGGCATTATTTACAAACCTTTCGAAGGCAAGCGCATTCCCAAAGGTGTCACTGTCGAAAACCCTCAGAATTTTGTTCAAACATCAGTTCAGGCAGACAACGCCATTATCTCACACCGCATGGAGCTTGTTGAGCTTGGAGGCGATAAAGTAAAGCAGTTTGCCGTAGGCGAGGGCGAGCCTGCTGCAGGTTTGCCTTGGGATTGGAAGCTTGACAATAGTGATTATTTGCAGGGCGGCAAATTTTACGTAGGTCACGTTACAGTAACTGACGAACTTGGTGCAGTTGGCGAGGCATATTCCGAAACACTTGTAGTCAATCAGATCGACAAAGTTCTCGGCATCGAAACCATGCTTATCGTGGTGTTCCAGTTCGACAAGGATGCGGCAATTTCACCATATTATCACTCGCGCATGGAAGCTGTTGCGCGCCGCATAATCGAGCTTGCCGAACATGAACCAGGCGAGCTTACTGTTGCAGTTACTGGACATACCGACGTTATCGGCTTGGCACGTCGAAACCAGGAACTTTCAGAACAGCGCGGTGCCACAGAACTCGAAAATCTGAAAATTTACCTTTCGAACCTGCTTAACTTACCTACGTTCGGAGATGTCGATAAATGGCTTGCAGAACGCAAGGTCAAACTTATCACCGAAGGGTTTGGCGACAAAACGCCATACACGCTTAAGAAAATTTCGGGTGCAGATGGTTCGGTTACCGAAACGCTTTTGGGAGACAACAACTTACCCGAAGGTCGTATTATTAACCGCCGCGTGCTTGTAGAGTTTCGCAGCAAGCTTAAGGCAGAATAATTCCATATGAATGAAATTTGTGGGGCGGTTTGCAGTTTTAGCAATCCGCCTCTGTGGGCAATCAAAAAGTTGACAAAATGCCTAGTTTAGGTTTTATTGAACACAAACACTTGGAGGTAATTGTGAAGGACAGACTCATTGTTACAGCAGTTTTGTTCGGTGTATTCGCCATTTCAATGGCACAGCCCTGTGGTGAGAAGAACTATTATTACAGCAACAAAATGTTCGGTGCTGCATTGTGCTATCCGAATGTGCTGAACCCGGTTTCGAACCCAAAAGTTTGCCAGTTTACCGAAAATTTCAAAATGCCATGTCATGGCAACACAGCTTTTGAAATTATCGAAAAAGATGTGGTCATTGTAAAGGGACATCCTTGTGGTTCGCAAATGCACAAATGTACCGGCAAACGCGATTGCTGCGGAAAAAACATGCCCCCTTGCCATGGTAGCATGTCTAGAATGTTGAGCATTAAAGTTCTCAACGGCACTGTTGGCACAAAAAATCGCATTGACGGTTGGGCGACTGAAGTTGCTGGTGCACTAATTCATGCGGGATACAGAAACGTCGGCATGCCCGATAACACTGTTAACGAAAATCCTGCCTCCACGAAAATCTATTTCCGTCCTGGTCTTTATGAGGCGGCAAAGACAATCGCTTTCGAACTTGGCAGCCCACTTGTTCCAAAACCCGATCTTGTTGTAATGCCACAGAAATTCCCATGGGGTGGATACGACATTGTCATTGTTCTCGGCAAATAAAGTTTTTTGACCCTGCGGTTTTTTGCACACACTTGCAGGTTTTGTTTTTTTAAGAAAAAGAGGCGGATTGAAAAATCCGCCTTTTGTGTGTTTAGAAGTAGTCATAATTATGGTCTGTTAATCATCAAAAAGCGAACCATATCTGTGGTTCGCTTTCGATGTTTTATATTAGAGGGAGAAGAAATTTACTTAACCTTCACGATTTCCACACGGCGATTAAGAGTGCGACCTTCCTCAGTTCGATTATCGGCAATTGGGTTTTCCTGCCCTTTGCCCAAATGAACGATTCGATTAGCGTCTGCACCAAGTGTTACCACTGCATCGAAAACTGCTTTTGCGCGCTTTTCGGAGAGGAGTTTGTTTGAAGTTGCATCGCCGGTGTTGTCGGTATGACCTTCTATAGAGATTTTAAGGCTCGCATTTTGCTTTACCAGTTCGGAAATTTGTTTGACGATTGACTCCGATTCGGGTTTGATATCAGATTTGCCGGTGTCGAAGTTGATATATAGTGCTATGTAGCCATCGCG
>CAYUDB010000196.1:0-4991 GCA_964443405.1 uncultured bacterium | reverse complement strand
AAAATGCAGTAAGGTTTGTCATGTTTCGTTACTGTTTCGAAAAAATATTGCCCGTCTTTGCACAGTTTTAGGCAAATTTTATAAGAAAGCGCGAAAATTTTGCATAATATCATTAAAGTTTTATATAATTTCCTGGTAACTTTATATAATTTCTTATTTAGTTTATATGATTTCATCTTAAGAATATACTTTCGCAACACAAAATTAGTTTTACGCCTAAAAGTTGTGATAATTTGCAGCAACGAATTGCTAAATTGCCTAACAAGCTTGATAAATAGCAGTGAACTTGTAATCGATTTCCGCAAATTTTTAATGTCTCGTAGTGCTACTATTGGCTAAAACCTTGCTACAAGACATTAAAACGATGCTACGAACGAGCACATCGACGCTACGAGAGGTTAAACCGACGCTACGAGACATTAAACCGATGCTACGAACGAGCACATCGACGCTACGAGAGGTTAAACCGATGCTACGAAGCATTAAAACTCTGAGGCGAAAGACTACATCGACGCTACGAGAGATTAAACCGATGCTACGAAGCATTAAACCGACGCTACGAGAGTGTAGAATTTTTGAGCGATTTATTAAAATTTTCAGGCAAAAGGTTAAATGTTTCAGGAAGTTGAGCAGATTTTGCAGGAAATCATGCAAAAGTAGCCTTCTCACAATCGTTTTATAATTACTTGTCATTGGACTTTTTAAGCATGTAAGTGCACTAGTCGGGCTTGTGATTGCAAGCACTGCGATAATTGATAAAAGTCGTTAGCTTTTAGACAAAAGTTGTGAGAAATTTAGTGATAGTTTTGAGGAAATTTATAAACTTAATAGGGGAGAGTGTGCATTAAAAATAATATATCTTGCATTTTTTAGAATATTTTATGCAATTTCAATGCCACTATACATGCTTGACGCGCAAATATATAAATGTAAATCGCGTTTTTATAAAGCTTTTCTAATATAAAATAAACTTTAAAGGGAATTAGGCAATAAAAAACCGCATCTTAATAGAAGACGCGGTCGATAATGTGAAATTTTGAGGAAATACTATTTTTTGAAGAAGCTACGAATCGCATACGAAATGCCGATAAATATAGCATTTGCGACTGCGAATAGATATGTCTGTTCACGCATTGAATGTGCGGCGGCTTCTGCATCAAATGTTACGGGTGCTAGCATGGCGAAGTAGGGAGTGGACGGATATGCGTGGAGTTTTGTCGAAACGAGCTGGTAAGCTGTTGCAATTTCTTGGGATGCGAGCGCAAGCCCTGCGAAAAGCGATACCAACGAGGTGCATAAGAATAAAACCAAGAAGGGCTTGCGTTTATACGCGCTGGTGACGAACGCAGCGATGAAGACCGCCTGCGCAACCACCTGAAGTGCGAATAAAAGTGTGAAGTTTCGGTCCATTTTTTTGCTCCATTTGTTTAAATTTGTTGTTCTGCTAATTCTTTGCGCATTACGAGCTTATGGAAAATCTGGTGCTTTGTTCGCAAGCTTCGCGGCATCTGCCGAGCCGTCGCGATAGCCATCTAAATATAAGTAGCGGTCGAGCATTTTAGCGAAGCCAGAGAACGCATCTCCCGAGCTAAGCTCCGCATCGACAATGTGTTGCACTGCCTCAACATGGGCATCGAGCGTATCCGCCTGGTGAAGCAGCATCGCCTCGATAGTTTTGGGCACAACCGGCGCGCCGTGCTCCAATTTTCCGTGGTGCGCGAGCACAAGATGCAGTATTTCGGCGTAAATTTTCGGGTCGAAGTTGCGGATTCGCGCTGCTTGTTGCGACACGATTTCGGCGCCGATGTAAACGTGCCCGTGGAGCCTGCCCGCGAGCGTGTAATCGAAGCGCCCGTCCGCGGAAAGCTCGCGCACTTTTCCGACATCGTGCAAAAGCGCGCCGCACAGCAGTAACTCTTTGCGGCAGTTGGGGTAAAACGGCGCGGCAGCGTTGCAAACTGTGGCGACCCTGAGCGTATGTTCGGCGAGACCGCCCACATAGGCGCCGTGCCAAAGTTTCGCCGCGGGGTAAGTGAGGAACTTTTGGAAGAAATCGTTGTCATCCAAGAAGATATGGCGCAGAAGTTGGGCGAGATGTGGGTGTTTAACGCTGCCAATTTCCGCGTGCAAGCGTTCGGCGAGCATCTCGACGGGGATGCGACCTGGCGGCAGCAGTTTGTCGAGTGAAAATTCGCCGTCGCGCGCCAGCCGAATCCTGGAAATACGCAGCTCGACGCTTCCGCGATACTCCGACACGACGCCTTGAACCTTAACGACGGCGTCCTCGACCACAACTTTAGCGAGGTCGGCGAAATCGTTGCCGCCCTTGTATATAGCGCGAATGCGTCCGCGTGCACAGCCGAGTTCGAGGATAAGAAACGGCATGGCGTCGAAGAATTTTTCGGAGCGCTTGCGCACGATGAAGAAGTCAACGATTGTTTGACCGAGTTTTGTGCTACGAATGTGTGGTTCCATGGGCAAAATTTTTGGTTAAAAGTGTGAACTTTTTGCGCGCGACCGTGCATTGATGCAACTTATGTTTAAATCGCGGCAACTTCTTATTGGACTTGCGGTTTTAGCGATAAAAATAGCGCCGCTTTTGAGCAAAGTGGCGCATCGGTAAAGTGAAACTAAGCATCTTCGTTTTAAAACTGAGCAACATGTCTCGACACTTGCGCGTTTTTTTGTTAAAATTTTGGCTCACGTGGTCGAATTGATGTGACATTTATTGAAAATCGAGGTTCTCGTCATCATTTGTGAGGTGTTTTTATGAAAAAACTAGGCTCTTGCCCGTGAATTTTCGGTGAAACTTTCTAGAATCTCGTTACGTGTGGTCAAATCTGCTGCGAACGGAGGTAGAATTACGGTTCTTGTGATAAAAACTTCTGTGGACTGAGTCGAAACCATGCTGGAAACTTGTGCTTCTTTATTACTGCTTGCCACAGAGAAGGTTAAATGTTGTGAAATTTCGGAAATATCATTCGCTGCATGGCTGTAGGCGTTTATTTTGAGCTGCGCTGCGTGTACGAATCTGGCATGAGTTGGTGCATTTTTGGAAGTGGTTGTCGCGTTTGCGGCTTGCTCGGGTACAAAGTTGCGACATTTTGGTGAACATTGCGCGAATGCGAACGGAAATGCGAAGTAGTTGGGAGAACCTTGCAAGCGATTTGTCAATTATGCGCTTTCATATGCTGTTGTGTCTCTGATGTTTAGTGAAAGTGCACAGTGCTTTGTCAAGTGCAAACTACTGTCTTTTAACTGTTTCTCGCGTTTCGCCGCTGAGGTGGTGTTTGATGGTGTGAATTTATTGCGTCGGTGAAATGTTACGTTACTGTTCCGACGGCTTGAGCGTTGTGGTATCGCTGTTGGCGTCGTCTTGCATGTGCGACTTGCGAAAACTTGCGATTTTGTTTGCGCTGACGATGGAGTCGATCGCGGCGGTGTCGATTTTAATCGTAGCTTCGGTGCGCAATGAATCGGCAACAGCATGTATGCGCTCGTTGAATTTTGTTTGGAAAACTATGCGCCGCACCTGTTCGGACACGATTTCAATTGGGCTAACGCTGCCTTCAGCTTCGTAATCGGCGATAAAGAAAAAGTGAAATTTGCCGCCGAAAGAAAGTGGTCCAACAAACTCACCCGGTTTTGCCTTGAAAACTTGCGCTGAAAACTCGGGAACGATGTCGTTTTTCGAAAACCAGCCGATGTCGCATGAGTCGGTGATGGAGTATTCGAGTGAGTAGCGTTTTGCAATGGAATTGAACGATGAGTCGGCATTGAGAAATCGTTTTATGGAATCGGCAGCTGCTGAGTTGTTCACTACGATGTGCAGCGCGTGGATTTCATCGGTTTCTCGGACGAAGTCGGCTTGGTTGGCAAAAAAGTATTTTTCGATATCCTCGTCAGTAATGGTTATGGACGGTGCGATGACGTTCTCGCGCAGGAATTCTATGAGGATCTGTTGTTTCGCCTCTTCGAGCCTCATTTTGACTCGTGGATCGGAAAGAGCGCCGAGTTTTTCTGCCTCAGTAGCAAGAAGCTGTGACTCAACCCAGCCGTTGACAAAATCGAGCCACTGTTTCTTCTCGATGACGCCACGAAATTCTTGCGGAACCCTTTGCTCCAAAATCTTTCCACCGAGCTTGTCTTTTCCCAAGGTTACGATGGTCTTATCGGTTTTGTCGGTGCTCGAACAGCCTCCGAACAGAAGCGCCGCCGCAATGGTGCCGACAGATATCATTTGACATGGCAGTTTCATGTCTATAATATAGGTTTCTGCGAAAATGCTGCAAGGAAAAAGTTCGCACAGAAAAAAATTGCCATGGCAAAAAAATCTGCTTGACAAAATTGAAAATAGTATTTAACTAAGGCATCTGCAAGCTGGAGTAGCTCAGCAGGTAGAGCAGCTGATTTGTAATCAGCCGGTCGGGGGTTCAATTCCCTTCTCCAGCTTAGAGCTACGACCTTGATATATAATTCACGGTGGGATACCCAAGTGGTCAACGGGGGCAGACTGTAAATCTGCTGGCGACGCCTTCGGTGGTTCAAGTCCACCTCCCACCATTTTTAAGCGGGAATAGCTCAATTGGCAGAGCATCAGCCTTCCAAGTTGGGGGTTGCGGGTTCGATTCCCGTTTCCCGCTTTGTTTTGTTGAAACTTTTTTAAATACCGCCCACTTAGCTCAGTCGGTAGAGCACTTCCTTGGTAAGGAAGAGGTCTCCAGTTCAAATCTGGAAGTGGGCTTTGGGAATTCGAAATGTTTTTACGATGCCCAAAATGTGATGCAGCCCTCGAAAGAGAGGAATACGAGGGAGTTTTTATTTTTTCGTGTCCGCAGGGGCATGGAAAATGGTTGCGTCAAAACGATTTAGGCGAAGTGGTTCGCAGACGCGAGGCTCGAATACCCGAGAAATACTTTGCCGAAGTTGCTGAAAATGCAGAGAAGGTACAAGTATCTAATGTTTTATCTGAAGCCGATACCAAATGTCCC
>CAYUDB010000195.1:0-4999 GCA_964443405.1 uncultured bacterium | reverse complement strand
CCCTCGCATTTGAACGGGAAACCCCTGACACATGACGCTGTGGCGGCGATGAACGTTTTTCAGATCGCGTGCCTTCATGACCGGGTGGGGGATCTTTCGCGAACCGAGATATACGCCAGGGGCGAGGAGCCCATCGGCATCGCCGACATGATTTTTGCGCAGCCCATTCTCGTGCGGCGCTGAAAAGGGGGGGCTGCTCACTCGGTGTCAGGTCCATCCGGATAAAACAGGAAAGGTGAGAACCGATGATCAATCGGCGCGGGTTTCTGAAAACGGCGGCGGCTCTGGCCGGCGCGGGTGCGGGTTCGGCATTGAACTCGGTTCCGGTATAATTTCGAAAAACAGGCTTGTCGAGCTTATGTCGGCAAACCCTGCGGAGATATTGGACATCCCCGGCGGGTCGCTTGAAGTGGGCAATGTGGCGAACATCACTGTTTTCGATCCGCACGCAGAATGGACTGTGGACAAGAACAAAATGAAATCGAAATCGAAAAACACACCTTTCCACGGTGAAAAACTGCACGGCAAGGTGAAAGATGTTTTTGTAGCTGGTCAAAAAAATGTCGAATGCAAATGCAAAGCTTGATTTTTGACCACATATCCTTTATGATAGAGAAAATTGCAAGGAGAGCTGTATGACCCACTCGTATAAGACCATCATGAACAGTGCGACAGTTTTAATTGCCGCAACCATTTTCACATTTTCACTAGCCTCATGTGCGCCAAAAAACGCCGATGCTAAAATTAGTGCACCAGCAGTTGCAAATCCCGAAACCGAACAGCAAGTGAAGATGTATCTGTCGCTCGGTTTTGAAAACTACAAGAACAAACAATACGAACGTGCAATCGAGCATTTCAAAAAAGTTCTCGAACTCGACTCACAAAACGAAACGGCTTTCAAATACATCGCCGATTCCTACTTGCGCCATCCTGATACCACTTTCGTCGATACTGCTTTGGCATTTTATTCCGACGCAATTGCGAAGTTTCCCGATAACCCATATTTCCAATCTGGTAGAGGATATGTGTGCAAAAAGGTCGCCGATAACCTTCAAAAGCGCGCCGAAGGTTTAGATAGTGTCAAGGCGAACATGTGCCTCATCGAATCGGACACCATGCTGAACGCGGCGAAAAGACATTTCTCGCGAGCAGTGACCATCAAAAACGACGATGTGAAAAGCTCATCAATGTTGGGTTACATTTACCTTGCCACAGGCAAACTCGACTCGTCACTATATTGGTACGAGTACACTACAAAACAAGATTCCAACAACACCGACTCTTGGAAGATTTTGGCAAAATTGTATGTCGCTCGCTCCGACGATGCCAAATCTGCAGAGGCATTTCGCAATCTTGCGCGTCTCGTGCCCGATGAACCCGAAAACCTGTTGCGTCAGGGGCAATATTTAGCAAAGATAGGGCGTTTTCAAGACGCGGCACAGATTTTGAACAATTACATAGCCACCCATGCCGACGACTATCGTGGCTTTCAATATTTGGGTTTGGCACTCGCCGCCGACGGCAAGTTTACTGAAGCACTCGAAAAATTTAAGCAAGCCGAAAAGCTCAACTCATCCAGCGAGAAACTTTTCTGCGATATCGCTGCTACTTACATCGAGAAAAAGCAATATGCTGGTGCACAAAGCTATTTGGCAAAAGCTCGCAAGGTGAACCCCAGTTACGGTTTTACAGCCATACTTGAGGCAGACCTCGAAGTGAACCAAACTCTCGACAAAATAACCGATGGCACAGTTTCCATGGAACTAAAATGTGAGCTTTTGGTGGCATCACGCATTTACCGTCGCGCATTGCGCGATCCCGATTGGGGTTCGCTGGCACAATCGAAGCTTGACCGCGTAGCACCATTTTTGCCCACCGGCGAAGAGATTGCCTCATACAAATTCATGACCGGCAAGCAATGTGGCGAATAAACGAATATCATGACACTGCCCAAACCTAAGCTGAAGATTTTGAGCTATACACTTTTTGCGATACCTGGAGATTATTTCCATCTGCGCTTTCTCGCTACGATTTGAATATGGTTTGGCACCCCAAATGATCAATCTCTCGACGAGTAATCGCATTTAGATGCATGCTCGCGAGTTCGCTCTATAATTGACTGTAATCGCGTTGAGATTAATAACTTATCGCTGCTTATGCAAGTTTGGCAATGCGGCGCGCTATAACGGGAAAAAATGCGAAAACGTTGTGGCGAGTTTTGATACAAGAAACCTGATTGCGCGATAACAAAAATGCCATAATGGTGGGCATTTGTTCCACTCACATCACCAACTGGCATTATTACCAAAAATGAATTGAACTAGTATTCGGAACATTTTAGTAATTATCCAAAATAGCGACATATAAAAAACTTGGCTGGCTAATGGCATTTTTTTTTGACCAAGACCCAACAGATTGTGCACTTTTGAGAGAGATGCTTTGCCGTTATCGCAAAGCAAAAACACTTTTCGACGCATGCTTTGTTAGCTATTTTGTTGCACTCGGGCTCGCGTATAAACCACTTGCGCACGCCCAACACAACCTTGTTCTTCTCAAGGAGCGAATCATGGCGAAAAAAATCACAATACAGATACTGCTTATCTCGACAGTTGTTGGAACGCTTTTTATGGTGAATGGCTGTTTTGCGAGCAAAGAAGAAAAAATGCTCAAAACCGCTCAACCTTTTTACTCTGAGGCGCTCGATTATTTTCTCACAGGGCAACTTGACACTGCGCTAGGTAAAGTGATGATTGCCATTGACAAGTACAACACTTATATCGAAGCCCACATTTTGTACCAGCGCATAAAAGCCAAGAAACTCGAAATGCGCCAACTGTTAAACGAATATCGCAAGCTGATGCAGCAGTTTCCAAATGACCCCGAATATGTTTTTCTCTATGCCCGCCTGCTCGACGACCTCGATGAACAGGCGAGGCTCTACAAAAAATCCATAGATATGGATAAGGATTTTTCTTGGGGATATTTTGGACTTGGCTATGTGGCGTACAAAACCGATAGACTAAACGATGCCGCTGCATATCTAGAGCAGGCAATAAAACTCGATCCTGCCAACGCGTTCTTTCACTTGAACTTAGGTTCGGTGTATTATCTTATGCGTCTCAACCGCGATGCCGAACTCGAATTTGTAAAAGCTGTAGAGCTTTCGCCCAAGCTTGTTGAAGGTTGGCTGAACTTAGCGACGGTTTACTACCAAAACCCCGATTACGAAAAGGCAGTAGAGGCGCTGCGTAAATACCTAAATCTTTATCCTGCGGCACCAGATTTCAACGATGTGCAAAAGAAAATGCTCCAAATTTCGGGTGGACGCACTTAACTGCATCTTTTCGAGCGATATCGAGCTATAACAAATTGCACTGTCGCTCTCCCTTTCGGCGTTTGTGAATGTGCAAAAATGGCGTTTAGCGTGCCCAAATGTGTGCGCCGAATGATCTTTGTTGCAGTAACGATTTGGTATTCAAAATGTTATCCATGCGGGCATTTATTATGGCGGGTTTGTGTGATGGTGTGACTTTGTTTGTGTGCGTAGTTTTTCACAAAATTTGTGCTTATAGGAATGCGAACTTTGCGCTGCGAAATGTCGTGGTAGGGTTCGCAGTTTTTCGAGCGCGCAAACCAGATACGGAAAGCTGTTAGCTTAAAATGTGAGCTGGTTCGTCGAGCGCAAGCTTGGCGTAAAAGTTGCCGATTTTTGCAGTTTCATTTCCTAACCCAAAAATTGGCAATGGTTTACTTGACTTCTGGCAAAATCTAAGAACGCGGAGATGTGTAGGCGTGTAAAATCATGTCGGTGGCGCATTTTTGCCAATGCTGGCTGTAAAGTTGCAGTTTTTGGTCAATGTTCTCTCCAAAAATGCCATCGACAGCTGGTATGCCGCTGGTTCCTATTAAAATTGGCGCCACAAAAGCTATGATTTTATCCACAGCGCCGGTTTTGAGCGCATGCGCAGCTAGTTTGCCGCCACCTTCCAAAAGAGCTGTGCATTTGCCCTCGTGCGCGAGGCGTTTTAGAACATCGCGCAGTGAAATGTGAAAATTGGGTGCGTCAAAATGCCAAATGCGCACGTGCTCTGCTGGGTTACCCACGTAAAATGGATCCTCGTGTGCTGTGGCAATGATAGTTGGCGCATCGGGCGTGGCGAAAAGTTTCGCGCGTGCGTCGAATTGCCTAGTTCCACCTATTACAATTCGCCATGGTTGCGAGTGAAACGGCTTTGTAATCGGCTGACGCACAATGAGCTGTGGGTTATCGCGAAAAATTGTATTGGCACCTACGATTATCGCATCGTGGCGTGAGCGCAATATATGGGCATATGCCCTTGATTGTGAAGAGCTTATATAACATGATGTGCCATCGGCTGCGGCAATTTTTCCGTCGAGCGACTGCGCGAATTTTAACGTGCAAAATGCCTCATTGTGCACAATTCGTTTTGCAAATCCTTCGATTAGTTTGTCGGTGAGATTTTTCATAACACCCACTGTGGTAGAGATGCCGCTGTCGATGCAATTTGCAATGCCGCCACCGCAAACCTTGGGGTTTGGGTCTATCGAGCCAACCACCAAACGCGCAAAGCGCTCTGTCACAATGCGTGCGCTGCATGGCGGCGTTTTTCCCGTGTGACAACAGGGTTCTAGTGTTACATAAATAGTTGCGCCGCAAAAAGTTGAGTTTCCGCGCGCATAGGCATCGTCCATTGCTGCAATTTCCGCATGTTTTTCGCCCGCTTTGGCATGAAAGCCTTCGCCCAAAATTTGCCCATCTTTCACTATCACCGCACCAACAGAGGGGTTTGGCGATGTGGAGCCAAGCCCTTTTTTGGCTAAAGCAATAGCGCGCAACATGTAATATTCGTCTGTAGAGATGTTCTTCATTTATTTTATCACCACGGCACAAAAAAACTTGCAAAAATCCAAATGGCAACAACATTTCAAGTTCACCAATTTTTGTGCACAACGATGAAAAAACATCTGAACAAAATAA
>CAYUDB010000194.1:0-5066 GCA_964443405.1 uncultured bacterium | reverse complement strand
ATGTCCACTCGAGGAATCCACGAGCGCTTATCATCGTGCTGTTTTGCGGGTAGTCTGTCGCCGAAGAAATCCTCGAAGAAACGCGACATCTCTTCTTGTGCAGTCATGAGGTCGTCAAAGGGCCTCCAACGAACCAAAGCCATTGCTAACCTCCTGTTTTGTGTGGCTCATTGGTCTCGCCACCAATTAAGCAATCGACGTGCCAAAAAATCCCCATCACTTCTGAACATTTTACACAACACAAACACTGAAGTCTGTCAAAAATCTGTCGTTCTTGTCGCATACGTGACAACTGATGGCATAATTTGTCAGCACACCGAGCACGCAGAGCGTGCTTCTCAGAGGCTAGGCGGCACGCAAAGCGTGCACTTCAGAGGCTACGGCACGCAGAGCGTGCGTTTCAGAGGCTACGCCTCCTGCTCTTTACAAGATTTGCGACAAGTATAGTTCTCAAATCTCGTGCAGGTAAGGTGCCCACCGGCACCTCACCACAAGCAAATGGTGCCATTTGTTTTGTTTCAGTTGTCTGACGCTTCGCAAAACAGGCAATGGTGAAATGTCTCAACTCTGCAAAAAAACTGTGCGTGAAAAATAGGACAAGTTGAGCTTTTGGATGTGGTGCTTTTAGCATGAATGGCATGCATTCAAAAGCTAAAATTATAAGTAGTAGTGGGTTATTGCCTCAAGGTCATCGTCAAGCTCGTAAACTAGAGGCACGCCGGTTGGGATGTTCAGATTTGGAATTTCTGAGTCGGATATTTTGTCGAGATATTTTACAAGCGCACGAAGTGAATTGCCGTGTGCGGCTATCAGCACACGTTTGCCGAGACGAATTTGCGGTGCAATTTCTTGGTGCCAACATGGCAAAAATCGCGCAACAGTATCTTTTAGGCTTTCGGTAAGTGGCACGTTTTCGATGCCTATGTCTTTGTAACGTCGGTCGTTAATGGTATAACGCGGGTCGTTTTTTTCGAGGGCTGGCGGTTGTATATCGTAGCTGCGACGCCAGATGTGAACTTGCTCGTCACCGTGTATTGCTGCGGTTTCGGCTTTGTTAAGCCCTTGTAGTGCACCGTAATGACGCTCGTTGAGGCGCCAATTTTTTACAACCGGTAGCCACATTTGGTCGAGCTCATCTAGGACAATTACCAGAGTGCGTATCGCGCGTTTTAGCACCGACGTGTATGCCAAATCGAATTCGAAACCGCGCTCACGCAAAATCGCACCTGCGCGATGTGCTTCTTCGTGCCCTTTAGCCGAAATATCGACGTCAGTCCAACCGGTAAAACGGTTTTCCATGTTCCATTGGCTTTCGCCATGACGAATGAGCACTAGCTTGTGCATTTGTTCTCCTTTTTGTGTTTGCCTCAATAATGCTTTATTGCGGGCAAAAAGCAAAACAAATTCACAATTCTCAAGCTCCACTTCTTTTCATTGCAATGTGTCATCTCACCTTGTCGCAAATCTCGCCGCAAGCAGGCGGCGTAGCCGCTGACAAAAGGTGCCCACTGGCACCAGGCGGCGTAGCTGCTGACAAAGGTGCCCACGGCACTTGTCGCAAATCTCGCGCAGATAAGGAGCCCGTGGCGCTGACAAAAATTATTTGAGGAAGATGGCTGTGCGCAAAACAGTATTTTTGCCATCGCTGATGCGCACAAAATATGTGCCCGACCCCAAATTAATCGGCTGCCAAACAGTTTTGATGGTGGTTGAGCCGGTTTTGGAAACTGGCGCAATGCCACCAACACATTTGCCGCTCGCATCGAAAATATCCACTTGCGCTCCCGCAGGAAACTCGATGGAAAGTGCTGCGTTAAAAGGATTTGGATAAAGCGATACGTCGAAAGCTTGCGGTGTAACGAGATTTTCGTTTATGTCGGTGGTGAGCATGTTTAGGCTAACTATGTAATTTGCACCAGCAGCAGAAGTTGCACGCAAGGCAAGATAATACAATACAAAGGGTTCGGCATACGGTGGGGATGACGATAAATATGTTATATGCAAAGTGTCTGGGGCTGTGCCGCTGTCGTAAAAATCGTAGCTGCCAGCAAAATCAGGAATAGCAGCTCGTGCAGCAATGGCTTCAAGCGAACCGGTCATCGCACGAACAACGATGTCAAAGCCGCCGGTCAACATTTCGTCGAACCAGAAATAATAAAGTTGTGTCGAACCCAAAGTGGGCAAGTTGCCTGGCGTTGGCGTGCTGCGCAGTTGCAATCCGCCCTCTGGCATAAAGACTATACCAGATGTGCCGTAATTCGCAAGGTAGCTCTCGTCATCAGGATGCGTTGCTGCAATGATGTAATAATACGAACCCGCAGGCACATCTTCATCCACAAAGAAAGTGTCGGTGGTGCGCCCGCAAATTGTGCCAGCCCATGTTTCTGCATCGCAACGAATTACCGCAAAACCCGCAAAAGGCATCCACGATGGTGGCATAGCCCATCTCACCAGACAATTGTGGTCATATGTAGAGCATGGAATTTCAGAATGAACTCTTTCATCGGGCTTGTAAAGTGTGCGATAGTCGGGGTCGAACTTAACTTCAAAATCGTAAACACCGGCAAATTCTTTAGTCCAAGTGCTTGTGAAAACATGGTCGTGGTAATCGGTAGTTTCGCCTGCCGATATTTTTCGAGTGTTCAGCTTAAGCCGATATGCAGGTTCATCTTGGTGCACAAAAAGCTTTATCCACGCGCTGTCGGCACCACCTTTGCGATAGGTTATCGCGGCAAGTGTGGGCGTGTGTGCGCTGTAAATCCACTGGTCGAAAAACCAAGTGAGGCTGTCGCCATAAAATTCGGCACAAAGATCGGTAAACTCGGCGGTTGTTTCGGCACCAAATCTATGCCGAACAAGACGTTCGCGTAGAATCGAAAAGAATATGTCATCGCCAATTAAATAGCGGAGCATGTCGAGGACAGCACCACCTTTCGGGTAAACAGTGTTGCCCCACATATATGCAGGATTGTAAATGGGGAAAGCATTAAATTCCCACGAATAAACATAATCAGAGATAAAAGCACCAACCCAATCGCGTGAAGCATCGTAACCCAGTGCACGTTCAATGTAAAGTGCCTCGCAAACTGTGGCAAAAGATTCGTTAAGCCAAATGTCTTTCCAAGTAGCGCAGGTGACCAAATCGCCAAACCAATGGTGCGAAAGCTCATGTGCCGAAACAAACCATTCATCACTATCGAGAAAAATCTCGCCCATAGCGGTGCACGTTTGATTTTCCATAGCACCCCAGCTCATTGGAGTCGAACTCATGGCATATTTCTCGAAAGGATATGCGCAAAAAAGATCTTCATAAACAGCCATAGCGTCGGATGTGTAACCCCACTTGTCCCACGCATCAGCAACACGATCGGGATACACGTAAAATTGAAACTGAAAGTCATAGTCCACGTCGAGTATGGCAAAATCACCCACCGAAACATGTATCAGATATGTGGAAACAGGAAAATCATGCTCCCAAACAAAAGTTGTAGAATCGGCTGTGCGAACTGTATCGACACATATGCCATTCGACAGAATATCGATACCGTTTGGCAGTGTTGCGCGAAGCGTGAGAGTTGCTTTATCGTAAGGAGCATCGAGGCAGGGAAACCAATTTCTCGAATCGACCGGTTCGGTTGAAGTGTAGCAGTATGTTTGACCTGCATAGTTGGGTTGGCACAAATAAGCGTTCTCGCCTTCAGTGTGATAATACACCTGAACATAAATCGTTTCTGCAGAATCGGCAAGTTCGGGCAATATGATGCGCACAGTATCGGCTGCACTTGCATAGGTGGCGCTTACACCGTTTACGAAAATCGATTCGGCAATAAGCATGCTGCCCATGTTGAGCCAAATAGCAGATGTGGCATTTTGTAAAATCTCGATTTCCATATTCGAACTACCCGAAACCGACGACACAGGATAACCTAAATGCAAATCCAAATCGTAATGCAACACATCGAAAGCCACGTCTTCCATTGGCGAAAGCGGTGCAGCCAAATCGGCTTCGCTTGCCGAACGTGTAAAGTGCCTTGCGCCTTTTGACGGGTCTTCAAAACGCCAATGCGGAAAACCCCATACAATTGCCGCACACAGCAGCAAAATTGCAAGTGCGTTTTTCATATCATTCCTCTTTTCAAAATTTTTGTCCAACAACATAAAATCTTATAAACATAACCGTTTCACCTTCCTACACAAGTTTTTTCCAACCATCCCCACGCAGAACGCGTGTTTCCTGTGGCTACGCCACGCAGTGGCGTGCACGCAGTGGCGTGCTTTTAGTGGCTACGCCACCTGCCCCAGGCGAGATTGCTGCCAGTTTTTAAAAAAAAACACCATGCTTTCGCATAGTGGTTCGAATTTCATACACAGAGAATAACCAAAAAAAACTAGAACTTCATCGCCTTGATGATGGCACGCGGAACGCGTGTTTTTAGTGGCTACGCCACCTGCTCCAGGCGAGATTGCTGCCAGTTTTAAAAAAACCACCATGCTTTCGCATAGTGGTTCGAATTTCATACACAGAAAATAACCAAAAAACTAGAACTTCATCGCCTTGATGATGGCACGCGGAACGCGTGTTTTTAGTGGCTACGCCACCTGCTCCAGGCGAGATTGCTGCCAGTTTTAAAAAAACCACCATGCTTTCGCATAGTGGTTCGAATTTCATACACAGAAAATAACCAAAAAAACTAGAACTTCATCGCCTTGATGATGGTCTCGAGTGTGGGGTCGCCGATCTCTTGCAGATCGTAGCCGACGCGCAAATAAGGCTTGGTGATCTTCGAGAAACGCTTCAGCTCAATGGGCGAACCGTTAACGATTACATCAGCATCGGAATTGTTGATTGTCTGCTCAAGCTCGCGTTTTTGAACTTCGGAATAACCCATGGCGGGCAAAACTTCGCCAGTTGTGGGATATTTTTCATAGGTCGCGGCAATGGTGCCAACTGCAAACGGACGAGGATCGACAATTTCACCAGCACCATAAAGCTGTGCCGCAATGAAACCCGCACCAAATCCCATTTCGCCGTGTGTGCAAGTGGGTCCGTCCTCGACCACCAAAAC
>CAYUDB010000193.1:0-5085 GCA_964443405.1 uncultured bacterium | reverse complement strand
CACAATATGCAAATGACGTGCGAATATGCTTATCAGCATCAATTGGATAGGAAAATGGCTTTTGTGGTGGCGGCAAATTCGCATTCGATACACGCGTATTTTTTACATCGCATAAAAGTGGCAAGATTGGGTGGAAATATGGCGAGAACGTAAGCTCAATTTTTCCATCGCGCCAAAGCTTTGAGTAAAAGGGTATTATCTCTGCAATGCGTGCATCGGCAATTTTCGCCACTGTGGCAATTTCTTCCTCGCTATAATTTTTGTCCTTGCGAATTAGCGCTGCAATTTGTGGCATGGTTTTCAGTGTTTCACCAAACCAACCCAAAACAAAATGCATTTTTATATCACAGATATCCTCTTTTGAGAACACGCGCCAGTCGTTGGTGGTATTGCGTCGTGAGAAAAGCTCAAGATATCGCGCCGATGGTTTTATTATCTTATCAAAATTCACATCGAAAAAATTTGTTGAAATTAGATTCAACATGCCTTCATCCATTTTCGCGTAGGGCGTGCAAAATGCTTCCCAAATTGCATCTGTGCTCTTTTTTTGCACAATGAGATCAAGCTGTTCAAGCAGAGACGGTACTAAGTTGAACGTTACTGGAAAATTGCACTTAGAAGCCAAATATGCCATATCATAATAATCTTTGAGCGCATGCAAACGAACCCAAGGCATTGCAGCATCACCTGTTTCTTCCCAAAGATACCACGGCTGATGCATATGCCACAGAAAAGCTATCTTAATTTTTCGGCTCATCTAAACCTCTTCGAGTTGCGATATGGAATCTTTTAATGCTGCAATTGCTGCCTCTATCATGGAATCGTCGGGAGGTGCTGTGGTTATTTTTTGCAACCACAAACCCGGTGAAATCAGAAATCGAACAAGCGCATTTTTGGGTGCAAGTTTGTCGGAAATTTTCAAAATCTCATATGAAATTCCCGCTAAAAATGGCAGCAATGCCAAATGTATCGGTAGTCTTAGCAGAGGTTTTGGTGCAAAATTCCATATTGCAAAAAGAAGCCCGTCGATTATAGCGAAGAAAAAGATTGCCGCAAGCGCAACAATGAGCAGAAAAGATGTGCCACAACGTGCATGTAGTGTGGTAAAAGAACGAACATTTTCGGCATTAAGTTCGGTTTTAGCCTCGAAAGCGTGTATGGTTTTGTGTTCGGCGCCATGGTAACGAAACAATCGTTTCACATCTTCAAGTTGCGATATACCAAATATATACGCCACAAAAATCAGCATGCGCACACTACCTGCAATGGCATTGTATGCGAGCGGGTTTTGCGAAAAACCCAAAAGGCTCGATGTCCATAAAGGCAAAAACGCAAAAAGAACTACACCTATCGCCAAACCAAAAAACATAGATACTATACTCCAAAGTTTCATACCAAAAGAGCTTTTTCCAGCATTATCGCTTACACCTTCGGCAATACCAGCAGATATATCAAGCGTTTTCATTCCCCAATATAGCATCTCTATCATATTCGTAAAGCCACGCAAAATAGGCAAACTGAATAGTTTATAGCGCTTGGCAAATGGCAAAAAGTTCCAACCTCGCACGTCGAGTTCACCCGAAGGTTTGCGCACTGCAATGGAAATGCGATTCGGTGAACGCATCATTACACCTTCGATAATCGCTTGCCCACCAACAGATATTTTCTTTGCTGCACACGACGTAGTCTTTTCGTTTTCAATATCTTTTTTTTCGCTCGGAAGTTCTTTATTAGTCATTTTTTGCATACCTTGTTTTACGCACAATATATTTATAAACAATAAGTTACGCGAACAGAAAATGTCACTTTCCAAACCCTATAGCGTAAAACTCAAGCTTTTTGGAAAATTCATGTGCATCGAAAATTCTGCGCGCATCGACAACGCAAGGTTTTGCCATTCGCTCGATGAAGATTTCTGGAGTTAACGCACAGAATTCACGCCATTCGGTAACGATTACTGCGACATGAGCACTTTCTATTGCTTGCAATACGTTGTCACAATAGGAAATACGGTCACCGAGAATCTCTCTCGCTTCGCTTGTAGATTGAGGATCACAACCAATAATATTTTTTGCGCCACGTTCGATAAGATCGCCAATTATATGTAGCGATGGTGCTTCTCTCATATCGGAAGTGTCGGGTTTGAACGACAAGCCCAGAATCGCAATGCGGCTTTGTGCCATACGCCCGTCGAGTGCTCTTTCGACAATATCGGCAACATGCGAAGCCTGAAAGGCGTTACGTTTCAAAACTGCGTCGAGAATGAATGGTTCGATTCCTAATGTGCGTGAAAAATGCACAATACCCTTCACATCTTTAGGAAAACACGAGCCACCAAAACCCGCGCCGGCACCAAAAAATTTGGGATTTATGCGATTATCAAGACCCATACCGAAAACGACATCGCGAATATCTACGCATGGTATGCATTCGGCAATAGACGCCAGTTCATTGGCAAATGATATCTTAGTAGCCAAAAATGAGTTCGAGGCATATTTGATAAGCTCTGCAGATTCGGGAGTTGTGCGGAAAATGCGGTCGGATGAAAGTTCGGCGTTGAATTGTGTGTAAAGTGCAAAAAGCTCACGTGCCACACGGTCATCATCTGTGCCTATGACTATGCGGTCGGGAAAAAGAAAATCGTAAACGGCATTTCCTTCACGAAGAAATTCGGGCACAAAAGCCAAACCGAAATCTTTACCGTTTTCTTTGCCGGAGTTCTTTTCGAGAGCATGACCAACAAGATGACGTGTTGTTTGTGGTGGAACTGTAGATCTTTGAACCACAACAATATAATGATCAATATTTGCTAGTGCTTTGCCAATATCCGCAGCAGCCTGCTCAATATATCGTAGATCGACGCTACCGCCCACAGCCGAAGGTGTGCCAACACAAATAAAAACAAAATCGCATTTTTCTATTGCTGCATTTATGTTCGATGTTGCGAAAATGCGCCCCGACTCACGTGCAGCGGATATTAATTCATCAAGCTGAGGCTCAAAAAATGGCGAAACACCGGCGTTAATAAGCTCTACTTTCCGCTCGTCGATATCAACGCAAGTTACGTTGTGCCTTTTTGCAAAGCACGCCGCAGCAACCAAACCCACGTAACCTGTTCCCACGACCGCTATATTCTTGCTCATTTTCGCCTCTCGATATTGAAGTTTTCTCCAATAAACTGACGAAACTCAAAACGTCAATACGCAAAAGCACGCCGTGCGAAATTTGTAAAACTGAAAAAAATCATTGCCCAAATTGAATCATCCTCTATTTTAAACAAAATATCAAAACCGGAGGAAAACATGAAATTGAGAATCGCAGTAGCTTTGCTGCTTTCGCTTTCGCTGCTTTTTTGCGGCTGCGAAAAAATCAAAGAGAAGTTTGGCAAGAAAGATGCCGACACAACAGCGGTACAAACTGACTCTCTCGACACAACGGCTGCACCACAAATCGATGCGGCAAAAGTTACAAAAGCCATTGCAAATTTGCCCGAGTTTAGCAAGCGCATAATTGAGCTTTCCAAGCTACCACAGCCTACAAATCCCGACAGCATGGATCCCAAAACGCTTGCTGCAATTACACGTTTTGACAGCCTTGCGAAAGCAAACGGGTTTATCGATTTGCAAGATTGGAACAATTATGTTGGTTTTGTGCTTCAGGTTCACCAAATGACAGAAATGTACAATAACCCACAGCTTGTTCTCGAAAACATACCTGCCGACCAACGCTCAACACCCGATGCAAAAGCAATAGTTGACCAGTTTAAGGCAAATTACGAACAGGCGAAAAAGCAAATTGGCGACCCCATTTTCGCAGAGATAAACGCCAGCGCACAAAAAATCAACGCCTTCATCGATGAGCAAGAAAAGGCTATGAAAACTTTGCAAAAAACTCAACCAGCAGCGCCACAGCAAAAGTTCTCGAAACCTGTCGAAAAAACGAATACCACCAAGTAACACTTATTTCGACATTACAGCACAACGACTGCTTTGTGCCAATGTTTTTACAAAATACCGCGCTTGCGCGGTATTTTTTGTTAAACTAGTGAAATAGCAAATCAAAAATTGTACCGAAAAACACATAAGAAATGCGTTACGTTTTTGTGCCGATGAAAACTTTCGGCAAAACTATTTCAAATTCCACACCGTCAACCAAGTTTTTAGCGGCAATTGTACCACCGTGCGCTTCTATTATGCGAAATGCGTAAAAAAGTCCAATACCTGTGCCCTTAACCTTGCCAGAGACAAACGGTTCAAACAATTTATCTATGAGGTGCGCAGGGATTTGCGTGCCAGAATTGTAGATTTTGAAAGTAAGCTTGTTCTTTTGGTCAATACACGAGATTTTCAAGTCTGCATTTTCCGGCATTTCATCAAGCGCATTTTTTACCAGATTTCCAATTGCACGTTCCAATTTGCCGAAGTCTGCCTCAAATCTCAGATTTTCATCACATTCGACTGTAACTTTCGCCTGTTTGTTTTCAAATGCAGTGCTAAAGCTGCCTATGATTTTGTTCAGAAATGCAAGCACGTTCGCGGAAGTTGCCACTGGTGAAAAGTTGCCAGTAACTGCGATAAATTCGCGAACAATTGCGTCAATGCGCGCAATTTCTTGAGCTGCAGAATTGGATATGGCTAAAAACTCTTCAGCATCATTTTGCGGCACAAATTCAAACTTTAGACGTTGTATGCTTATATTTATTGCGTTCAAAGGGTTGCGAATTTCATGAGCCACCGAAGCGGCAATTTCGCCAAGTGATTTTAAGTGTAACAACCTGCTATGCTCTTCTCGAAAACGTTCAGCACGTTTCATACTCGACCATAATGCCAAAAGCGCGGCAGCTGCAAGCGAAGCCATCAGCACTCCAAAAACTACGATTACATTGACAATCGCCGATAGTTCCTTGAACTCAGATAGAGTAAAACCAATGCGCAAAATGCCTTCCAAGCGCCCAAGACGAGGGAACGGATGTGCAAGCTCGAAGACTTTTTCGCCATCAAATTCTGTAAAACGAGTTGCAATTGTTTCATCATTATAAACATGAGATAAAAATGTATCAGTTTCTAATGCTTCAACTTTCGATAC
>CAYUDB010000192.1:0-5116 GCA_964443405.1 uncultured bacterium | reverse complement strand
CTACTAACGTCTGCTCATTACATTAAAACAATAATCACCTTCAATTTCTGTTTAATTCGGTGGTGAGGCATAGATGCCTGGAGATTTTAGATTTCAACTAACAAAACGCGGCCACGTTCTATCGAGAGAAAGCTCTGATTTAGAATTTAAGGAATCATTCCAATTAGGAGATAAACTTCTGGAATACCTAAGAACACTAGTGGGGATGGCTAATAATAAAGGCGGTAAAATAGTATTCGGAGTGAAGGATAGCCCCAGAACCCCTGTTGGGTTACAGAATAACAAATTTGAAAATTTCGATCCCAAATACCTCACAACCGCTATGTTAGAATATTTCTCTCCCGAGATAAATTATGAAGTGAAAAATCTTGAATTTAATGGAAAATCATTCGGACAAATTGCCGTTTTTGAAGCAACAGTAAAACCTATTATTTGCAAAAAGAGTAACTCTAATAACAAACTTAGAGAAGGTGCAATTTATTATAGGTATCGAGGAGAAACAAGAGAAATCGCTTATCCAGAACTATCTGCCATCTTAGAAAATGAAAAATCGAAGGAAAGAGAATTGTGGATGAAAAATATTAAAAAGATGTCAGATATTGGACCTGCAAATGTACAAATTCTCGATGTTTATAGAGGCGAATTAATAGCTGGGGAGCAAAAGCTATTGATAGACAAAGATGTCATTAAGCAAATCAAATTCCTACGGGAAGGACATTTTGTTGAGAAAGATGGTAGCCCAGCCCTTATTTTGAAAGGAACAATTGAAGGTTTTATTGATCAAAACAACATCGTTTCTTCAAACGTGATTTTCAACATGCTTACAACAGATTTGCAGGAAAAGTTTTCTTTAAATTCCTATCAAATGAAATGCGTCATATGGAGGCTAAAGCTAAAAGAAAACCCTGAAATGCATGAAGAGATTAAGACAGGTATAAGCTCCAAAACTCATAAATATTCGCAAAAAGCAGTCGATCTTATTGATGATTCACTGAAAAGTGATGCCAATTTTATCAGCACCGCATGTTCCGAATACCACAAGAGTAAATCAAAGAAATAGCTGCATCCAGTTAATTACGCCATCCATGCAAATTGAAGAATAGTGTAGAATTTCGATCATAAACATTGTGTCAGTTGAAAGAACTCTCATCTCACAAAATTCACTATACTAGCGATTTTTGTTTTGACTTTGTTTGGCAAACGTTATTTTGCCGAAGGACAGGAGGCTAATTTCAAAAAGGAGAAACGCATGAAAAAAACGTTGGCTTTACTGCTCGCCGCAATTCTAATAATAAGCGGTGCAGCATTTTTGGCAGGTTGCTCGGACGACTGCGAGGAATGCCGTGATTGCCCCGATTGTCCTCGCGAAAACCCTACAGATACTGAGGGACCAATCATCACGCTACTCGAAACACCACATCGTGTAACAATCGGACAAACTGCAAATTTTGCCGCCACTGCACAATCCGACACCACAATTGTGTCGTGGAATTGGGCACTTGCACCATCGTCTTTACCCGGCGAAAACTATTATTTTGCACCGTCAGGCTCCCCTACTGGCAGTTTCACTCCAACCGGAACACGCCCATCGTTAATTGTCGCATCCGACACACTTGAAGATGTAACACATTCTTTCGACACTCGTGGTGCTGTGAAATTTGTCGTCGAGGCAACTGATGCAGACGGTTTGAAAGGCACAGCAGGCAAGATTGTTTACATCGACCCCACAACTCCCGACGACACAACAGGCAGACGCGTAGTTCGTTTGGGCGAGACGGCAATTTGGGCAGCAGATAGCTTTGCGAACACTGAGTTCGGCATGTGGGCATCGACAAACGCTTTGGGCGCTGTTTTCAGCCCAAGCAAAGGCGTTTTCGATGATATCGCTTATGCACAATCTGCAACCGGCACCGAAGAGCACATTTATGCTTGGTCGCAAATTGGCAAGAAAGTTGAGTTCGAAAACTCGCCGCTCTCGAAAGACGTTTACGTTTCGATTACGCCAGTTTTCGATATCGACGGTGCAATGCATCTTTGGGCTGCATCTGCCGACGACTATGTGCGTGTAAGTGCTTATGTTCTTGCAAAGAAAACCACCGATGGCTCTACGCATATTAGCTATTTTTACGATAAGACTTTTTCGGCAACCGACATAGCCTACAACCTCAACTCCATGCCCGAAGCCTTGACCATCCTTTGGTTCGAGGGCGGAGCAGTTTACGAGGTTTACTTCGGTTTCGAATATGAAATCTACGTTAGCGATGGCGCTGGTGCATCGATAAACTTCGACACAACGCGTGGCGGCATTGCTTTCCAGCAGATGACCGTTTACCTTCCATCTGTGGATTAGTTTTTTGCGCGTGAGCACAACCGGTAAGCGGTGTCGTTATACCGAAACCACGATGTAAATCTGATTCGCTTATCATGTGCACAGCGTTTGTTTTGCAATATCGATAACAGCATTATTGCGGGCTTCAAAGGTTTTGAAGCCCGCTTTTGCATGGTCAATTTGGAAACTGTGATAAACCGCACAGTAAATCAAATTCTCTCACACTATCAAGCTGGAACAACGATCAAGATTTTGCGGAAACAATGTGCCGCGAACGCAAAAAGCGATACGTGAGCCAAATGTAAAACAAATACACAAAGAAAGTTGTGTAGAATGATGGTGCATAACCGAAACTTTTTATCGATATGCCAGAAATCGCCACAGAAATTGCCCAACCGGCATTCCAAAACAAAGTGTTCACATTATTGATGAGCGGACGGCGATCTTCTTCGGTGTCCTCCATTATTATCTGCTGCCAAACTGGGTTTGAAGCGTTCATAAGTGCGGTGCGTATCCACCACGCAAAAACCGAAACAATAACCAATGTAGAATGGGCGAGCACAATTATGAATGGCAGTGATATAAGTTGTGGCAAGATGATTGCCCAAAGTTTTCCCATGCGTCGAACTAAAAGCGGTGTTACCATGCTGGCAAAACCCGTTATTGCCGACGACACCGAAAAAATAATGCCCACTTTCGAAGCGGAAAGATTGTAATGCGATGAGAAATATATGCTCAAAAAAGGCACTGTGAATCCAGCACCAAAGCCAATGATGAATTGCAATATTGGAAAACGTGCGGCAAGCAAGGTTGCCCTATCGAACGATAATTTCAACGATGGCATTTGAATTGGCACACAAGAATTGTTATCGCGCAACTTTGCCAGCGGCACGTAACCCAGTCCACATACGACGCAAACGGAAAAAATCGTGTAGCGTAATGCCAAAAATTCACTGCAATTTGTAAGCGCCGAAATGATATCGGGCAAAAAGCCACCCACAAGTGAACCGAACACACCGGTCAAACTATTGAGAGCAAACCAAGCAGAGAAAACGTAATGTCTCGTGCGCGCGGAAGAATTTGCAGTGAGATATGGACTTTGCGCAGCATTGGCGAGCATAGAACCGAAACTCGACACCAAACCTAAAGCCGCCAAAACCCAAGCAGATAAAGTGAACGCCGAAAATGCCATCATCGCCAAAATGAGCGGAAAAGACCACAAAATAGCTCGCCGAAGCCCCCATTTACACACGGCAAAACTCGCAGGAAGCGCAAAGAACACCGTGCCCCATACAATAATAGACGTGCGACCGCCGATGAGCGCCTCGTCGAGACCACCTTTTTTCAGATAAACATTGAAAAATACGGCGAAAAGTGAACCCGCGAAGTTCAAAAATGCCTGGCTTATCAGGAAAAGCTTTACGTCGCGCGAGAAGGCACGAACGTGTGCGTAATAGTCGAGGTAGATGTGGCGCAATTTTCTCATCGCGGCAATCTTTATATTTTTTTTGCGTGCGCAACATATTTCGCAAAATTTGCGCAAAAAACTGAGGCTTCAAAAAAGCTGTTGATTTCGCGAAGTAGTTTTCGTATAATTCATTTGACGACGGAATTTTAACCATTGGAAAACACCATGCGCATAGAGTGTCCCAAATGCCACGCAACAGCTGAAATTGATGACGCGAAATTGCCCGAAGGAAAATTTAGCGTTAAATGCAAGAAATGTGCGAACACTTTTTTTGTGGAAGCAGGTGTTTTGCCAGTTGCGCAAGTGAAAATAAATGATGGATTTGCGCATTTACATTGCCCACATTGTAAAAAACATCTAAAAACCGATGCCCAAAATATCGAGGAAAATGCCACATGGAATTGCCCTGTGTGCAAACAAAATTTTCGTTTGGGCAAAATATCTTTCGTCGATGACCAAAATACTTCGCCAAATTCCCAAAACAAACCGCTCAATGACACAATTTCCTCACCAGTTTCCCAAAATTCCGGCGATGTCGCCCAAAATAGTTCGATGAGCGAAAAACCAAATTTCCCAACGTTCGAAAATAATTCGCCTACATATATAATAGACGACGGAACTGACCAACTTCCCCGCTTAAGTGACAAAGATCGTTACACAGGACACTTTCTTGTGCGCATCAATTCCTCAGATTTCGGACCGGTTTCCTTTAATGTTCTCGAGAATTGGGCAAGAACTGGGCGAGTTAACGCAGAAACTTTGGTTGCAATTTTATCTAATTCGCCTAATGATTCGGCGCATTTGCAGAATACTTTGTTTAAAGCGGGAAGGTTTGCAGAACTTTCGCCTATATTTTCGGGAACTAACGTCACTGACAGAGCGCGTGCGCTTAAAGAAATTTTGCAAGAAGAAACGACTGGACATATTATTTCGAAGGGAGTAATGGCGGGGCTTATTGGCGGAGCTATTGGCGGATTGATTATTTCTCCTGCGATCTTGTTCAAACTTTGGCAACCGGCGATTCCATTTCCGCCGGCATTGTCTGCACTTATTTTCTTGGTTGGAGCTTCAATTATCGGAACTGGTTTCGGTTCGGTAAACGCTGTTTTAGGAATTTGGCTCATTGAATATCCTTGGACGGCAGCGGTTCAACTTATTTTATCGTTTGTTTTGGCAATTATGACATTCGCTACAACATTTTTCGGAATGAATAATTTAGATTTAGCTATTTCCAACAGCATTTATGTGTTTGCAATGGCATTTTTGATAGCTTACGCAACAACTTTAATACATCGCAAATATTACGAGACTATCGACTG
>CAYUDB010000191.1:0-5174 GCA_964443405.1 uncultured bacterium | reverse complement strand
AAAAGCTGTGGTTTTGCCAGCGCTTCTGCGACGCGCCATGCGCTCAACAGATGCCCGTCGAGATGTAGAACCTTTTGTGGGATATAGCGTTTCGGTTGTAATTGGTATAATTTTGCTTGGGCTTAGCTTTGTGATTATGCAACCGCTTGCAAGCCAAGCTTCGCCAAATGCGGCAACACTTTTGCCCGGTGCACTGTTCACTATGTTAACTGGGCTTTTTATAATAATCTCGAGGCGCAAAGCACTCACGCAAGTTGTGGGCTATCTCGCTATGGAGAATGGCATTTATGCTTTTGGTGCTGCACTTGCTGTGGAACAGCCCTTGCTTGTGGAAATGGGTGTTTTGCTTGATGTTTTTGTAGCAGTTTTCGTTATGGGCATAACCATTTATCAGATAAGCAGAGAGTTCGACCACATCGATACAGACCGACTTTCCGAATTGCACGACTAAACACGTAACTCTTGCAAAATGCATTGAAATAAACCACTTATAACAAATTTACAATGATTTGGATTATAGTTGCAATACCAGCGATACTTGGGCTAACAGTGTTTTTCGTTCGCAGTGCAAAGCTGCGACACGGGCTTTTGCTTGGCGGCAGTGGCTTTCACATGCTGGCAACATTTGCATTTGCGCTCAAAACACCCGAGCCACATTTGCGCACATCCACCGGTTTAGACGCCATAGGTTTATTGTTTTTGGCGATAACAAGCTTGCTTTTTTTTGCATCTGCCATATATGCCATAGGTTATCTGGCTCGCGAGGCAAATGGGAAAAAGCACCGCGCGCAAGAAGGCTTTTACTTCACAAATGAACCAGAGTCCATATTCATAGGCTGCATGCTTCTCTTTTTAGCGGCAATGAGCCTCGTGTGCATAAGTCGCGACATGGGACTGCTATGGGTAGCAATTGAGGCGACAACGCTTGTGAGCGCACCACTAATAAGCTACCATCGTCATCATCTAAGCCTCGAAGCCACATGGAAATATCTATTGATTTGTTCTGTAGGCATAGCCATGGCGCTTTTGGGCAATTTCTTTTTAGCCTTTGCTCTCAAAGGACAATCACATCTCAACATCGATTTTCTCATGTCATCATCGGCAGAACTGAACCCAATGTGGCTAAAAGCGGCGTTCATAATGTTACTCGTAGGTTATGGCACAAAAATGGGCATAGCACCAATGCACACCTGGCTTCCCGACGCTCACAGTGAAGCACCATCGATGGTATCGGCTTTACTTTCGGGCGCGCTATTAAACTGCGCTTTTTTGGGTATTTTTCGGGCGCACGGCATTTTGACCACAGCGAAACTCGGCGATTTCAGCAGTGAGCTTTTGATATTTTTCGGGCTTCTATCCATGCTCGCTGCGGCAATATTTGTAATCGGACAAACAGATTTCAAGCGCATGCTCGCCTACTCTAGCATCGAACACATGGGCATAATTGCGCTTGGCGTGGGCATTGGCGGCATTTCTGCATCTGGTGCCATGTTGCATACCATTTGCCACTCGCTCACAAAAGGCATGCTGTTTTTGTGCGCTGGTCAAATACTCTATATTTTTGGCACGAAAGAAACAAGAAAAGTTCGCGCTTTATTGCACGCATTACCGTTCTCTGGTTTCCTGTGGATGGCAGGATTTTTGGCAATAACGGGTTCACCGCCTTTCGGTATTTTCATAAGCGAGCTTACGATTCTCAAAGGCGCACTGGCAAGCGGTCGATATGTTGTTGCCGCAGTTTATATTTTTCTACTCGCGATAATATTTATTGCAATGGCACGCATAGTTTTGCCAATGGTCTTCGGTTCGCGTGAACAGATTGACACAACAAAACCAGTTTTGCACGAGGCAAAATGGTATGTTTTGCCCACAACTGTTCTCCTGGGTATAATCACGCTTCTGGGATTATATATGCCCACTTTTCTCTCCAAATTCCTCGACCAATGCGCAATTTTTGGAGGTGGCTGATGCGTGAGGCGAAAGATTTCACTATGCTAGCAAATTGCGAGCACGCGCCGTTGAATGAGATTAGCGTTCATCCTTTCGAAACGTGGTGCGAGCTTATTGCCAATGCTGTGAACAGCGAGAAAAACGGCGCTCGCATCTGCGCTATGCCCGTGCTAAATGCTCCAAAACTATCAGAACCGTTAATTTTCGCAGTGCTAGCTTTTCCACATGCCGCAGAATTGGGCATAATTGCAGCACCATTGCCAAAATCTCCATACCCATCTCTCACGTTGCAATGCCATGCAGCGCACTGGTTTGAACGCGAGCTTGCCGAAAATTACGACCTAACACCGCAAAACCACCCGTGGCTAAAACCCATTCGCTTTTCAAAAAATGCACCCCAAATAGGTCATACAAATTTTCTTGCGGCACAAGGCACCGAAAGTCATGAAGTTGCAGTGGGTCCTGTGCATGCGGGAGTTATCGAACCTGGGCATTTTCGTTTTCTATGTCACGGCGAAACCGTAGAGCATTTAGAAATATCTTTGGGCTACCAACATCGTGGCATCGAGAAAGCACTTTTGGGTGGTCCCAATGCGCGAACAGTACATTACATCCAAAACACAGCTGGCGATACATCGATAGGTCATGCTACAGCGTATTGCCGTGCAATAGAATCGCTTAGCTCAGTTTTTGTATCGCCACGCTGCGAGGCAATACGGGCTATTGCCGCAGAACTCGAGCGAGTTGCAAATCACATCGGAGATCTCGGCGCATTGGCAGGCGACGTTGGCTTCTTACCCACTATGAACTACTGCGGAAGAATTCGCGGAGATGTGCTCAACATGACTGCCATTTTATGTGGCAACCGTTTTGGCAAAAATTTACTCTGCGAAGGCGGCTTGGAACATGACTTATCAGCTGCAGATGTAGAAGATTTATCCAATAGAGCAATGAACGTTGAGCGAGATATTACTTCGGCAGTAGATCTTATGTTCGAAACGCCGTCAGTTTTAGCACGTTTCGAGGGCACCGGCACGCTTACTCACGACGATGCCAAACGAATTGGACTAGTAGGTGTTGCCGCGCGCGCCTGTGGTTGTGAAACCGATGTGCGTTTTGAATTTCCATATGGCATGTATAGTCTTGCGCAGCTTCCAGTTAGCACATGGGCAACCGGAGATTGTTTCGCACGAGCCTATGTTCGTTGGATGGAACTCACCGCCTCTTTGGTCTTTATCAAAGAACAGCTCGACTCATTACCTGGTGGAAATGTGTTTTCACATGTGCCCAAGTTGGCACCCAAATCCTTTGTAGCAAGCCTAGTCGAGGGTTGGCGCGGAGAGATTTGCCATGTGGCGATAACCGATGATTCGTCACATTTTGCCGCGTACAAAATCGTTGATCCATCGTTCCACAATTGGTTTGGTTTGGCATTGGCGCTGCGAGGGCAGGAAATTTCCGATTTCCCGTTGTGCAACAAAAGTTTCAACCTCTCATATTGCGGTCACGATTTATAAACATGCCACCACACAAACAGAAATAAACTCTTTGCGCTCCAATCAATTGCAAATCAAAGTTGAGATTTGGCATTCAATGCGACGCAAAAACTAACGATTTTCGAAAGGTAAATATGCTAAAAGTATTGCGCACAAGGTTTCAACAAAAATACCGCACCATGCCGTATCCCAATGGCGCGCCACCACAGCTGCCCGACCGTTTTGCGGGCATGCCGCTATTTGGTGCCGCATGCGATAAAAACTGTCACTTATGTGCGAACATTTGCCCTACGAACGCCATCTTATGCAAAGAATCCCCCACTTTGGACATAGGCAAGTGCCTATTTTGCAGAAAATGCGAACAAATTTGCCCCACAGGTTCACTGAAATTCGGCAGCGAATACCGGTTGGCAGCAGCAGAACGTACGGCACTTATTATCGAGCACATTGATGGCACGCTTTCGAAAATTGCACCCGCGAAAAACGAACTTGCCGCAAAGCTTTTCAAACGTTCGCTAAAATTGCGACAGGTTTCGGCAGGCGGTTGTAATGCCTGCGAGGCAGATTGCAACGTTTTGGGAACTCCAGCTTGGGACATGGGTAGATTTGGCATTCAATTTGTTGCATCACCGCGTCATGCAGATGGACTGCTCATAACTGGTCCGGTAACCGAAAACATGCGCGTGGCTTTGGAAAAAACCTATGCCGCGGTGCCAAGCCCCAAAATAGTCATCGCTGTTGGTGCATGTGCCATTTCGGGTGGTATTTTCTCAGGTCATGCCGAACAGCATAACGGTGCAACATCGATACTTCCCATCGATCTGTTCATCCCAGGTTGTCCACCACATCCGCTCACAATTTTCGACGGACTGCTGCGTTTTTTGGGCTACGTAAACGATTAACAACTCGATTCGACTACACCACAAACACTTGCGCTGTCTTTTGCAAAGCACACACCACGCAAAAAAACAGCAATTACCTAACACTTCAAAGTTCAACAACCTCTCAAAAGTGTCGCTAAAAAACACGACACCAAAATTTTGCGACCATTGCAAAAAGCAAAATCTGTCTTGCCAAACTCAAGCTTTCGAGCATGCACCAGATTAAAAATTATGGCAAGTAAAGCACGCGCAAAGCGTTGCCACCGCTCTTAACAGTGTAAACACCCGCCGCACAATTTTTCGGTTGCCACAAAATGGTACCATCTTTTACCACAGATTCGAAAACACATCTACCAGAAAAATCGCAAATCTGCACAAAACTGCCCGACAAAACCGATATTTTCACGCAAGAGTTGAAAGGATTGGGATATGCCGAGAGTGCTACGTGCGTGGGTAAATTGTGCTCCGCAATCGACGATAATACTTGCACAACAACAGTATCCGTTTGCGCACAATCGAGCATGTCAAAAACTGTAACTGTATATGTGGTAGTCGTTTCTGGAGAAGCAACAGGGTTTCGAGCAGTGGCATCATCAAGCCCATAACAAGGATACCAAGCAAAAAAGTATGGCTCCGTGCCACCGAAAACTGTCGGCACAAGAGTTGTAGATGTGCCCGCCAAAATCGACGTGTCGCTTGGTGCAAAAATTGCAATTGGTGGATCGACTGTCACATAAACAGAGTCGCGCGCCGAATCACCAGATGCATCGTGCACGGTAACGTAGAAAAACATCGACATCACAGGCGAAGCTGTAGGATTTGCAAGTGTAGCATTATCAAGCTGTTC
>CAYUDB010000190.1:0-5225 GCA_964443405.1 uncultured bacterium | reverse complement strand
GGGTGGTATAAGCAACTATGTTTCTTATAAAAGGATTGGCAAAAGTGAGTTCTGTTGTTTATTTTGCTTGTGAAAAATTTTGCAAGCTTTTATTTGGAGCCAAAGTATCGAAAAGCAATGCTCATATTTCTCGCAAAACACAAAATTGTTTTGCGCTACAACAAAAGGCAAAAAAATTGCATTCGATAATTTCACAGGAGCGGCAAAATCGGAAATTTCTTTCGCAAAATAGCAACTGAGGTTCGCCCACAAAAAGTTACTGACACTTCGCGCACAAAAACACGCGTGGCAGTAGATGCATCTTCGGGCGATAAAGGCATAAGCGTGAATATCGACGGTGCACTCGCAGCAGTTAGAATTGCCGAAAACCTCGAGATCATACTCGTTGGACGTGAAGTTGAGATTCGAGAATATTTGAAAAACAAACCGCTGCCACCGCAAATTTCCATCTGCAACGCAAACAAAATTGTCGCCATGAGCGATAGCCCACTTCGCGCAGCACGCGACGAGGAAAATTCCATAGTCAAGGCTATCGAACTACACAAGCACGGCGAGGCAGACGCTGTGATGAGCATTGGCAACACTGGTGCTGTTGCTGCGTCGGCTATGATTCGCCTAAAAACAATTGCGGGCGTAGAACGAACACCGCTTCTAACAGCGTTTTCCGTTTTGGGCGGGCACAAAATTTCACTTTTGGATGTTGGAGCAAATGTGGACTGCAAGCCAAAACATCTGGTGCAATTTGCGGCAATCGGCGCAGCTTTTTCCGAAAAAGTGCTCAAGATCAAAAATCCACGAGTAGCACTTCTGTCGATTGGCGAAGAAGCCGAAAAAGGCGATGCACTCGTGCGCGAAACACATGCACTTTTGCAAAACTATGCGCCACAACTGCACATGAACTTCATAGGCAATATAGAAGGGCGCGACATACTTAAAGCACATGCAGATGTCATTGTGTGCGACGGGTTTGTAGGTAACGTTTTACTAAAATACTCCGAAAGTTTTTTCTCCATTGTAAAAATGCTTTTCAAAAAAGGGCGCCGCTATTCAATACTTTCGCTTATTGGTGGGCTTTTTCTCTACCCATCCATACGACGAAACATGAAACATTTCAGCTACGACGAATACGGTGGCGCGCCACTTCTCGGTGTTAACGGAAATGTAGTTATAGGTCATGGCTCTTCGAACGCCAAGGCGGTCAAAAATGCCATTTTGCTCGCGCATCACATGGCAAATGCAGACCTCACACAGGCACTCACCGATGTTTCGGAAAAATTGAGGGAGATGAAGTATGAAAACGGTAATTCTGGGGACGGGTTCATTCGCACCGGAAAAAATTCTCACTAATTTTGACCTCGAAAAGATTGTCGATACAACCGATGAATGGATTCGTACGCGTTCGGGAATTATCGAGCGGCACATTGTGGAAGACGGCACGCTCAATTCTGATATCGCGCTCGAAGCCGCAAAACGTGCACTCGAAGCCGCAAAAATATCGCCACAAGATCTCGATGCCATACTAGTGGGCACAGTTACTCCCGATTACGTTTTTCCGTCCACTGCGTGCATATTGCAAAAGAAGCTCGGCGCTGCCCGTTGCATGGCATTCGATTTTGAAGCAGGTTGCACAGGTTTTGTTTACGGCAGCATTCTTGCGAACTCGCTTATCACTTCTGGCACCGCACGACACGTTTTAGTAATTGGTGTCGATTTGCTCACTCGAATTACAAACTGGAAAGACCGTTCAACATGCGTGCTTTTCGGAGATGGTGCAGGTGCTGTGGTTTACGGTGCATCACCCAGCGACGACAAAGGCATACTTTCGTCTTATGCCGCGTCAGACGGTTCTCTGGGCGAGCTTCTTATAATGCCCGCCGGCGGAACAGCAAAACCACCATCGCACGAAACCGTTGACGCGAACGAACACACAATTGTCATGTTCGGCAACGAAGTGTTCAAACACGCCGTCCGCATGATGGAAGAAGCAGTGCTCAATGCCGTTGAACGCGCGGGCATTTCACTTTCGCAAGTCAACTGGCTTATACCACATCAGGCGAACATACGCATAATCGATTTCATCGCGCGACGACTGAACATGCCTATGGAAAAAGTCATCGTTACCATCGATAAATACGGCAACACATCTGCCGCATCTATACCCATATCCCTCAACTGTGCCATTCGAGATGGGCGCATAAAACAAGGGGATGTCGTTGTCATGGTTGCATTTGGAGCTGGTTTCACGTGGGGTGCTCTCACAATAAAAATCTAAAACTCACCTACGCCATTACAACGACATTCGGCAAATATCTCTACAAACTGCATCAAAACATGATTCACATAATCATGTTGATAAATTGCGATGTGTGAATATCGATTCACTTCACATACCTTTTATCCAATGAACGATAGAAGTCTGGGCTTCACTTTCTATAGAACTGTTTACTACACAAATGATTCGGTCAATCATTTGGCAAACATGCCATACGCAATACTCACGTCAACTGCACGTTGAGGAGTAATATGACCTTGCATGATAAAGGCGTAGCACGGCGAAAGATTTATGCACCAGCACTTGTTGCAGCATTGTTTTTTGGTGTCGGAACGATTTTGGCAGCGCAGGATGTCTCTTTGAATTTGCTGCCATTTTTTGTGCTGTGCGCGTGCTTTCTTGTTGCAACAAAACATTTTACCAATAACACGCTCGCACAATTGGCTTTGTGCGCAGCATTTCTTGCGCTAGGCGCGGCGCGAGTTTTGACAACCTCGCAAAGTTCGACAGGAGATTGGAGCAAGAACAAACACATTCACACCTGCCGCGGAAGAATTCACGATTTTCCGGTAGGAGACTCGACACTTTCGCAGGCGACTGTGGAGATTTTTGCTGTGGACACGGGTTGTGGTTTCATGCGGTCGCGAGGTTTAGCGCGAGCCACTTTTTCGAGCACCGAAGCATTGCCACAAGTAGGTCAAATCTGGCAATTCGACACTTCACCGAAAAAATTCTCACAGCCAATGAAGCGTTGGGAAAGAAATTCTTGGTACACGGGTTTGCGCGGCACCATTTTTGCGAATGCCAAAAACGCACAAATTCTTGAGCACGACAACGGCGAATTTGATGTTCGAAAAGCACTTGCACCCATTCGCAGTTTCATAGAGCACACTTTAAAAAAGCACATTACGCACCCCGATCACAGGGCTTTGGCAGAGGGCATGCTTTTGGGTGGCAGCCGCAACCTTTCGGCGAAAATGCGCGATGCTTTCGCGAATGCCGGTGCAATACATATACTTGCGGTGTCGGGCATGAACGTTGCAATTGTGGCATTTGTGCTCACATTTTTCATCGAACGCGTGCTGCGGCGCAAAAAAATGACATCCTTCATCGTAACATCAATTTTTATATTTGCTTACGCGATAATTACACAACTGCAGCCATCGGTTTTGCGCGCCACAGTTATGGCAATATTTGTCATGTTTGGGCGCGCTAAAGATTTCCACGTCTCCATCGAAAATTCACTGGGCGTGGCTATGCTCGTTTTGCTCTTTGCAAACCCTACTTCGATTTTCACCGCAGGTTTTCAATTGTCATTTGCCGCAACCTTTGGCATAATTTTTTTCTATCCGCTTCTTGAATCGCTTATTAAGCCATATATAGCAAAAGATAGTATAATATTTACGATTATAGGATGGCTTTTCGTTACAATTGCAGCCCAACTTGGCACAGTACCATTTTCAATGATGCATTTTAATAAATTCCAACTTGTGGCACCTCTGGCAAATTTGTTCATCGTCCCTGCAGTAACTCCAGCAACTATAATGGGCATTGCAGGTGTAGCTGCTGCGGGCATATTCGAACCCTTGGCGCATTTAATATTCTGGCTCAATGATTTTGTGCTTGGTTATATGCTTTTTGTTGGCGAATTTTTTGGCTCGTGGAAGGGAGCATTTGTAGCAATGGCATCACCTACACCGTTGATGTGGGTGGCATACTCGATATTCTTGGTAAGTGCATATATGGCATTTAGATATCGTGCAGCAATATTGGGAGTTGCCGCAGCACTAACGATACTGTGGATAGCAATTTCCTCAGCATCTGTGCCAAACGAAGTGTTATTTTTGCCCACGCGCAGCTGTTCAACTCTTTTCATAGTCGATGGTAAAGCGATAGTTTTTCACGATGGCGATGCAAACGATTTTCGTCAGCAAGTGCTACCTGCACTTTTCGCGCGTGGTATATGGAAGATTTCGATTCTCGCTCTCGCCGAAAGTAGGGTTTCCGTCGAAAACCGCGATGAAATTACTGCAATGGCAAATGCCGAGGCAGTTTTCACTCCGAGAGATTCGATTTTTGAATGCATGAGCGTAAAACTGCGTTTTGTTTCACCGCGCAACTTGCTTGTCCATGTTTGCGGCAAAAGTTTTTTGCTTTGCGCCACACCACCCGAACTCGATTCAACACAACAGTTTGACTACCAGTATATTGGCTTTCCTTCAGAGTATGGAAATAGCAAAATTTTCGCTCGCAATGTTATTTCCGCAGCAGTTTATCAGGCTCCTGCGGGTGTATTTAAGAGCCAGAATGTTTTGCCTCTCAATTAATTGCGCAAATTTTCATACAAATTGCGCTTATCTTTGTCTAGTTAAGGTAACTACTCCATAATCAATGTCTTATTGTATGAAGATCACGACATTCTTTTGGGTTTTGCAGCTTGCTCAAAAATACAGAGCGTGATTTTTTACAACAGACCGACGTCTAAGTAGCTAGCGTTGCTCTGGATTTTTACCATGATAGACAAAAACACCAATACACCACTTTAGCGAAAACCTTCGCTAGAGTGGTGTCGTAGATGTTTTGAAAGTCGTCGGTTAGCGAAAAAAACAGCTAACCAGCGCGTCTAATTATGTGTTGCCAGCGCCACTGACGCCATGATCAAGCGCTAATTGGTTATTTGGCTGCAGCATTTTTGGACTTGTCGCCGACGGCTTTAATGCGCATAACCGGTCTGCCGGCATAATAGCCGCATTTTGGGCAAACACGGTGCGGCAATTTGAATGTATGACAGTTCGAACAAGCGACAACCGTTGGTAATTCGATGGAATAATGGGTTCTACGCTTTTTTGTTCGGGTATTCGAATGCCTTCTTTTTGGCAGTGCCATTGTAAACCTCCGTTATTTCAATAAGCTACGAAAATATGCTTGTCTAGAAAATACGCAAGTATTTTGT
>CAYUDB010000189.1:0-5260 GCA_964443405.1 uncultured bacterium | reverse complement strand
TCCAAATGACAGTATCAAGCTTGCATTATTACGGTAAAATTCGTCAGTTCAGAATTTTTGCGCAAAGCAATAATGTTACTCAAGTTTCATTTATCGTTTCACAAAAAAGGGCGAAGAATCGCCCTTTCTAAATAATCGATATGCGAAAAAACTAGTCTTTTTTGACAATTCGCTCGGTTTCAAGTGATATGACAAGTTCTTCATTGGTTTGAATAACAAGCGTGTGAACTTTGGCACCTTCTTTAGATATGTCGAGAGTTTTGCGAAAAGCATCAGCATTTTTCGTTTCGTCTATCTCTATACCCAAGAAACCAAGATCTGCTGTTGCCATCGAACGGACATCCGGATCGTTTTCGCCTATACCTGCAGTGAAAACAAGCGCATCTACTCCGCCCATAGCCGCAGCATAAGCACCTATGTATTTTTTTATGCGATAACAGTAAATCTCAAGCGCTTGCTTAGCAAGATTATCGCCTTTGGCAATTGCTGCATGTATATCGCGCATGTCGTTCGAAAGCTTAGTCATGCCGGTCATACCGCATTTTTTATTAAAGAAATCATTTGCCTGATCTATGCTTAGCCCAAGAAGTTTCATTACATAAAATATTATCGCAGGATCCATGTCACCAGTTCGCGTGCCCATTACAAGCCCTTCTAATGGCGTGAAACCCATCGAAGTGTCAACACTTTTTCCGTTTTTTACTGCAGTGATCGAAGCACCATTACCAAGATGAGCAGTTATGATCTTGAGGTCTGTTATATCCTTGCCAAGCAATTCAGCAGCTTTGGAAGCTACAAAACCATGACTAGTGCCGTGAAAACCGTAGCGACGGATTCTATGCTTCTCGTAAAGTTCGTAAGGGAGTGCATAAAGGAACGCCTGTGGCTCCATAGTTTGATGAAAAGCTGTATCGAAAACTGCAACTTGTGGCACATTGTGCAAAACCACTTTGCACGCATTGATGCCCATGAGGTTCGGTGGGTTATGCAATGGCGCTATGGAAATACAGTCCTCGATAGCAGTCAACACGTCATCAGTGATGAGAGCCGAACCAGAAAACTTCTCTCCACCGTGAACTACTCGATGTCCCACCGCCTCAATTTCTTCAACGTGGGAAATTACACCATACTCAGGGTTTGTAAGCGCGGCAAGCGAAATTTCTACACCTGCTCGATGATCAATAGTTTCGTTTGGGCGAATTTCAAATTTTTTCCCGTGAGCTTTGTGTTCTAAAAGCGGATTTTCTATGCCAATACGTGAGACCAAACCTGTTGCAAGCAGTTCGTGATTTTCGGTCTCCCAAAGCTGATATTTGAGAGATGAACTGCCTGAGTTGAGAACCAATATTTTCATCATTCCTCCAATTATAATTAAAACTGCTGTTTGGAAATAGTTTTCAGCCCTATTTTCAGCGGAATATATGTACAGGCAAAGTTGAGTGCCAAAATCGCAATAACAGCCATAACAATTTCCCAGTTTGAGAAATGTTCGCTTGATGTGAGAAATGCCGTGTAACGATATGTTGGTACTGCAATGATTAGCACAGCAAAACCAACATACGATAAAGAAAGCAAAGCTGCTATCATTCCTCCACCAGACGATGCAATACGCATGGGATTGAGCTCTTCGAAATTTGGAAAGAGTATGCCCAAACCGACATTCAATGCCACTAGAGAAGCACTCATGAGAAAAATACCAGCACCTGTCAGTACAACCATCTGCATGCTCTGTGAAAGCAAAGCGTTCGACACAATAGCCACAACTTCTGCAATAACAAAAAACACCGCGAAAGCTATGGCAAATTTTTCCCAGAACAGCTTTTTTACCAAAAGTGGCGAAGAGATTATCGACCAAAAACTTTTGCCTTCCATGCTTATTGAAGGATATACAAATCGAACCGAAAGTGTACCAAGTATATATCCCGAAAAAGCGAAGTTCACAAAAGAGATTATCGTTTGCCATAGAAGGCTGTCTATTCGCTTTGGCACAAAACGCAAATTTGCTAAATATACAGCCAGAAGAACAAGTAACACCGCAAAATGTGCCCATTGATTCGGGTCACGCAGAAAAAGTTTTATGTCCTTTACCATTAATCCACGCATGTCTGCGGGGAATGGTGAAAATATTTTCCAAAGTGCCGACTCAAACAGAGAACGCCGTTTTGTCTTGCGCATGGAAACCAAACTCGATGCCGATTCGAATGCTTTGAAATACATGAGTTTTGCAGATAAATCAGCACAAACACCAAAAAACGCTGCTGTGCTCAAAAGTGCCGAAGAATAAAGTAAACCAAGTTGAAAGTTTTCGAGCCGAATAGAGCGCAAAGCTTCTGCAAACCAAATATGCGGAAAAAATGGGTGTTTGTAGCTTCCTAATTCGCGAAGATAGTGGTTGAGTAAGGATAAATCGCCACGAACATTGAACATAAGCCCACCTGCTGTATTCGAGCGAAGATAAAAATAGGCTATGCCAGCAGTAGCGAAAACCAAAATTCCAACTGTTCGCCGCATGGTAATTTTCGATGCTAAAATAAAAATTACCATTGATATTATTGAGCCTATCAATGCTGGAATTGCCAAGAATGCAAATAAAAGTGTTGCTACCCAAAACCAATGCACTAATGAAATTTTATGCGCCACAAGATATGCTAATGCCATCGGTAAGCCCATTACCGCAGTAGCCCAAGATGAATAGAAGAAGTTATCGATGAAACGTGACCAAAAAATGTTCCGATACTCAAGCGGTGTTGACATAAGATAAGTGGTTTCGGTAGAACGAAAAAGCGTGGATATAGAGCTTACGATATTGCTTACGAGAAGCATAGAGAAAAAAGCGAGGAACCCTATGGATATTAGTCGATCAACAAGTATAGGTCCTATATCCTGAACCGAGATTAGATAATCAAAAACTCGGCGAAAAAGCTCGAAAGCACCAGTGAAAAACAGTGTGATTACAAAAATTGCGACAATGATCTTTGCCCAATGCTCCAAACCTTTGCGCGCCACAAGACGCCAGAGCAACTTGGGCTTAGTTTTAAGCAATAGATTTAACATAGCGCTCCTTTTCAAGCTCGAATAAATCGTGTATGATGAGCGCAAAATCAAGTCTTTTTTTCGCCTTAGGAGAGTTTTGGACAAAAAAGCTATTGCGACATCCCTTTATTTCGGGATGTCGCGCACCTTGAGAAATGGTTAATCTACTTTTAGACGTCAGCAAGCGTGTTCATCGCACGCATGGGGAAAATAATGTAAACAATAGGCAAAACAATTAGAGTAGCAAAAGTAGAGGTCAAAAGCCCACCTATCATAACCGCGGCAAGTGGTTTTTGAATTTCAGCACCGATACCATGCGAAAGCAAAAGTGGAAGCAAGCCCAATACTGTTGTTCCCGCCGTTATCAGAACAGGTCGTAATCGCAAAATTGCTGCTCGCATAGATGCATTGTGCAAACTTGCACCGTTTTTTCGTAAATCACGTGCACATTCCACAAGAACAATACCATTTTCCACTGCCACTCCGAAAAGACCTATGAATCCTACCACTGCAGGCACAGACAAGTAAAAATTGCCAATCCACAAAGCAATTATTCCACCAATTAGCGCAAAAGGCAAATTACATGCCACTACTGCAGCATCTCTCAAATTGTCAAAGGATTTGTAGAGCAAGAGTAGTATTAAAAACAAGGTCAAAGGCACGATGAACGATAATCTTCGCATGGCACGCTCTTGATTTTCGAACTGTCCACCAAATTTGACAAAATATCCAGCAGGTAAATCGACATTTTCATCTATTCTCGCACGGCATTCTTCCACAAGCGAACCCATGTCGCGACCGCGCACATTTGCCGAAACCGTTACTTTACGTGAAGCATCTTCTCTCGAAATGAGCTTAGGTCCAATCAAAGTTCGTATATCTGCAACCATAGCTAGCGGAATAAGTTGCCCATCGGCAGACGGAATGAGTATTTTCCCAACATCGCTTACAGATGATCGAAATTCGGGCATAAGCCGAACTGTAACATCATATCGTTTATTATTGTCGAGAACCTGACCTGCAACTCCACTGCCAAGTGCTACTTCCACAATTTCATTTATCTCGTCGATATTTATGCCAAATTGCGCAGCTTTTGTGCGGTCGATGAGAATCTGTAATTGTGGTTGTCCCGACAATTGTTCGACTTGCAAGTCTTCAATGCCTTCGATTGATTCCACAGCGCTTTTTATCTCATTACCCTTTTGCACAAGGACAGTTAAATCATCTCCATAAAGTCGAATTGCCAAATCCGCACGAGTTCCTGAAAGCAGCTCGTTGATTCGGTTTTGAATTGGCTGAGAGAACTGGAAGTTCACACCAGGGTAATGTGACAGCTTCTCCTCCATTTTTTCAATGAGTTCAGCTTTAGAATCGAAGTGATTCCATTTTTTAAACGGTTTTAAGTTTATGTGGATTTCTGCATTATTCACAGGTTCGGCACAGCCGCCAACTTCTGCACTGCCAATTCGAGAGACCACATTTTCAACTTCATCAAACGATAATATGTCTTTTTCTAGCTCTCCAACAGTTTTCACTGTCTGTTCGAGAGAGGCAGAAGGTGCAAGAACGGCACGGATTAATATATTGCCCTCTTCGAGCGTTGGCACAAACTCTGTTCCCAAAAATGGCACTGAACCAAAAGATACGATCATCGCGAAAACTGCTATGCCGATAATCAGTTTTCTTCGTTTCTCCGCAAACAAAAGCATTGGCTCAAATCTCATTTGGAGTTTTTCGGTTATTTTTTCCGAAAAACCATTTTTTGTTTTTACAAGCACATAGGATGCTATTGCGGGCACAAAAATTACTGCCATAATCAAGGAACCAAGCATGGCAAATGCGATAGTAAAAGCCATAGGCTTGAATAACTTGCCTTCCACTCCGGTCAAGGTGAAAAGAGGTAAGAAAACAATGACAATAATCAAAACCGCAAAGATAACTGGTTTTATAACTTCCTTAGCACCTTGCACTATCGCATCATTTCGATTTTGGCTTTGATTTGAACTGAAATGTCGCCAGATATTTTCTATTACCACAATTGTGCCGTCAACAAGCATACCTAATGCAATTGCAAGTCCACCCAGTGACATCAAATTCCCATCGATTCCATAAAACTTCATGAATATAAATGTGAATAGTGCCGTTATTGGAAGTACTAGTATCGTGATAAGTGCTGTGCGTATATTACCAAGAAAAATAACGAGCAAAAGCATTACCAAAATGGCAC
>CAYUDB010000188.1:0-5263 GCA_964443405.1 uncultured bacterium | reverse complement strand
TTCATTTCTCAATCAGAAGTTGAGCTACTTCATATGAGTTCAAGTCGTAATCCCCTAGAAATCGAGGAACTGGTTAAGATAAACAAGCAGATGTCCGTAGTAGGCAACAGCGTCATGATAGTCGTAATCCCCTAGAAATCGAGGAACTGGTTAAGATTTTGCACATTAATAACGGTAAGTCATACGACACGCCGTCTTGGTCGTAATCCCCTAGAAATCGAGGAACTGGTTAAGATCTGGCAGATTGTCAGCGACAACTGCGCACTTGGTGAGCAGCTGGTCGTAATCCCCTAGAAATCGAGGAACTGGTTAAGATAGTCTATATATCGATAGTTCTTGATTGTATGCTTTTTTCAGGTCGTAATCCCCTAGAAATCGAGGAACTGGTTAAGATGGTCAATCCTAAGAACGAAAAGTTCTCAGGATACAAGAGAACTTTTAAATCGTCGTAATCCCCTAGAAATCGAGGAACTGGTTAAGATGTGTGCTGTTCGTATCCGTGGATCTTGCCTTTAAACTGGGCTTTAAAGTCGTAATCCCCTAGAAATCGAGGAACTGGTTAAGATATATAGAAAAAATATGGTTGTTGGAGATGGTAATCCGACAAGTCGTAATCCCCTAGAAATCGAGGAACTGGTTAAGATGTGATAAAAGGCATAAACCAAAAGATTCCGCAAAAGGGCGAGCATCCAAGTCGTAATCCCCTAGAAATCGAGGAACTGGTTAAGATTGCCGCACTTGCAACTCGTTTTAAATGAATGGGTTGCAAAGCCGTTCTGCCGCATGATCAAAAATTACACTCCTTTAGTGAAGTTTTCAAAGACCGCCGTTCGCGTAATAGATTGTCAAACAACAAGTTGCAAAACTGCCGCATGATGGGCATTTTCACAGGGTTTCAACATGCGGCAGTTTTATATAATGAACACAAATTGCCGCTCGTATTTGCCCAGAATTCCAAAACTCAATGTACCAGATTCACACGATTTGCACAAGGGAAAAATTAGAAGAGAGTCCTCTTTTTCGAAAATAATTCTTCGCGCCCGCACAATAAGCTCCGCAAGGTCACGCTTCTCAAGCTGCGCACGAAACACAGAATACTGCACACGATCACCAAAGCCCTCCAAAAGCTTGGCAAGATGCGCTCGTCTGCGGTCATCTGATATGTCGTAAGCTATCATGTATAGCATCAATATTTGCGGAAATCAAAAAACTTTAGCTCGTCTTCATCCTTTACATAACGCTGTATTTGCTCAACTTGCAACTGAAATATTCGGCGCAAACTCGAAGTTTCACCAAAAGTTTTATAGTTAAACTCGGCAAGCAAGAACTTCTCATATTCGTGAATGAACTTGCGCAATGCGCCGTGCGTAAGAAAAACTCCGCTCTCTGTGTGTTCGAAATCAGCATGAGATAGCATGTTTTTATTGAGCATGCGCAAAACAAATCTATCGGCAACAGGGGCACGAAAAACTTCTATCATGTCTTGTGCCAAAGAGTTGCGACCATAATCAATTGTATGCACAAAACCAAAATACGAATCGAAACCCACAGCTTCGAGCAGGGCTGCAATTTCCTCCGAAACCAGTGTGTATGTAAGCGAAAGCACAGCATTAACTTCATCGGTAGGAGGGTGTTTTCGGCGCGAAGAAAAATCCCAGTTATCGGAAAGCATCGCCGCAAATGCGTCGAAATATACATCGGCAGCAGCACCTTCATACCCTAGAATTTCGTTAACATTATTGGCAGCAACAATTTTTGGGATAAAATCGGCGAGTTTATCTTGTAGGGCATCGAGTTTAGTTTCGGGGTTATGGCTTTCGAAACGTTGCGTTACAGCAATGCAGTTGTATATTTTCGCTTGCAGCAAGTTTTTATAGAAACTCATTTTAAACGTTTCATCAGTGCATTTTTGAAACTGTTTCATGCGCAAGGCGGAATCTTTTGAACGCATAGGCAAGATACGGGCAGCGCAATTACCGTCGAAATTCAGCAGATGAATAGTTTTGTCCTCTGCGGTAACGGCTTTTATTGTTTGCGTTGTTATTTGCACATTACCGTAAAGAATAACACGTTCAATGTGCAATAATTCAATTTCATCAAGCTGCTTTTCATCGAGCATAACATAAATACTTGCACCCGACAAACGCAGTTTAGTGCCTTGGGTTATCACATAAAGGTTTGGCATAGTTTTTTAAGTAACGTCGATTTTTCCAAAGCCGAAAGCGGTGGCGCCACCCACATGCAATTGACGCGCCACATCCAAAATGTATTTGAAATGTGCAAAATCTCCTTCATAGGTCAGTGCACCTCGGCAACCATAAAGCGGCACAACTCGTTGCTGTCGAGCAGAATAGCGCTCTATGATAACTTTATGAGCACTACTGTTTACGGTTTTTACTGTGCGTGCTCTATTAATAATATCTGCGAAATCAATATTGAGTTGTGCATTACAATACAGCTTTGATAGCATAGATGCGCGGCGCAAGGTTGCTCGAACGATAGTCTCGAACGACGGTGAATAATCGTAATTACCGCTCGATTTCAATCGTAATGGTGTAAGTATTTTCATTTCGACTCTATTTTGTGCATTATACTGTTCTATGTATCGTCGTATTCCATGCGATATAAGTTTACCGTCAGTGGTATCGAACACAATATTGCCGTTATCGTCGAGGATATTTACAAGTTCGAATCTACCGCGCCCTTTACCGAGACCATTTTCGCCCATTTGTATTAGAGAGTAAATATAATATGGCAAAAACTGCACACTTTCGCCAATTAGCAGCAGTTGGAATTGTATTAGCGAGAGCGAGGTATATATTCCGCCCTCAGGTGGCTCGAAGACAAATGGGTGCGGCGAATTTTCGAACCCAGTATCAGCATCGGGGTGTTTGCTTTCGAAGGCGTAGAAATAGGCGCAGCGGTTACCAATGATGCACGAGTTTGCGGATTTGCATTGTGGCACGCACGAAACCTTTCGCAAGGCGTGCCCAAAAGCGCCACGAATAGCGGAACCTGCATATTGCGGCAGCATGATATCTTCGATTGCTCGCACATTTATTATGTACCGATGATAGTATATGGAATTCATTTCACTCAAATTTTGGATATTTTAGTGCTTCAATTGCGCTTTCAAGCTGTTCATAATATCTTTTTATATGTTTTTTTGCGCAAACACCAATTTTTTCTGCTTTTTCTTGGGATATTGGCTTTTCTGCATGAATCAAATATGATTCATTGCGAGTTTGCGAAACATCCTTTATTCGCTTTATTTCACCAACACTCGAAAAGATATTAGAATTATAGGAAAATGCCAACATAACCTGATCGAGCAAAGCAATTTTTGGTCTCAGCTCAATTTCTTTGTTTGCTTCCTCTGGAAATATTTCTGTTCGTGTGTTTTTATATTTTTCCTTTACTTCAGCTGGAATTGTATCCCATTCGACTTCAGAACATTGAACTTTATTATCGCATAAAATCACCGTACACAGCGACTCAATGGCGCGGTAGTATAGCAAAGCAGCGAAATCGTATTTTTGCAATTCCATATTGCGTTGAGCATTAGCAAAGAAAATTAAGGGCAACTGCTTTTCCTTGAGTGCCAAATAGTTTTTTTGCATTGCATCTACTATGTTCTTTTTAAGCGACTCCGTGTTTTCAAAAATGGCGTCAAATTTACCAACTGCATCATCCAACCAAAACTCATCCCATAGAGCATATGCCAATGCAATATTTTTGTATAAGTTATAGACGTGAGTTGAGGATGTATTCTTTTTAGCGAGGTTATCAAAAATCTCCTCTGCCTGTCGAAATCGTCCATGGTTCATACTGTGAAGCGCCGACTCAAAAGCTTTTTTCTCGTTCAAAGGGTTTTTTAGGGTAGCAACAAATTGCCCCTTTTCGGGAATCGGCTTGCGCTTTTCCGCGTCATATTCGTTATAATCAGCATACATTACGTCAATATCGAGAGATGATGCGGCAAGATATGCACCCGCTGTCATGGGTTTTGAACCAGCAGTAGCATCGATAAGAATGTGTTCCTTGGTGTTGCACTCACTCACAAATTTACTTATGCCATCAAAAACTGTTTCGGTATCAGTTTTGCTTTTTAGCTTGTATTTATCCGTTTTCGAACTAGGAAAACCTGTTGCTCTGAGTATCTCATCCAACTTTTCTTCGCTTTCCTGCGAAACAATAAACAACACTCTTTCCAAAACTCCCGTTTCTTGAATAGCTTTTATGAACATCTTAGGCGGATCAGTTGAATATCCAACTACCGTTATAAGGTAGCGATATTTATTGCCAAGTTTCTGCTGGTTCCAGCTTTCCAGAAAAGTGGGATAACCTTCTAACTTGGGTCTTTCATCGCTCATTTCTCTACTCCCAGTGCCTTTTCTATTTCCAATTGCACAAATTTCGATTCGTTAGCAGTTGTTGCCGTGGTCGTCACGAAAATTCGGATGCCCATACTTTCGCTCACAGGATAATACAGTTCGAGGCTATTCGGTGCATCAGTTGTGTGTGCAGAAAGCGTTTTGTAATCCTCATTTGGTTTGTTACCTGCAAAGTTCCATTGCAACTTCGAAACCCAGGGCAATTGTGCAACCTTTTTCATGTCATCGAAAAACTTCTTATCGGCAGATTTCGAGAGTTTCAGGTTTTGTAAACCGTCGAACTTTTGCTTGTTACCTATTGGTAAATCGCTTTTCGTGCTCGGCTGAACAGGCTCAGCAGGTTCCGCGATTTTTGCAATTACAATCGGTGTTTCGGGAACTCTTTTCAACAAGCCTTCAGGCAATTTCGGTTTCTCGTTAGAATCTGTCGGCACAAGTTTCACCCAGCCCAATGGATAAAACTTTCCATCCACTTGAACAAGCTTTCGCGTTTTCGGATATGTTCTGCATTTTACCGTATATAAACCGCCTGTCATGCCTATCCAGCCGCTGCCAGAACCAATGCGAAGAAATATGCTCTTCGCATCGTTTTTAACCTTTTCAAGCAGATCATTGTAAAAAGCTACAACCTCGTGGCGGGATGGCGCAATGTCTCGGAAATAATTTATCTCCTTTTCGATAAGATAACGCGAATACATTTGCAAAGTAGCATCAAGATTGGTAACAGCATTCAGCAACGCTTTATCAAAGCCCAATTCTCTGTTTATTTTCTTGTCGAAAGCGAGCATCTCGTTTTTGAAGTTTATTTCCAAAATCTTGCTGCTTTTGGGCATTAATCCCTCGATATGTATTGACACCGCAGCATCAGG
>CAYUDB010000187.1:0-5290 GCA_964443405.1 uncultured bacterium | reverse complement strand
AAATTAGTTTGCGAAGCGTGGAAATGAATTATATTGGTGTGTCTTTTAAGTAAGCCAAAATGTTAACCAGTGCGGGCGGCGTAGCCGCTAACAAAGTGCCGAAGGGCACCTGATAAAAAGTTAAGGGTTTGCCATGAGGATGAAATAGGAAACCATATTGGCAAAGTGATGTGTGTTTTTTGTTGTGTTGAGAGTTGAAATTCGCGCGTGGAAACTCATGCGGCGCACGTGGAAATCGATAATTGACCGGTGGAAACCGACGCAGCTCACGTGGAAGATGACAACGCTTATCTGAAGGACGACCCTGATTACGTGGAGGATGACTAAGCTCACGTGGAAGATAACCACGTTTATGTGGAGGACGACCATGATTACGTGGAGGACGAGTATGATTATGTGAACGATGACCACGTTAACGTGGAGGGCGACAAATGCTACGTGGAAACTCATGCGGCGCGTGTGGAAATCGATACGGCTCACGTGGAAACTCACACTTTTGCAGATGCAACCGACAACGATTTGTTAGTAATTAACCGCAACCAGTTGGAAAATGACGGTTAACAAAATTTAAACGTTAAGAGAGGTGTTACTATGCCATTGGTACACGATAGAAAGCCTCAGGACCTTTCGGATTCTGAGTATGGCGAGTTTACGATTATGTTACAGCAGTTTTTGGCAGACGATCGCAGCTTGCCAAATCGCCCTGAGCACTTGGTAAGCGAGCAGATTGCTGCGGGAACCGAATTTCGTGCGAAGATGGATGCGATGAACCTCGCGCTTGCCAACCAGAAGTTTGCGACAGAGGAGCTTCGAAAAAAGGTAGATGAGCTTGTCGATAGGCTGCGTTGGATGCGCAAAATTCTAACGACTATTGGCGGCGAAAATATCCTCATTGAGTTCGGTTTGGATAAGCCAATTCCTGTGGCATACAGTGAAATTAAGGATTATGCCGACGTAGTCGATGCGCATTGGCAGCTTGTGCGCATGGAAAGTCGTTTCATGCCTGTGCAAAGCCTCTGCGATGAGCTGACAACCTTAGTTAATCAGTATAACATCTTGCGTATTCAGCAGATAACCGTAATGGGCGAGTATCAACAGAGCACCGAAGCGAAGAATATCGCCCGTGGCGCGCATAACTTCGTGGAGCGCAACATTTTCACTTGGTATTGCGCGTTTCATCCCAACCCTTATGACGAGTGGTGGACCAAAACTCCGTGGGGAAAGGCAACGTCATCGCAGGGAGGTAAGTTGCCAGCGCCGAAGAACTTACTTTATGACAGTGGAAGCGTGCGCCTTAAATGGGAACCTGTCGAGCGCGCGACGTTTTACGTCATTGAGCACAAGTTTACCAACGATGCCAACTACAAAGAAGTCGCACGCGTTGTGGACAACCAGTGGCGGCTTAGGGAACCTTACATTGGCGCGAGTAATTTTCGAGTTTCGGCTGGGCTTTCCGGCGATGTTGGCGAGAGCTGTCCACCCATAGAAATCGTAATTCATCCGCTCGGAGAGATAAATAATTTTCGTTGGGAATCATTCGACGAGACTCTGCGGTGGGACAGTGTAGATGGCGCAACATGTTACCTCTTGCTTGCGAACGACGAGCCTTTTGGCGAGCTGTTCTTCACAAACAGCGTGCACGTCGCGCCGGATCTCGAGGTGGATTTGCGCATGCAAGTTTGGGCTACAAATGGCACGTATGCAACCCCTCGCAGTGCGTATGTTATCATACCACGCAAAACATAATGCGATTTATATGAGGTTACAAACGTTGCGTTCTGCGTGGCGCATAGTGAATTGGCGAGTTTGGACAAGTTTTGAGGGCTGAAACATAACAATGTTTGAGTGCAATATAAAACCATGCATCTGCAAACTGTAAATTTGCACGTTGCAAGCGGATCCATTGAGATGTAGGCTGAGCCTGTTTCGGTGGAAATCAAGCTTTTTGACGAAAAAAAACAGTTGCATTTATGTGGAAAATCATTAGTTTGCGTAAAAAACCAGAGGTGAAAAAATGGCAAAGCGAGTAGGCATCCTTACAGGTGGCGGCGACGCGCCGGGGCTCAACCAAGTAATCCGTGGAGCCGTGTATCGCGGCGTGCGCGACCACAATTTTGAGTTTTTTGCCGTGCATGACGGCTGGAAAGGTCTCGTGGACGGGAATATAGAAGCTCTTGGCATTGAGGAAGTTAGGGATTGGTGCAATGAAGGTGGCACGCTAATCGGGTCATCCAGGACGAACCCGTTTAAGAACGAGGGCGGCTGCGATAAATGTAAGCACAACTTCGAGAAACTTGGTTTGACATCGCTTATAGCCCTCGGCGGCGAGGATACATTAGGTGTTGCGCATAAGTTGTGGAAGGAAGCGGGGTTACCAATCGTGGGTGTTCCGAAGACAATCGATAACGATCTGCCTGGAACAGACCAATGTTTTGGGTTCGACACCGCCATAAACAGGGTAAGCGCCGCGCTCGACGATTTGCGCACAACTGCGCGCTCGCACCATCGCGTGCTTGTTGTGGAGGTCATGGGTCGTCACGCTGGCTGGATGACGCTTTACGGGGGCATCGCCGGCGGCGCGGATATCATACTGTTACCAGAAAAGCCGTTCGCCTTTGAGGAAGTGGCTGGCAAGCTGAAAGTTTTGCGCGACGGCGGGCGGAAATATGCGATTGTAGCCGTCTCGGAGGGCGCCAAGCTTGAGTTCCGTGAGGGTTCCGACATCTTCACGCAGGACGCGGAGATTGACGATTTCGGTCATGTGCGACTTGGTGGAATCGGCAAAATTCTGGCGAAACAGCTTGAGAAGCTCACTGGCTGGGAGTCTCGGCACGTGGTGCTCGGGCATTTGCAGCGTGGTGGCGCCCCCACCGCCTTTGACCGCGTCTTTTCGATGCGTTTAGGCGTGGCGGCAGCGGATCAAGTTGCAGCTGAGAACTTTGGCAGCATGGTAGTGCTGAGGGGAAATGAGATTTTGCCCGTTAGTCTCGACGAAGCTGCGAAGGGAATTCGTCCTGTTCCGGCGGAACTCATTGATTTTGCTAGTATTTTCGAGCCACGTTTAAAGTAACTCCATGCTATACAAAATGCAACCGTGGCGCTTCGAATGATAAACAACGGCGCCGCGGTTTTGCCAAACGAGACGTAGTTTTCGCGTAGGTTTTCTGCATGCGCAACCAGCGTTATGCGTGTGCGACGTGAGTTTGGCAATTTGCGCGAGGTGTCATAATGCGTGTGAATCCTGTCGAACGCGCGTGAAATTGTAATCTTTTGCGCTGCAACACATTTGGATGCAATAAAAAGTGAGAAATTGGGCGAGGCTAATTGGCACCTATATGTTTCAAATGCAAGGCTTGCGCGTGAAAACGCTCAATTGCCAAATGAAAATGAGTTTTCGTGTGTAAAAACTTGATCTCGCCAGTTGAACATCTTTGCCAAGCGAAAAGTACTTTGCGCATGTAAAAATGCAGACGGTACTTGTTGGTTATGGGATGATAATTTTGCGCGTGAGCATGAGAAAGTGTGGCTGGCAGATAATTATTAGCGAAAATCAACCTATCAGTTACGACGGTAATATGTTGCTGTGAATGTGAAACTAGGAAACGGGTATAGTTTTACTGCTCATAATGCCTTGGAATATAATGCGATTCGCGAGCAATAAAATGCTTTCGCAAATAAATCTGCCACAGTCAAAATGACGGGTGTATATTGGCGATTTGCAAGCAAAATTGTGGCGCCGTGAAATTGCGATTTGCCAACATAGAATGAGCTTTCGTATGTGAAAACTGATTGCGTTGAAAAAATAAATGTGACACTATAAAAGTAAAGCCCATCACACAATTTTTGTGATGGGCTTTTATAGAAAGTATCCGACTTTTTTCGCAGGGAATGTTTTGATAATCATTTGGATATCAATCAATTACATGAAACGTTCAAAACGATCCTTTGTGGCTTTGCAAATTGGGCAAATAGCTGGTGCGCTGTCGCGTGCAGCAAGGTAACCGCAAACTTCGCATCTCCACACGGGGTAACGCAATTTTGGAATTTCGAGCTGGTGCGCAGAAATTGCGCGCACAACACCAACTTTGCGCCGCTCTGGAATGGGCATAGGCTGTTTCTCTCCCATCGAAATTTCGCGAGAAACATATAGTGCACAATAACATGCGCCAAATTCCGAAACATCATCATCGCGATAATTGCAAGGACAGATAATGTCGCGATCTGCATCAATCTTTCCCGTAGAAAGCCTGCACGGGCAGCTGCGATAACCAAAACGTCGCTCGTTAACCAAAAGCGATTCGCAGAGTTCGAGCGCAAAAGTAGTGTCGGGGTTGATGAAATATCCCGCGCGCTCAGCATCTTTTGTAAGCAAATCGAGTAATTCCTGTGCCGAAAGCTCAATGTTGCTCATTGTTCCAACAGCTCCAAACTAATTTTCTCTTTATTAAAACCAATAATTACAGTTTCATCGTCAATAATTATTGTTGGAAAATTCTGCGATGGATTAAACTTGCGCATCTCCGCCATGGTATCGTCAAGCTGTTTGCCGTTGAGCAAATCGACATCCACAAAATCGAAATTTGCCCCTATTTCACGCAAAAATTCCTTCGTGCGTTTGCACCAAATACATGTGCTTAGGGCAAAGATGAATATTTTTCTGTTACGTAACGACATTTTTCCCTCCAAATTTTTTATTTTTACTTACTGTTTGTATTCAAAGCAAAAGAAATTTTGCCTATTAGCAACTTTTTTTTCGACATCTATTTGACAATTTTAGAAAAAAGAGATATATTGTTTAGGAGCAAGAAAATCACATAGTAATGTAACATATAGATATTAAAATGCACTATCACAAAATAAATCCGATAGTTACAATTTTACACGCACAGCCCATTGATGCACAAAGTTTAATCGATGTGCAAAATCTCGCATTTCGTGACGACTTCGAAAAATACGGCGAGTGCCCATCATACAATGAAAGCTTAGAGAACATGTTAGATATGATATGTAATGCAATTGTGTACAAAGTGATTATGAATGAAAAAATTATAGGCGATGTGATAATTCGCAGACGTTCAAACGACACATATTATCTCAGAACTATCGCGTTAATCCCGCAACTTCAAAACATGGGTTTCGGCACAGAAATTATTAGCTTCATCGAACAAGGCAATGCCGACGCAGTTTACTGGTCTCTTATAACACCGTGCGATAATAAACGCAACTGTCACTTTTACGAAAAAATTGGATATAGAAAAACTGCAGAACATTTTCATTCTCAAAAGCTTAT
>CAYUDB010000186.1:0-5421 GCA_964443405.1 uncultured bacterium | reverse complement strand
TGCGTTTACGTCAATTCCTTGTGCAAAGAGTTTGCCGCAAATGAACACAGCAAAAAGTATATGCAAAGCGGATTTCATTTTCTCTCCGTTAGTTAATCGATGTAGATTTTCGCCAGATTACGCAGTTTGTATGAGCCGCCAGTGAGTGTTGAATCTTCGAAAATAGTTTTTTGCGTATGTATGAGCCAGTAACCTGTTGAAAGCTGAGCATATGTGAGTGGCGAAGATGGACCGAAACCATCGGAAGCCTCAATGCGATATGTGTGACTTTGGGCATCTGCCACAACGTAAGGTGTTATGAAAGCAGAAAGCGGTATAGCGCCTTCGGTGCTATCGCTAAAGTTGGCATGTGTAACTGTTTCCATAGCAGCGAGTTCGAACTGCACGAACGTGTCGGCAAAATCGCTCTGCACGTTTATAACACGATAGAAATTGATGTTTGCAACACCGCGAACACGATATTTACCAAGCATATCGACTGGGTAAAATATGTCGGGATATGGAGTTGCATCGATATCGAGGTAGCTTGGACCAAATTGTGCATACACTATATTTGGTAGTTCGCCTCTGCAAGAAAAACCATCCGACCCAACCGGAACATAGCCAAAACAATTGAAAATGGTGGTGTCGTCGTCGTGTGTTCCCGGGCTAACATGAACGAGTATTGTGTCGAAATTCAGCATCAAAAGCTGCTTTACACGAACTGCTGTGCAAGTTTCACCATCGCGATTTAAGGTATCCAACGTTGTGAAAACCGTATCGCTCCACGTGGTGGGCAAAGCAAGCACAAAATCTGCGTTTGCTGCTTGTGCGGGTGGGTTTGCGGAATTATTGTCGTCATCGTCGTCGTTTGAGCAACCGATGAACATGCCAAACGACAGAATTGCTGCGAGCAGCACTAGAAACTTTTTCATTGTACCCCCTAAAAATTGTTTGTTATGAAATTAAATTCACATCGACACGTTATCAATACTTTTTTTCCATGCAAAATGCGAAGATGTCGTGATGTTTATCAGGGCATGCCAGGCGTGCCGTAAGATTTTGGCGCAGGCATAGAAATGCATTTAGAACAAAAATGTTGCGAAGGATGAGTGATGTTTTATGTTTAAAAAATATTGACTTGTGGAAACACTGGTGTTTTTACAGTTGCTTACAAGGATAACCAATGCTCAATGATAACGAAACATCCCCCAAATACGTGCGCACATCACTTGCTGCGGCGATGACACTCGGTTTGCGCGATGGACTTTTCTTGCGCGATGCCGAGCTTTATTGTATAAATCTATTGCTTACATATACTTCGCCATGTGCGGGCAATTGTGCATATTGCGGGCTCAATCACACACGCAGTACGGGCGAAACAAAAAACGCTGTTGCCAATCGCACATTTATCCGTGTGGACTGGCTCACATTTGAAACTGAGCTTTTGGCAGAGCGCACGGCATCTTTGCGAGAAAAAAAACATATACGTCGCGTGTGCATATCAATGCTTACGCACAAAAACGTATGTGCAGATACACTAACAGTATGTAATATATTTAGAAAGCACACTGACCTGCCAATTTCTGTATTGGCGGCACCAATGGTAAGCACAAAAGACGATTTGCATGCCCTCAAACGTGTTGGCGTAGATAAAATAGGTGTATCCTTTGATGCTGCAACTGAGGACATTTTTGAGAAAGTGCGCGGTTCACAACGCAAGGCACCACACAATTGGCAAAAGTATTGGCAGTTTTTTAACGATGCCGTCGAGGTTTTTGGTGTGGGGAATGTGGGCAGTCATTTCATTGTGGGGCTTGGTGAAACTGAACGCGAACTTGTGCGTGCTTTTATCAAAACGCGCGAACTTGGCGGCGAAACGCATTTATTTTCATTTTTCCCCGAGCGTGGCACCGACATGGAAAACGATGTTCCGCCACCGATGAAATCATATCGACGCGTTCAGCTTGCGCGATTTCTAATCGATAGTGATGTGTTGCGCGAACGCGATTTTTCTTTCGACGAGCACGGGCGAATTACCGATTTCGGATTGCCGCGCGCAAAACTTGCAGAGTTTGTCGAAAACGGGGAATCATTTCGCACATCGGGTTGCCGCGGAACTGATAATACGGTTGCATGTAACAGACCATTTGGAAACAGTCGCCCGGGTGATGAGCTGCGCAACTTCCCATTTTCACCAAACGCTGAAGATATTTGCACAATTAAAACTGAGCTAGAAGAGTTTTTGTGATGTAAAAACTAAGTTGTATTTGTGAAATATGTAAAACCTAATGGAATATTGGTGGGGAAAATGCCTGAGAAAATAGTAACTGGTTTGCAACATCTTGTGAATTCGAACTTTAGGGATATAATGGGTGTTCCTATAGCGCTGCTTTGCCATACACCATCGGTGGATTCACACTTTCGGCATATTGTGCCACTTATGCTTGAAGCCGGTGTGGATCTGCGAAAAATTTTTGCACCAGAACACGGGATTTTTGGCACAGCACAAGATCAAATTGCCGTTGGAAATGAGTTTTTTCCGCAAACAAACATTCCGGTGATATCGCTATATGGTGCTTCTGCACAATCACTTACTCCAAGTCCAGAATACTTTGATGATGTAGAATTAGTTGTTATAGATATCATGGATATAGGCACACGCTACTACACTTTCGTGTGGACTGCGGCGCTGATAATGAGGGTAGCCGCCAAATGTGATGTTCCGGTTTTGATTTTGGATAGACCTAACCCATTAAACTGCAATATGATAGAAGGTTGTGTGCAACACATGGATTTTCGATCATTTGTGGGCTTGTATCCTTGTGCAGTGCGTCACGGTATGACTGTAGGCGAACTTTTGCAATATGTGAACGAAGAGTTTTCACTTGGCTGTGAGCTTAATATACTTAAATGTAATAACTTACGCCGAGAGCAAATGTGGTGTGATATGCAACTCGATTGGATATTGCCATCACCGAACATGCCGTCATTTGAAACGGCATTGGTTTACCCGGGAATGTGCTTGCTTGAAGCGACAAACATTTCGGAAGGACGTGGCACTACGCGACCTTTCGAAATTTTTGGAGCACCGTTTTGTGATGCACACAAACTTCTGGAACATATTGAAAAATTTGAGCTTAACGGTGTCGCATTCCGCTGGCACGAGTTTGTGCCCACTTTCAACAAATTTGCCACTCAGAGGTGCTTTGGCGCACAACTTCATGTAACCGATAAAGATACGTTTGAGCCATTTTTAACAGCACTCGCCATTATTGCAGCTTTGATTACAAGTTCTAACAAAAGCTTCCTGTTTAAAAAGCCACCATATGAATATGAAACAATAAACATGCCATTCGATATACTTACCGGTTCTCCAATTTTACGAGAAATGCTAGGCAAAAATGCACCTTTTGATGAAATTCGTGGGGCAAGCAAAATCGGACTGGACGATTTTTATAAAATCAAGCAGCGTTATGAAATCTATTGAACGCCCAGGAATCGTCGTTAACCTATGTAAATGAACGGGTTTCAAATATGGATTCGCAACGGCACCAGTTTTTGCAGCACATTCAAAAGTGGTGTTTTCAAAATCATATGCGAAATTTTACGGAAGCTTAAAATTTTACTTGAAATAATATTTTTTTCGGCTATATTGTTAAGTTGTATAGGTCATGGCAAAACCGAAGGAGTGGCTAAGTTATGGCGCGAGCAGCAAAACGTGATGTTGACCGATCGCTAGATTTGTATCTCAAAGAGATTGGCGAAACGCCACTTTTGGAGGCAAATCAAGAAATCGAGCTTGCCCAACGCATCCACAGCGGCGACCAAGATGCGCTCGAGCAGCTTACAAAAGCCAATTTGCGCTTCGTGGTCAGCGTTGCAAAACAATATCAAAATCAGGGGCTTTCACTTGCCGACCTCATCAATGAAGGCAATATAGGCCTCATCAAAGCCGCCAAGCGCTTCGACGAAAAACGCGGCTTTAAGTTTATTTCTTACGCAGTTTGGTGGATTCGTCAATCGATCTTGCAGGCACTTGCCGAACAGTCGCGCATTGTGCGTTTGCCACTCAACAGAGTTGGCACACTTCACAAAATTGGCAAAACTGCATCTGAGCTTGAGCAAGAATTTGGTAGAGCGCCTTCTACCGATGAAATTGCTGAAGAGCTTGATATGACTGTGTCTGAAATTCACTCGACACTACAAATTTCAAACTCGCATCTTTCGCTCGACCAACCATTTACCGAGGGTGAATCAAATTCGTTGAAAGATGTTCTCGAAGACGAGAAATCACCTTCTCCCGACGAAGATGTTATGCGGATTTCACTTAAGCGCGAAATTGAGCGCGTTTTGGGCACGCTTTCTGAGCGTGAAGCAGAGGTTATAACGCTCTATTTTGGCATCAACCGCGACAAGGCTCTTACGCTAGAAGAAATTGGCGAGCGCTTTGGATTAACTCGCGAGCGTGTGCGACAAATCAAAGAAAAAGCCATCAAACGGCTTAAACATTCTACGCGCAGCAAGAACTTGCGCGCCTACGTTACTTAATGCTGCGCACACAATGCTATTACATTGCTGATTAATGTATTAGAGCGGTCCAAAACCGACATCATATTGGCAGCAATTTACATTATCAGTGATCAGTCCAGCAGTCTTGATGTTAAAACCCCTCGCGAAGAGGGGTTTTTGTTGGGATGAAAAAAACTTTTTTACGGGGGTCGAATGTTTGTTTAAACGAGGTTTGCAGCTGATAGTATTGTAAATCATAGAGTTTCCCAATTACTTATCAGTTGATATTAAACAGCGAAACACAATTGTGGTGCTGATAGAAGCTGGGTGACAAGTTAAATGTGTTTGGCGTGCAGGATGATTTCGGGAACTGATGCAAGCGCTTTACCTATGGGGCAATTGGATTTAGCAGTTTCGGCAAGGCGCACAAATTCATCATCATCGATGGCAGGCACGCTACCTTCGCAGAAAAGCTCAATTTTTTTGACCATGAAGCCATCGCCTTCTTTGTCAACATGAACGGTGCATTTTGTGGAAAGTTTTGTGGGTACAAAACCCGCGCGCGTAAGTGTTGCCGAAAGCGCCATGGTAAAACAAGCCGCAAAAGATGCACCTAAAAGCTCTTCGGGATTTGTGCCATTTTCATTTTCGAAGCGCATTTTGAAATTGTAGGGTGCCTCGAAAAGTCCAGAACCGAGCTTAACACTCCCATTACCGTCGAGAATTTTGCCGTTCCATACTGCGTAAGCATCACGTGAGATCATTTTGTCCTCCATTGTGGTGTTTATGGAAAATTACACGGGCAAAAAAATTTTTGTGAAAAACAAGAAGCCCAAAATAGGCCCCCACGACCCCTGTTTAAACAATTTGATAGAAAAACCAATACTTCAAAATAATAAAATAATATTTAAAAAATAAAAAAAACACAAA
>CAYUDB010000185.1:0-5481 GCA_964443405.1 uncultured bacterium | reverse complement strand
TCTGCATTTGAACTCACCGGCACAATCTTGAAAGGCATTTTCCCTCCGACATTGCTTCGTAAAAATATACGCGCAAAGGCAAAAATGTAAAGCCCAACATGCATCCGCAATTTGACTTGCAAAAACTTCGTGGTTAAGTATAATCAAGTGGAGGTTGACCATGGATTTACTAAGTTTTTTACAAGATTTCCGCGCAAAAACACAAGGCAATCTATTTGAACAAGCCAAAGCCACTCAGCCAGAATTCAGATCTTTGAAAACAGCCAATCTCTCTATTCCAATAATCGAAAAAGAGTTTTGGACATCTCAGCCGCGACAGGCAAATGCACTGCACGAGATTTCTTATAGAGCTTGTTTTAAACCACAGTTATGGAGTGCTTTTGAACTCGAATTCATGTCATTTGATCGCACCTGACGCATAAATCGTGAATCTCACGATAACTTCATCACCTTTTCTTGATGTAGTATGGCGCCAATATTACTCGCCCGCGAGCCAATGAAATCGGGAACGATGTTGAACCATTTGTCAGAGCCGCATTAAACAAAAATGGTTTAGTTGCATCTATACCGAGAAACAAAAACGGAAAAGAACAAAGCGCAGGGTATCCTGATGTTTATTTTATGGATAAGTCTGGTAGGCACAACTATTTAGAATGCAAAGTGTTTAGTAAAAATTCCATCAACACAACCTTTAGGGCATTTTATCTCTCGCCTTCCGAGAACTTTAAAGTTATTTACGATGCACATCATTTTTTGCTCGCTTTCGAAATAGAAGAGGAAGCCAAAATATACAAAATTCGCAGTTGGAAAATTCTATCCCTTGAAAGCTTACTGGTAAATGTAAAATACGAGTTCAATTGCGATAACTTGCATTTGTATGAAAAAATCGAACCATTAGCTACAGGAAAAATCCCATACTGATTATGCAAACGAAAACCAAAATCGACCCTGTTTCGCATTCGCTTATAGTGCTAGAGTTTGCAAAAATACGCGAGCGCTTAGCTGCGAAATGCGTTACCACAACAGCGCAAAAACGTGCGCTACAGCTTAGCCCACTTGCCGACATCGAAAAAATACTGCTCCGCCAAGAACTTACTGCGGAAATCCGCGATCTTTTGGCAATTTCGGGTCAACCCGAACTCGCCGGGCTTTCGGATGTTGGCGAATACATAACCGTTGCCGACAAAGAAGGCGTGCTCAGCGAAGAAGCTCTTTGGCAAGTGGCGCAACTTTCCAAAGCATCGACGGCACTTCTGCGCATAGCTCAAGATCGCAATCGTTACCCACGGCTGCGCGGCATACTCGATGGTCTGCACGACACATCGGCTGTTCACAGCAATGTAAAAAAATTCATCGACCCACCAGGCATTTTTCGCGAAGACGCATCTGAAAAACTAATGCAACTACGCATTGCGAAAAAAGAAGTGCACGACCGCTTGCAAACACGTTTGCAAAACATGATAATCGATGAGAAAACCGCTGAACTTTGGCAAGAACCACTTGTTACCATCCGCAACGATCGTTTTGTGTTGCCACTAAAGGTCGAGCACAAATCACGCGTGCCAAGTGTCATCCACGATCGTTCGGCATCGGGCGCCACACTTTTTGTCGAACCTATCGAAATTATACCGGTCAACAATCAGCTGCGCGAAATCGAGCTTGAGGAAAAAGCCGAAAAACTACGCATTTTGCGCAATCTTTCGGGCATTGTTGGATCGTATGCACAACACCTTGCCGAAAACCTTTCATTGCTTTGTGAGCTTGATTTCTACGTTGCCGCGGCGCACTTTGCCGATGAGATTCGCGGAAATTTCGTAACTGTAGAGGAGAATTGCCCACTTGAACTTATCGGTGCACGGCATCCCTCATTGATTTTTGAAAAAGGCTTTGAGAAAGTTGTGCCACTCGACTTTGAACTAAAACCAAGCGTGCGCTGTGTCGTCATCACAGGTCCTAATATGGGCGGCAAAACTGTGGCGCTCAAAACCATAGGTCTTTGTTGCATAATGGCTTCGTGCGGTCTTGCCATACCTGCCGAAAAACGAACAATATTGCCTTTCTATCGCAAGTTCTTTGCAGATATCGGCGATGAGCAATCTGTGGAACAGAGCATATCGTCCTTCGCAAGCCACATAATCCATTACGACAACGCAGCACAATTCGCCGATGACACATCGCTTGTGCTTTTCGATGAACTTGGTTCTGCTACCGATCCTCATGAAGGCATGCCAATATCGTGGGCACTTTTAGAACACATCGTATCAAACGGTGCCACAGTAGTTGCAAACACGCATCTCGGTGGGCTACTTGGGCTTGCCGCCATTCACGACAACTGCGAAAATGCTGCAATGGAGTTCGATACATCGAAAATGCAGCCCACATATCGCCTAATTACTGGCATACCAGGCAAAAGTTTTGCCATCGAAATCGCACAGATGCTCGGTTTTTCACAAAAAATACTGTCGCGTGCACACGAACTAATCGAAGGCGGCACCACACTCGACGCTGTGATAATTCAACTGCAAGCACGTCTCGCCGAAAACGACAGATTGCGCGAAAAACTTCAATCGCACGAAAAAGATGTTTTTGCGAAAAAACAAATACTCGAAGGACTAATCGAGGCGAACACGAAAAAAGAAAAAGAAGTCGAACGCGCACGCCGTTCTTACGACGATATTTACGATTCACGCCTTGCGGCGGCTTTGCGCCGAGAACTTTCGCAAATTGAAGCCGACTGGAAAAAAATTCTTGAAACGCAGAGTCCCACACCAAAAATTCAACAGAAGGCAGACGAGTTTTTGACAAACCTGAAAAAGCGCCTCAAGAGTGCCGACGAAACATTGTCGCAAAAACAGGGGCTGCCCAAAAAACTCAGCTGCGGTGAAAAAGTTTTTGTGTATCGTTTGCACAAGTGGGGCGAGGTTTTGGACGAAACTGATGAAACCGGTTTTACGCGAGTTCTTGTTGGCAATTTGCCTTTGCGCCTTCACTCAAGCGGCGTGGACACCCAAAGTGAATTTGAGCGTAAACGCGAGCGACAGAACGAATCAAACAGCGCAAAGCCACAATTTGCACCTCGTGAGCTGCCACAGCAAATCGATGTGCGCGGCATGCAACGCGAAGAGGCATGGCGCACAATCGAGCTTGCTTTCGACGATGCTTGTGCCGCTGGCGCCGAAAAACTACGCATAGTCCACGGCAAAGGCACCGGCGTACTACGCGCTTTCGTGAGGCAAAAATGCTCCGAAAGCACACGTATTGCCAAGATCGAAGTGCCACCCGAAAACGAAGGCGGCGACGGCGCCACGGTCATCTATTTTTCCAGCGCAAAATAAATTGCCCTGCACAAAGCTTGGAAATCGAACATGTATGCTCACGACAAAAAGTTCTGCATCTCATACGATCAAGCTGAAAAAACTCGCGCGAACGTTAACAACATTTTTTGATAACCAACCGTGTGGAAAAAACTCGCAATATTTTTCTTGTGCATTGCGACATTAAGTTTTTGTGGCACAATTCGCAACAGCAAATTCGACGTAACTAGCGCCTGCGAAAAGATTTGCCCATATTTGCATTTGCAAAAAAACACGCTCCAAAGCGTGCGAGTGTTTTTGTTTGCCTCACCGCAGGAGCTTGGCGATTTTGCCGGCGGCAATTTCCCCGAATGGGGTGCAGGTTTTGCAAATTCCGAGCACAATTTCGTCGCTATGGTCGCCAATGCCGATCAATCCGTTTTCCTGCACGAACTTGCGCATCTAGCCATCGAAAAAAAAGTGGGCGATAGTGTTTTTGTGCCACGTTGGTTTCACGAAGGTGTGGCGCGTACAGTTTCTTCAGGGTTGACCACCGAAGATAGGGCGCGACTCGCTTGGGCTGTTTTGTGGCGCAATGTCTATGCTATGGAACAGCTTGAAATTGTAAATTCTTTTTCGGGAGTGCAAGCAGAACTTGCCTATGCACAATCACACGATGCTGTATTGTTTTTATCTTCCCTTTGCTCCGTAGGCACTGTGCTCGATTCGGTTGCCGTATATGCCGATTTTTCAACGGGTTTCGCCCGAGCTTGTGGCATGTCGATGGGAGAGTTTTATGTGATTTGGCAGGAGCATTTGGCAAGAAGCTATGTGTTGCCGCTTATCATCGGCGACGACAGGTTTTTGTGGTCGGCAGCGGCGCTGCTTGTGATTTTGCTCGGGGCAAACGCTATTTTACGCAAGAAACGATATCAGAAATCCGAGGAACAGGGCATTCCACGAAAAAAAACAATAGAAATTTACGACGAAGATGAGGAAAATCAAGTTGATGCATAATCCGCACTTGGCTGTTGTTTTTCACAAAGCTTGCCGCACTTAAAAACCAATTTTTTGTTGCATTATGACACCAAGCGCAATAGTTTTTTCGAAAAAGGGAAGAAACATGTCGAACAAAACGTTGGAAGTTCCGCAAAAATATTTCGCTCTTTTCATGGAAGCCATTGGCGAGAACAATTTTTGGGAAGATTTTTTTGTTTTTCTCAAATCGCGCGAAACACACGAGCAAAACTCGTTGATTGCGAAAATCGATGATAAACTGCAAACCTTTGTTCTAGAAGAACTTGAAAAAACTACACCACCCACTCCCGATCGCGCGATGCTTGCCGAGCAAAAAGTTGAGTTGACAGCACAATATATAATGAAAATTGCACCGCTAATTGAACAGACTGCGCAAACCGACAAGCAAAAGGCGCTTGAGAACCGCAATTTGATAAAATCTTTGGCTTGGGATGCTGGTGGCAGTATGCTCACCGATCAAAACGCCGGCGTGCCAATGCCATTGCCGGAAAAGCCTTGCAACGATAACACGATGATTTTTCAATTACCCAATCCGCATGATGCAAAAATCATCTTGCGCGACGTTGTGGCATTGATCGAGGGTCGCAAAAGCCGGCGCAAGTTTCTCGACAGACCAATAACACTTGCCCAGTTATCGTTTTTGTTGTGGGCAACACAAGGCAATCGCGAAAATTCACAGCTGCGGCGCACTTTAAAAACGGTACCATCAGCTGGTGCGCGGCATCCTTTTGAAACTTATGTGCTTTCGCTCAAAATCGATGGTTTACCGCAAGGTGTGTGGCGTTATTTACCACAAAAACATGCGTTAGTTTTGGAATCTGAGATTCACAATCTTGCCGAGCTAGCAACTCACGCAGCACTAGGTCAGAGATTTGTGGGCGAATCGGCAGCAGTGCTAATTTGGGCGGCGTTGCCTTACAGAACCGAATGGCGTTATGGTTCACGCTCAGCGAAAGTTATTTTGCTCGATGCGGGGCATATTTGTCAAAACCTTTACATTGCGTGCGAGGCTTTAAACTTGGGCACTTGTGCCATTGCGGCATATTCGCAGAAAAATTTCGACGAACTATTGCAGCTCGACGGGCAAAACGAATTCGTGACCTATCTTGCACCGGTGGGCTATTATTCCGCGTAGTGTTTAAAAAACCAC
>CAYUDB010000184.1:0-5518 GCA_964443405.1 uncultured bacterium | reverse complement strand
TGTCCTTGCTGGAAATTTCCGAAATGTTTGACCCAATTCCGTCGCAACTCTCGCCAATATCAGGTGGCGGGAGCCGCTTCTAAAAGACGCCACTGCGTCAGGGGGTGAGGTTGTAGGCGATGTAGGAGATGTGCATGTTGATTTTGTTGAGGTCACCGATGATGTCGATGTGCAGCGTGCTTGTCTCTTGGGTTTCACGCACGCCGAGACGAAGGCGCTCAAGATGGAGACGGTAGTAATTGCGCTGGTCAACAGCTAAAGCTTTTGTGGTCTGGACTAACTCGTGCGCGACTTTGGCGTCACGGAGCGGGATGGCGGCGATGGTTGCGTTGAGGTGGTTGAGCACTTTGCGGTGATAGGCTAAAATCTCCAAGAAACCCTGGTCGGAGAAATAGTAGCCGACCTCTATCTTCTTGCGCGCGTTCGGAGCCAAATCTTTGCTTATGACATCGCCAATGTGCTCGAGCTCAAGCGCTATGCTCACAAGCGCAAATGACCATTGCGCCGATGCTTTGTCCAATTTGTCCATGGACAGGCGCGTGAGAAAACGCGTGACCTCAATTTGCAAAGTGTCCACCATGTCGTCGAAGTCCACGAGGTCATCGAGCTTCTTCGCATCGTTATCGTGGAAGATTTCACCCCAGTCGGAGAGCATTTGCGAAACTAAGTCGCCCATGCGTAGCACTTCGCGAACAGCTTGTCCCATTGCGACTGCGGGCGTATCCAAAGTGGACTCGTCGAGATACATTGGGGCGAACTTGTTGTCGTCTTTTGCTTTGGGGTAAAGCCTTTGGAGAAGCTTCGAGAATGGCACGACGAAAGGCAGAAACATTATTGCCATGATGATGTCGAATAAAGTGTGGGCATTGGCAATTTGTCGCGCGACGTCACCGCCGAGCATGGCGACAAACTGCATGTAGAATGGCAGGAAAATGAAAAGTAAGCTGCCCACAATGACTTTCATGATGAGCTGCGACCAGACCATTTCCTTCGCCTTGCGTTTTGAGCCGATCGCCCCGATTAATCCCATCATGCACGAGCCGACATTGGCGCCGATAACCACCGGTATGGCGATGTGCTCATTTATGACGCCGCTAAATGCCAGCGTGAGCATAAGCCCAAGCACAGCTGTGGAGCTTTGAAACACTGTGGTGAGCATGAAACCGAGTATTACAATCCAAAATGGCGCGCCTTCGAAAAGTTTTAGCACTTCGCCGATGGCAGGTTGGCTTTGTAGCGGCGCCGCACCTTGTCGGATGAGAGCCATACCCAAAAGCATGATGCCAAAAGAGAAAATGACGAAGCCTGTATATTGTAAACGTCCTGGCTTGGGGAAATAAAGTAGGATGAAGCCGAGCGTGAGGACAATCGGCGCGAAAGTGTAGAGCTTAAACGCTAAAATTTGCACAGTCAGCGTGCTACCGACGCCGGCACCGAGAATTATGGGGAGAGATTGAGCCAAAGCGATAAGCCCGGCATTAGCCAATCCCAAGAGCATCAGCACCACTGCGCCCGACGATTGCAAACAGAATGCAGTCAGCACGCCAACGAGAAAACCCGCACGTTTTCGCGCGGTGAGCTTGCCGATAAGTATTTTGAGAGAATTGCCTGCGAGAAGCTGTAAGTTCTTTGTGATGAGGCGGATACCGTAAAGGAATAAACACAAACCAGCCACAATCGTGAACACTTCCATTGTGGTCATGATGGCAACCCCGCACTTGTTTTAAATGTTGTAACCCATTTCGCGCAGTTGAGCTTTGCCGTCGTCAGTGATTTTGGCGGGAGTCCAACGCGGTTCGAAGACCATTTGCAAATCGACCTTTGTAACGCCCTCGATTGAGGCGACTTTGGTATTCACTTCTTCGGTGATGACCGAATAAAGTGGGCAGCCTGGCACAGTGAGCGTCATGACAATGGAGACCTCGTTTTCGGCGGAAATGTTCACTTCATAGACGAGACCAAAATCCCAGATGTTGAGGTTCACTTCTGGGTCAACCACTTCTTTGAGCTTGGCAATAACTTGCTCTTTTTGGACGGTCATCTTTGCACCTTTGTTGAGAATGTTGAGTTTTAGGCGTAAATGGCGGCGACAACAGCCACACACCATAGCGCAAAATTGATAATCATAGATTTGTCGGACACAAGCAATTTTTCGGGGCTTTCGCCTTTTGTGTCGAAACGCAATATATATAGGTAGCGCAGCACTCCATAGATGACGAATGGCAGCGATAATTGTAGGTAATTGTTGCCGAATTTGGCGAAAGTTTCGGGCGAGAAAACGTAGAGCGAATATGAGATAATTGCGCCCGCCGCTTCGATAGTTAAAAGTTCGTTGAGAAAGTCGTCGGAATATTGAGCGAGGACGGATCTTTGGGAATTTTTGGCGTCTGTGCGAGTGAGTTCTTTGGCTCTCTTCCCTGTCACGAGGAAAAGTGCCAAAAAGCTTGTGCACAAAAGCAACCACGATGAGACAATCACGTCAAGCACGACGGCACCCGCCACAGCGCGAAGCAAAAATCCTGCCGCCACCACAATTATATCGACAATGACGAGCTTTTTGAGGGCAATGGTGTAGAAAAACTGCATGACGACGTAAATTGTGCACACGATGAAGAAGCTTGTGGACAGCCAAAATGCCCAAGCAAGCCCTGCGAGAATAAAAAATAGAGAGCTAAACCAAGCGAGAGCCAATGGCAGCTCCCCCGATGGCAGCGGTCGAAAGCGTTTTACCGGGTGCAGTTTGTCAGCTGATAAATCGATGATATCGTTGAAGATATAGATGCCGCCAGCTAAGGCACAGAACACAAAAAATGCCGATATCGAGCGCAAAACATGCGATGCGTCGGTGAAATTTTGCGAGAACACAAGCCCCGCAAACACAAAAATATTTTTAATCCACTGCACAGGACGCAGCGAACGAAAGATGGATGTAAATTTGTACATGTTACATTACTTTCGGCTCAATCTTTCTGCCAATGACGCCGATAGCGAGGGAAGTGTTTGCACAGAATTTCGTATGGCGCAGCTTGTCGCGCGTGAATTTGCGAATTTGGGTGATGCCTGGTATTTCGGGCGGCTTAAGCGGCAGTCGGAAACCTGTGCGCCAAATAGCCTCGCGCGTCATGCGATAGAACAGCGACGGATACATCCAAAAACCATAGTAATCCACCACTTCGAAGCCTATTGACGTGAGCTTTTTGCTCATTTCCGACAGCGTGAACTCGGTTTCCCAACCGGCAAACCACATATCTGCGGCTATAAGACCGTGCTTTATGAGCGTGTAAATGTGATATTTCTGCGGAACATCGACAACAATGAGACCATTAGGTTTGAGCACGCGGAAGTTTTCGCTAACTATGCCCCATGGGTTTTGAAAATGCTCCAAAAGACCTTGGTGGAAGACGATGTCCATGGAATTGTCTTCGAAAGGCAGGGCAAAGGCGTCGCCCTGAACTGGTATGACTTTAGCAGTAGCGGTTTGGTTTTGTACGCGAATCAAATCGAGGGCAGCGTCAGCATAATCGAGGACGAAAACGTTGGCACCGCGTTCGGCGAGCATGAAACTATCGCGAGCAGTGCCGGCACCAACTTCGAGCACGTTTTTGTTTTCGAAGCTTTCGAGCACCCTATTCAAACCGATGAGGATTCTTCCGGAGTTATCGTAGATTTCGGACGGGTCTTTTTTCTCAGTCCAGAACTTCTCCCAATGTTGTCTTTCGCTTTTTTTCATAAGTTTCCCGCAGTTATTTTCAAAAGGATAAGGCATTTGTGCATTAAATGCAAATTAAAAATTGCTGATGGCGCAATTTTGTGGCTTTCGCCCTTTTCAAGCGCCTACGTCGCCGGGCTTGGGTGCGGAGCACGGGCTTTCGCCCTTTTCAGTGGCTACGCCACCTAGTTAGGTAAAGATTTTCGTCATGTTTCCGACACTTTCCCACGGAATTTCGAAAGATTTCCGCAAAATTTCTCCAGACCAGGAGCCGTAGGAGCGCAGTGGCGCGGGCTTTCGCCCATTTCAGTGGCTACGCCACCGGGCTTGGGCGCGGAGCGCCCTTTTCAAGCGCCTACGTCGCCCGCATTAATCGAGATTTCCGACACTTTCCCACAGTTTTTCAAAAGATTCCCGCAAAATTTCTCCAGACCAGGAGCCGTAGGCTCTGACAAAAAAGTGCTTTGCACCCGGGGAGCCGAAGAAGGTTGTAGAAGTGGAGATTTGCGATTAAAAATGAAGGGCGCGAAGCGCCCTTTTTTCGTGTAGTGAGAAAAATGAAAGCGAAAAACCGCTGAAAGTTTTGGGCTTGTCGAAAAATGCTGCATCGAGCACCCTCTTTAGTTTCTCCCGACGGGAGAAATGGCACAAAGCGCCAATGAGGGGGGCGCCGTAGGAGCGCGGAGCGCGGGCTTTCGCCCCTTTCAGCGCCTACGCCACCCGCTTTCGGCGAGTTTTCCGACATTTTCCCGCAAAATTTCGAAAGATTCCCGCAAATCATTGAAAGGTCAGGCGGCGTAGCCGCATCAAGAAGGGTGCTACGCACCCGGGAAGCCGAAGAAGGTTGTCGAAGGGGAGATTTGCGATTAAAAATGAAGGGCGCGAAGCGCCCTTTTTCGTGTAGTGAGAAAAGGGAAAGCCGAAAACCGCTGAAAGTTTTGGGCTTGTCGAAAAATGATGCATCGAGCACCCTCTTTAGTTTCTCCCTACTGGAGAAATGGCACGAAGTGCCAATGAGGGGGGCACAATGGAAACTATTCGGCGTTCTTTTTGAGCATACGTGTAAATGGTTCGAACAGGTCGATGGGCACAGGGAAAATTGTTGTGGAGTTGTTTTCGGCGGCAATGATGTTTAGTGTTTGTAGATAGCGCAATTGTATGGATACCGGCGATTTTGCCATAATATCTGCAGCTTGAGCGAGTTTTTCGGCGGCTTGATATTCGCCTTGGGCGGCGATTATTTTCGCGCGACGCTCTCTTTCGGCTTCAGCTTGAGCAGCCATTGCCCTACGCATTTCCTCAGGTAAATCGACATGTTTTATTTCGACCATGGAAACTTTGATACCCCAAGGGTCTGTTTCGCGGTCGATAATTTCCTGCAATTTTTTATTTATTTCCTCGCGCTCAGACAGAAGCGAATCGAGTTCAACTTCACCCAAAACTGAGCGAAGTGTTGTTTGAGCGAGCTGCGATGTGGCATAAAGATAGTTTTCGACCTCCACTATAGCTTTAGTCGGCGTAGTAACGTGAAAATAGACCACAGCATTTACGTTTACCGAGACATTGTCTTTCGTAATGACGTCTTGAGGTGGAACATCGAGAACAACAGTGCGCAAACTAACGCGCGTCAGCCTATCGACAAGCGGGATGAGAAAAATGAGTCCCGGTCCCTTGGGCTTGGTTATACGCCCCAAACGAAATACAACTCCACGTTCGTATTCATTGAGAACACGAATCATACTCGAAAGTAGAAGCAAACAAACACCAATAACAATCACCCATAATGTCAAACTCATGTTGCCCCCCATC
>CAYUDB010000183.1:0-5682 GCA_964443405.1 uncultured bacterium | reverse complement strand
ATTTCTAGCAATCTTGTGTTGACTTTGCAGTTTTGTTAAGTATCATTGCTGATATAAACCTCTAAATGCGAGGTGCTCAAAATGAAAAAGCTCCTTATCATCATGCTCGCGACTGTTGCTTTTTGCCAGATGGGCGATTCAACACGTTATACCGACTGGAAAGCTTCCTTTGACACGCGAGGCGCTAAAGACATAATCTCCACACGAAACGACTATGTAGCAGTTCAACTTGAAAGAAGCACTACCGGCGATTACGGGCGATTCAACATTGGCACACGCGATGGTCGTTCGCTCACTTACAACTATCCCATGTCACCTTGGTCTTCGTGGTTCTCCATCATACTTGATGGGCAACAATATCTTTGTCCGGGTGTAACTAATAGTGGCGGACCTGATGTCGAGCAGCTTGAACAAAACCCTGAAGCGAATTTCGCGGTTTTTCTGTGGCCCTCAAACCCCGACTCCAACTTCATCTACGGTGGCTGGCGCGTGCGTTCTAATCCACGAGTGAAAATCACGCAAAAGCTTCAGCCAGTGTATCTTGTTTATCCCGACGATACCACTGGCACAGTTTTCATAAAATATGTCATCTACAATCGCGATTACGTTTCACATCAAATCGGCGCAAATCTCATGCTTGATACCAAAATCGCCGACAACGACTGGGCAGAGATTTCGAGCATACTCGGTTATAGGGGCATCGAAGAGCAATTCTACAACTGCGACACTTGTGTTTTCCCATGCTTTTGGTATGCCTACGAAGACTCACGCGGTCCTGCAGGACCGGTTACTCAGCTGCGCGCCATGGGCATACTGTGCGGTTACGATGCAGTAGAACCTACTCGCTTTGCTTACGGAAACTGGCCCTGCCTTTTCAACGTGAACTGGACTCTTACACCTTCTGGTTCACCGATTGACGACTCGGCAGTGCTTATGACTTGGTGGCCCCGCACCATCGCACCAGGAGAGAGCCTTGTTGTGGCAACATATTTCGGGCTAGGACAACCGCCTTCCGGTGCAGTACTCGATGTGCGCGTCCCACAGTATCCCGAGGTGCTTGGCTGCGAAGGTTACGACCCCAACCCATTCACAGTGATGTGCGATTTTATAAATCTGAATGCCTTTTCACTAAACGACGTTACGGCAACCATAACATTGCCCGCCGGATTATCACTCGTCGGCAGCTACGTTCCTTCACAGCGTCTCGACCCGGAAGATTTACCTGCCATGCGCACAGGATCTACAGGCTGGGAAATCCGCATAGCCGATGGAACCGTTCTCGACGAGAATGATTCTATTTGTGTGCGCATTTCCTCCATTACGCTTACCGACACCACCTTCTACAAATGTCTCAACGTGAGATTACGCCCTGTTGGACGCCCACAAGTTTCTGCGATAAGTCCGTTGTCCACGCCCGTTTTTCAAACTACCTCATGCGGCAACCTCGAAGTTCGCGCCAAAATCTCTGCACCTAATGGTTTTTCATCATTGCGCATGCTAATCGACGGTGCAACTATCACCTATCCCGATTCGCGCTTACGTTTTGCAGGTGATACACTCATTTTCACGCCATCCACTCCCTGGGAAAACAACCGCACCCATAGATGGTCGGTGCCAAGCTTTGCCGATTCTGTTGGATGCTTGTCCAATGCAGTTGCCGACTCCTTTTTCGCCGACACTCGCCCACCTGACGTTTGGCGTGGAACTCCCGCCGGTGGCTCAATTCTTGCGCCCGGCACGCTAGACCGCATTTTCGCCCTCACGCACGATTATGAACGCGCTGTAGATACTGCCGAAATCACGATTACCGTTGGTGACGCGGAACCAATTCCAATCGCTTCCACTTTTTTCGACAAACGCACCGACACACTTCTCCTTCGCGCCGCAGACGCGGGCTTCGTCTTCGAAGATAACGACACCGTCTGCTGTTACATCAATGGCGTTGCCGATTTGCCACTCGACATCTGCGATCCAAACTCCGCCCCAGAGTATTCATGGTGCTTCTACTTCCATTCAATTGATTTCTGGCTCCCGGAAACTTCCGCCAACCTCGGTGACATTATCGATATCCCCGTGCTGTGTGAGGACCTCACGAACTTTCACATCACCAACCTTGCGCTCGACATTTCATTTTTCGCAGAAATGCTTACGCCGCTAGAAATTATCGTCGATGATGCGGTGGCTGAGAGCTGGGGATTCCTCTCATGGAGCACTGTTTCTCCGGGACGCATAACCATTTCCGGTTCGGGTCCTGCCTTGCCCGCGGGTGACACACTTTGTTACATTCGCTTTTTCGTCAACTCGGCGCGCGGTTCGTTCAGCCGCCTCGACTTCAACTCCGCCGCAGCAAACGGAAGTGCCTTCGCCACACAAACCCACAACGGCTATCTATTTATTAACTGGGAGAGCGCACCTTGGAGCGGCTCCATATTCTTCTTCACCAAAAATATTCCGATGACTCACCTCACTTACGGGGCAACCGAGAGCACATCTGCACTATTCGACGTCGGCTACGACATACCACGCTCCAGCTCCGCAGGCTACGACGCCATTGCTTGGTTCGAGCTTAACGACCCCGCATATCCCGCCTACGACAAGCTTCTCCGAAGCTACCAAGATATGTCGGACACTCTCATCTTTTGGTGGGCGAAGTCCATTTACGCTTCAAGGGGCGACACCGTCGTAGCATTTTGGAACCGCACCACTTTACCCGAGGGCATTTTCCTCTTGAGCTACACCAAATTAGCGCTCGACTCTGTGAGCCTCGACACATTCTTTATCGACATGAAAGCCGACACATACTTCGTATTTTCCGACTCTACCAACATTACTATCACCTTCTTGCGCAGCAGTTTACACCGTTGCGTCGTCGATGTATGCTTGGGCTGGAACCTTTTGAGTCTTCCCACAAACGCCTCCGCCTCTGCTCGAATCTCAGAAATCATACCGGGCGCGCTCTCCGACGGTTTTTGGTACAACCCAGCCACGCGCGGCTACGACCTGATGACCTATCCCGCTGCGGAGAAAGCATTTTGGGTTTTTTCGCTCACAGGCGAGGACGCGCAATTATTTGGCATGACTGATCCAATAACTGCCATCCGCCTTTCGCAAAGATGGAACATGGTCGGTGTTCCTTACACTGCGGCGGGCTATGTTGATGTCGCTGATTTGATTACTATGCCTGAGGCATCAGTCTTATCGATTTTCGGTTACGATTGCGCCACTACTAACTATTACGCGGTTACCGACAGACTTGAAGTTGGGCGCGGCTATTGGGTTTTTGCCATCCGCGACTGCAACATGCTCATTGGCGAGACGGTTTTTGGCAAATTCTTTGCAGCCCAACCTGACGATTGTTTGGAACTTAATATTGAGGGACAGAAACTTTGGGTTTGCGTTGACGACCAGGCTAATGAGCATTTGGACGACTACGATGTTCCGGCGCCACCAGCGCCACCCGACTCAAAGTTCAATTTACCGGCATTAGTTTGTGGCGATGAGCTTTTGATCCGCGATGTTCGCCCGAAGGGAAGCTGTGAGCTTGACTTACCTCGAGACGTGTTAGTTTCGTGGAGCTGCAACGAGCATTCACGAGGCTATCTTCTTGAACGTGATGGTATTATCGTCGATATGACCGAATGTGGCGAATTTTATGCTAGTGCCGGCACTTGGTCGATTTCCAGAGTTGAACCGCGTAATCTCAATCTTGCGGCAGTGCCGAACCCGTTTAACGCGTCAACCGAGCTGACATTTACGCTGCCATCTGCCAACGAGGTAACTCTTTCCGTTTTTGACATTTCAGGCAAATGTATTGCGGAACTTTACAAGGGCGAGCTTACTTCGGGGGTTCACATTTACGTTTGGCGTGGCGACAACCAGCCATCGGGCGTGTATTTTGCGCGTTTATCTTTGCCGGATGCGTCCTATATTCGACGTCTTGTCCTGCTCAAATAACCTGTTGCAGATTCGAGCTTACTGTGGTGGATTGCCAAATAGCAATGTGGGGCATGAAGTCATGAGGCACTTCTGAAGTGCTTGCGAACAGGCGGGCGAAGGCTGCAAGCATGCTGGCTGGTGGTTTTGCAATCTTACGGAGCAAAAATTTCTTTCACCATGCGCCATCTGCACAACTATGTGCAGGTGGCGTTTTTAGATGCGATAAAGTATTTACGCGAATTATTTTGGCGAACCTATTATCGCGCCGCGTTTATAAAATCGTTTTAGAATGAAGCTTATTTGTTTTTGCAACAAATTTCCTGATGAATCTATTATATTTCGCAGATATGAGCGATAATATTTCAAAAATAATAGATTAGCAATATATTATCTAAATATGCAATGAACAATTTATTACTATATAGTGTATGTTTTGCACAATGTCAGAAATATAACTTGTGAACAATATCTTTAATAATATCAAATACGATTCCAGGAAATGCAAATCGCAAATTAAAAAGTATCAAAGATTTTTGGGTAATCTTGCTTACAGAAACGTGTTTCGCGCGTTTTTTGCACACGGTTTTATCAGTAAACGTGACATTTTTCGAATGCGCATATTTCGCAACTACAAGCATCGCAGATAGTTAACCTGGAGATATTTGTTGTTCATGATGAAACGACGGGAAACTGTGCAGCGATGTTTACAATAGAGACGCCAACGCGTAGAGCGAACCAGTCACAAAAATGGTTTCTGTCGGCGAACACAAACTCTGAGCGCGAATCAATGCATCTTTAAGCGTCGTGCAGGCAAATGTGTCGATGTTCAGAGCAGTAGCGGCAAAATTTGCCAATTCCTGCGACGAATACGAACGCGCCGACTCCAGATTTCCAAAAACAAAGCGCCGTGCCACAGGTGCTAAATACATAAGCATGGTAGCAAAATCCTTCGGCTTATTAATCCCCATCACAAACGTCGCAGGTGCAAGATGCAAGTCCGCAATTTCCTCGGCAATTGCCTTAGCCGAATCGGGATTATGCGCACCGTCAACGATAGTCAACGGTGTTCTGGTAAGAATTTCGAAGCGCGAACGAATTCTTGTAGCCTCCAAGCCTCCAGCAATACATTGCAAATCGTAACCGAACGTAGATGCAGCCATCGCAGCAGTTGCAGCATTGCGTGCCTGAAATTTTCCTGCAAGCGGAATTTTCGCAACAATTGTGCCAGTCGGCAAAACAATTTCCGCCACAGTAAAAGCGACGTCCTGAGCAAGTACGCGAAAGTTGTAATCCTCGCCCAATCGAAATACCGCCGCAGATCCTCGCTCCCTTGCCACCGCCAACACCATCGCTACCGCTTCAGGATTTGTTTCCTGTAACACAAGAGGCACGTTTGGTTTGGCAATATGTGCCTTGTCGTAGGCGATTTTCGCAATTGTGTCACCAAGTCGTTCAGTATGATCCAAGCCGATGTTCGTCAGCACCGCCACATTAGGAACGATTACATTTGTGGCATCATATTTTCCGCCCATACCTGCCTCAACAACTGCCACGTCAATATTTTTTAGTGCGAAAATAGCAAATGCAGAAGCAGTTAGTGCCTCAAAAAAAGTGGCATATTCTTTAACATCGCATTGCAAAAATTCCGAAATCTTTTGCACCGTAATAGTAAAAGTCTCATCATCGATGAATACATTATTTAGCGTTATGCGTTCACGCATGTCTATAAGATGCGGAGATATGTAA
>CAYUDB010000182.1:0-5718 GCA_964443405.1 uncultured bacterium | reverse complement strand
TACCGATCTTGGCGGGCGCGAAAAAATTGCACCACTTGAGCTATTTTCCCTCGTGAAATTTCACGGTGAGTGATTTATTATATTACGTTATAAGACGTGCTGTTTTTTGTGAGACTGCACTGGCATTTTTGCCAGTGCACTTTTTTTATTACAACTAATCATAGCCAGTGCAGGAGGCGTAGCCTCTTCTAAAACACGCCACTGCGTGTGGTATAAAAGGGTTGTGTTTGGAGATGGAGTATGATATATTTTGCAAAAAGCCAAAAGGGAGACTTTCATGGCGCAAGGTACAGCTTTTACCGTTAAAGAATTACTTGAAGAACTCGTGAAACGTGGTGGTTCGGACTTGCATGTTACGGTAGCTTCGCCACCGGTAATACGCGTGGATGGCAAAATTCAGCGTTTGCCGTTTGATGTGGTTACGCCCGAGATTTCGAAAAAAATTGCATACTCCATAATGACTGAGCGACAGAAAAAGCTTTTCGAAGAGGAATGGGAGTGCGATCTATCGTTCGGAATCGAGAATTTGGCTCGTTTTCGCGTAAATGTTTTTTTGCAACGTGGAAATGTAGCAATTGTTATCAGAATCATTCCAATGAAAATTCGAAGTTTTGAAGATTTGAAATTGCCGCCAGTGCTTGCGAATTTTTCGGAATCTCCACATGGCTTGGTTTTGGTAACCGGTCCTACTGGTTCGGGAAAATCCACAACACTCGCGGCAATGATCGACAAGATTAATCGCGAACGTTACGAACATATCCTCACAGTGGAAGACCCAATAGAATTTGTGCACGAGCACAAAAATTGTATTGTGAACCAACGCGAAGTGTCATCCGATACAATGAGTTTCTCACGTGCGCTCAAATACGCTCTTCGAGAAGACCCAGACGTAGTGCTCATCGGTGAAATGCGCGACCTCGATACAGTTGAAGCAGCACTCACCATTGCAGAAACTGGTCACCTTGCTTTTGCCACACTACACACAAACTCATGCGCTGAAACCATAAACCGCATCATCGATATTTTTCCAACAGCACAGCAACAGCAAGTTCGTGTGCAGCTTTCGTTTGTTTTGCGCGGTGTAGTAACGCAGGCTCTGTTGCCAAAAGTTGGTGGCGGACGTGTGCCTGCGCTTGAAATAATGTCTGTTACGCCAGCCATACGTGCTCTAGTTCGAGAGGATAAGATTCACCAAATTTACTCGTCCATTCAGGCGGGCGGCAAATTTGGCATGCAGACAATGAACCAATCACTCGCAGATTTATATCTCAAACGATATATCACTGTTGAAGAGGCAATGAACCGCTCGCCCGACTCGCAAGAACTAAACGACATCATTGCTCGCACACGCGCTGGCGCAGTAAATTCGCCGCAGCAAAAGCGCTAATACTTTAAAAAGCGCGAGTTACAAATTTTTACGCTACGAAAATAGGTTTTGGAGGCATAATGCCAATTTTCGATTATCAGGGCAAAACATCTACCGGACAAGCTGTTTCGGGCAGCTTGGAAGCGCCGAATAAAGACGAACTTATCAAAATTTTACGCCGACAACGCGTTATCGTTACAAAGATTAAACGCAAGGCAAAAGATATAAACATACAGTTTGGCACAGGCATAAAAGCTGTCGAAATATCACGTTTCACTCGTCAATTTGCTGTGATGATCGAGGCGGGTTTGCCGTTGGTTCAATGCCTCGATATTCTTGCCACACAAACACCGAACAAAATTTTGGGTGGTGTGCTTGCCGATGTCCGCGATCAGGTTTCTTCGGGTAGCACTCTCGCCAACGCCATGGCTAAGCACAAAAAAATCTTCGACGATCTTTTTGTGAACATGATCGAAGCAGGCGAAGTTGGCGGTGCACTCGAATCCATTCTCAAACGCCTTGCCGACTATCGTGAAAAATCCGATGCCATAACTCGTAAAGTAAAAGGCGCGCTCACTTATCCGGCAATTGTATCGACAATGCTTGTGGGTATTGCATGGGTCATGTTGACGTTCATCGTGCCAATTTTTGCAGGCATGTTCGAGCAATTGGGTGCCGACTTGCCCAAACCAACAAAGATAGTCATCGGCGTCTCCAACTTCTTACAATCAAATCTTGTTTATATTATTCTGAGCATAATTGGGCTCGTTGTCGGCTACAAAATGGGCATGAAAAACAAAAAAACACGTTTTTACCTCGATACCCTTAAGCTTGTCCTGCCGATTTTGGGCGATCTGCAACGGAAATCCGCCGTTTCGCGTTTTTGCCGAACACTGGGCACGCTTCTCCAAAGCGGCGTCAACATCATCGACGCTCTCACAATTACCGGAAAAACTTCTGGCAATTCCGTTGTTGAACTTGCCATTCGCAAGGCAATTATTGCTATTTCACAGGGTGAAACTATCACTGCACCTCTCGAAGAGACAAAAGTCTTCCCTTCGATGGTTATACAAATGATGAACGTGGGCGAGAAAACTGGTAATATGGACGAAATGCTCTCGCGTATTGCCGATTTTTACGACGAAGAAGTGGACACAGCAGTTGAATCCATCACCGCACTTATCGAGCCTATTATGACCGTTCTTATGGGTATCATCGTCGGTGGACTGCTTATAGCCATGTATCTTCCCATGTTTGACATTATGGGCAAAATCAAAGGTTAAGTGTCGCTGAGATCGCCAAACACCATTTACTTTGCAACCGTGATGCTATCAGGTGCGGCGATTTTGGGTGTGAGATTGCCATTGTGCCTCGTTCTAATAATGCAGAAGGCAAAAACCATGCACAAATATACTCCAAGCCATTATGAATAGTGAAAGTAATAGGCTTATAATAAAAGATAGAATGGTCACAGGGCTTATTGTTCTGTTGATTATTGTATTAATTCACGTATTTCGTGTTGGAAACTATCTTACTGGAAAACTATATACTTACTATTATAGCTATGCGTCCGATATTATTGTTCCATTTGCATATTATTTTTTGCTTTGCATTGCAGATAGAAAGATGCCGTATATTCGAAAATGGTATATTAAATCTACTATTCTTTTTGGATTAACCGTATTTGCAGAAATATTACAATACTTTGGAATTTATGCTTTGGGCAAAACTTTTGATTATTATGATATATTAATGTATGGAATAGGTATTAGTTTGGCTGTATTTTTCGATAGATTAATATTGAAAAGGATTTTAAAAAACTGGGATTACCAATAGCGAATACATCGATGCTAAAGGGTTGTAATTCCTGCAATATTGGGTGCGGCGTGATTTGCACATTCTAATACGATAGCAAAACTAAAATTTTCGCATCGCATAAGCAAATGGGGGAGTGGGGATTGGTGTAATCTGTGGCTTAGTGTCAAGTATTGCAATTGATAGCATACCGATAAATACAGATATGTTTTATCGTGTCGGAGTATTTTTTTCAAAACCAGTGTCGTAAGTATCTTTTCCATAAGTTTTGCTGTTAAAAACGAAAAAAGAGTTTATTTTTGGAAGGGTTTTGACTTTTGTAAGAGCAAATGGTATTGCGTTAATTTGCTGTATAACAATAAATTGTGAGGAATAATGAAGAAGCTAATTGTTGTGCTAGCATTGCTTACGTTTACTGTGGCATTTGCCGCAGATAGCAAATATTGGGTGTTTTTCGTGGATAAAGGTTCGAGCACGCATACGGCTTTTATGCATGCGGCACAAAATAGCGTGTCGCGACGTGCTTTGGAACGCCGAGCAAGACAAAATGTGCCACTCACCATGCACGATGTTCCCGTTTGTGAGGATTATGTGCACCAAGTTCTAAATTTAGGTGCCGAAGTAATCCATAAGTCGAAATGGTTGAACGCAATTTCAATTGTCGCGCCCGATAGCACAATTTCGCGCGTGATGCTTTTGCCATGTGTGTCGCGAATAGAAAAAGTGCCCACTTTCGTTGCACCAATGCCCGATACAACAACAACATATAATCGCATAACGCTGGACAGCCATTATGGTGCAGCGGCGGCACAGGCAGATGCCATGGGCGTACGCGCATTACACGAGGCGGGTTACAGAGGGCAAGGCGTTTTCGTTGGTATGCTCGACTCGGGGTTTCGCACAACAGGTGCTTGTTTCGATTCGATGCACGCACGTGGCGCGCTTATTGCAGTGTGGGATTTTGTACATGGGGATTCGACTGTTGATTATGCCGAAGGCGACGAGGACAGAACAGGTTATGGGCACGGCACAAAAACGCTTTCGATAATTGGTGCCAATGCGCCAGGGCAAATGGTTGGCTTAGCGCCACTTGCGACATTCGCACTGGGCAAAACCGAAAACGTGAATACCGAACGTCGCACAGAGGAAGATAACTGGATTGCTGGTGTCGAGTGGCTCGATTCTTTGGGAGTGGATATAATATCAAGCTCGGTGGGTTACACCACTTTTGACGCACCCGACATGTCTTATACTTTTGAGCAGCTCGATGGCAACACCGCACGCACAACATGGGCGGCAGATTTTGCGGCGTTTTTGGGCATAACTATGGTAAACTCAGCGGGTAATGAGCGCGATGATCCTTGGGCGCATATTAATACACCTGCCGACGGCGATTCGGTTTGTGCTGCGGGCGCCACATCTTTCGATGGTTTGGTGTCATCATTTTCCTCGCCAGGACCCACAGCTGACGACAGAATAAAACCCGATTTATGTGCACCAGGTGTTATGGTAACCACGTGGAATCCATCTACAGATGTGCCGTCATCTGATGCAAATGGCACGAGTTTCGCTTGCCCATTGGTTGCTGGCACTGCTGCAGTGGTATTGTCAAAGCTTCGGGCGGACGGTAGCAGTATTGAAGGTTGGGCGCTTATCGAGCTTCTCAAAACTTCTGCCGATGCAGCAAATGTGCCCGACAACGATTACGGATACGGTAACCCACATGCCGGCATTGCGGCTTCGCTGTTCGATGGGCTTTTTGTAGCGCTTACCGATTCGACAACAGGGGAGATTATTGCTGGCGCGCAAATTCGTGCGGGAGCTGCAATTTGCACTACAAATGCCCGTGGTCGCCGCACGGTTCCGCTTGCGAAAACCGATGCGCATATTCCAATCATTATCGAGAAAAACGGCTATTTTGCAAAAGTGCTAGAGCTAGATCACCGCACAAATACCGCACATCGCCTCGACATCAAGATGCAACCTGTTCTTGAGCAAGAGAATAGTTGGGTGTGCTATCCGAATCCATTTTCCGATTCGCTTGTTTTCACGTGGCGTTCTTCGGGCGAGGACGTTCGTTATGCGACGATTGGCATTTTTGACGCAGCGGGCATGCTTATTCGCGAGCTTGGGCAAATCACCTATTCGGGTTATGGGCAGGCGGTGTGGAACGGGAAGAATGCAGCTGGAAATGTTTGTTCACCAGGTGTTTACATTGCATTGCTCAGCACGCAAACCACCGCTGGCGATGATACGCGCACAGAGAAAATCAAGCTTTTCAAATCGAGATAGTTTTTCTGCAGCGGGTGTTTGGCGTGAGATTTTCGCCAGATGAGCAGTTTTTTTAGCGCTTCACGTTGTGAAACAAAGCCCCCCCCTTATTGGGGGGGGTTTTGTTTTGTGTGCTTAAAGTCGCAATCCCCTAGCAATCGAGGAACTGGTTGTGATATGTCATTGCCGATAAGTTGTCCAAAATGGGCATGTCGCAATCCCCTAGCAATCGAGGAACTGGTTGTGATCAAAGGACAGCAACGGCA
>CAYUDB010000181.1:0-5730 GCA_964443405.1 uncultured bacterium | reverse complement strand
GCATGACCCTGGCCCCGGTCAAAGAGTTCCCAGCCTATGTGTCCAGCACGCCCACGTCGCTATCGTAGCCCCATACTTTCCGAAACCACACCGGTGGTTCTAGTCAGCCAATCGGGTGAAACCGCAGATACACTTGCCGCATTGCGCGAGGCAAAACTTCACGGCGCACCGGTTTTCGGCATTGTGAACGTTGTAGGCTCGTCGATAGCACGCGAAACCCAGTGCGGTGTTTACATTCACGCGGGTCCAGAAGTGGGTGTTGCATCGACAAAAGCTTTTACCTCGCAAGTTATTGTGCTTTCTTTACTTGCAATTTTGCTCGGCAGAATGAAAGGTCTTTCGGGCGTGCGCGGAAAAGAACTAATCACTGAGCTTGCAAAAATTCCTGAAAAAGTGCAGAGAATCATCGATACCGAAAAACAAACAGGCAAAATTCGTGCTATAGCGCAAAAATTTGTTCACACCCATAATGCACTTTATCTGGGGCGAGGTTACAATTTCCCGGTGGCTCTCGAAGGCGCATTAAAACTCAAGGAAATATCATATATCCACGCCGAAGGTTACCCTTCTGCCGAGATGAAACATGGTCCCATTGCGCTTATCGATGACAACATGCCCGTCATATTCATTGCCACCGACGACCCACTTTATAATAAAACGCTCACAAACATTGAAGAAGTCGCGGCGCGTAAAGGCAGAATAATTGCCATCGCAACTGAAGGGAACACCGAAATCGAAAATCATGCCGAGCATGTTATTTATGTGCCGCGTACAGAAAACATTTTTTACCCTATGCTCACTGTAATTCCCTTACAGCTTTTGGCTTACGAAATGGCAGTATTGCGCGGTTGCAATATCGATCAACCTCGCAATCTCGCCAAAAGTGTCACCGTCGAATAATTTGTCGGCGCCACATTGTTTGCTTTGTATGCTTTGACATAGTGGCAAAAAATATAGGTTTGCGAATTTTTTACAGCTTTCGCACTGGATTCAAGTGGCTATTCAGAACTGATTCATTGTGAGCGTTTTCTCTGTTAACTGCTTTACAGTCAAATGGTTGAAAATACAAAAGCGCTAGAAAAAGCTGCGCGCCATACACATCGATGAGCATTCTAGCTTGCCACTTGAAATATGAAATTCATGAGCTATATTTATGACACATAACACAGAGGTAAAAATGCGCTTATTTCCGATATTAGCCGTGCTTATCGGCATGTGTTTTGCCGATAACATATTGATACCTATGGATAAAACACAAAACGACCACTTAAAATCCTACGGAGTGGCATATTGGTGCCTCGCTCACGGTTACAATGTGGAATGGCTTTTGAACTATCGCGGCGGCAGTTTTTTGTGCCCTGCCACAGCAGATATCGAGCAAATTTGCAATGTGCGCGGAGTTAGCCGCACATTACTATCGGGCGCGGAAGTGGCACAGGTTTACGCCGAAATAGAGAACGCAAACATGGAAGTTGTTCTGCTCGAAAAAAAACCAGAAGTAGGTGTTTACGTTCCACCAACACATGACCCTTGGGATGATGCAGTGCGCCTTTCGCTTGAATATGCAGAAATTCCATACAAAACTGTGTGGGACACCGAAGTACTTCAAGGCAAGCTTTCCGAATTCGATTGGTTACATTTGCACCATGAGGATTTCACCGGACAATATGGCAAATTTTTCTCATCATATCGCAACACCTTATGGTACCAAAAAGACATGGCACTCAACCAAGAGACAGCGCGCCAATTAGGCTTTGCAAAAGTTAGCGAGATGAAAAAAGCTGTAGCACGCGCCATAAAACAATATGTGGCATCTGGTGGTTTTATGTTTGCAATGTGTTCTGCTACCGATAGTTACGATATTGCGCTCGCCGCCGAGAACATCGATATTGTGGCAACGCCTTTCGATAACGACCCACCCGACGCAAATTGCCAAGCTCAGCTTGATTACAGCAAATGCCTAGCCTTCGAAAACTTCAAATTGGTCACCGATCCTATGCTTTACGAATTCTCCGACATCGATGTAAAACCCGAGAACACTTTGCGCGCACTAAAAGGCGACGATCAGTACTTTTCGCTTTTCGATTTTTCGGCAAAATATGACCCGGTACCAACGATGCTTGTGCAATGTCATACAGCTGTTATAGCAGATTTCCTTGGGCAAACCACTGCATTCAAAGGATCACTCGTAAAGAAAAACATCACCATTCTAGGCAAATACGACGGCGAAGACGTTTACAAGTATATCCACGGCAATTATGGCAAGGGTTCGTTTACGTTTTTTGCTGGGCACGACCCAGAAGATTATACCCACTACATTGGCGATCCGCCAACTGAGGTTTCTCTTCACAAAAACAGCCCCGGATACCGACTCATTCTCAATAATGTGCTGTTTCCCGCCGCCCAAAAGAAAGAGAAAAAAACCTAATTTACGCACACAGCAGCACACAGTGGGCTTTCCTCAATGACACGCCGCCACCTTTCTAAGATTAGCGAAAAGCTTGAAAAAGGTTTAATGCTCTTTCTCGCCCATGTACGCCGCCAAATATGAAGAGCTTGAAAAACCTTTTTAGGATACGATGCCACCAAAAGAGTTGTTAGTTTGCGAAGCATGTGTATCTTATGAGGACACTATCAAGAGGAAAGCATGATGACACGCAAACCGAATTTACTCGTGTGCGGCTTGTTTTGGGGCGATGAAGGCAAAGCTAAAGTTGTGGATTTTCTCACCGAAAATGCCGATATAATAGTCCGCTATCAAGGTGGAGCAAATGCCGGACACTCAGTTGAGACAGCAGGCAAAAGGTTTGTGCTACATCAAATTCCCACAGGTATTTTGCATGAGAACAAAACATGCGTGCTCGGCGCCGGCATGGTCATCGACCTTGAGGAATTTTTTGCCGAAACACAGGGGCTTTCGCACGATGGAATACAATGGCAAAATCGAGTTTTTATAAGCCCACGCGCGCATTTAGTTTTGCCGCATCACAAAATTGTCGAGCAAATAGAAGAGCAACGAAAAGGCATTGGCACAACACTACGCGGCATAGGTCCTGCCTACCGCGATAAGGCTTCGCGATCTGGTTTGCGCATAGGCGATTTGCTACTCGGCAAAACACACGTCATCTCAAAACTTGACCACTGGATCGATGACATAGGTTTTGCCTATACTAAAACTTTTGGCGCACAGTTCCCATCCAACGAAGATGTATGTAGAAAACTACTCGACACTTTTTCTCCTTTTGCACATTGTGTGCGTGAGAGTTACGCATTTTTGCATGACTATGCCAAAACACGTGGTGGCATTCTTGTTGAGGGTGCACAGGGCACAATGCTATCGGTAAACTGGGGCACTTATCCCTACGTTACAAGCTCGGAGACAATCGCAGGTGGCGCAGCAGAAGGCTTGGGCTTCGACTTGCGCCTCATCGATGAGATTGTGGGCGTAGCGAAAGCATTCTGCACACGCGTGGGCAACGGACCTTTCCCCACCGAAGCCGACGATGCAACTCAAATGCTTTTACGCGGCACAGGCGAAAAATCATTTGATGAATTCGGCAGCACAACAGGCAGACCTCGCAGATGCGGTTGGCTTGACGGAGCAATTTTAAAATACTCATGCCTTATAAACGGTGTAAACACAATAGCTCTTACAAAACTCGACGCACTTTCGGGTATCGGCAATTTATCAATCGCCACACATTACAAAAACTACGACGATATGCCCGCAACTTTCGAGCAACTTGCCACAGTGGAGCCGCATTACGAAAAATTACACGGCTGGGACGAAGATATTTCCAACTGTAACTCCTATGAGAGCTTGCCTCAAAACGCACGCGACTACATTTCGAAAATCGAGGACATTTCCGGTTGCCCCGTCAAATACATCGGCATCGGTCCACAACGCGACAAAACTCTCACTCGTTGATGCTGATATTTTTACGCAACTGCACAATTGGCAAAAACTAGGCTTTCAACCTACAACTCTTGCGCCATGCTGTCAAAATCCTGAGCTTGGAAAAAATTCGCAAAACCAGGCAACACACCTGCGTAGAAAGCAGTTTTGACGCGCTTCGTCGTCATTTTCGCAATGGTAACACAGCATAATTCTATGTTTTACCTCTAAAATCGACTTTCAGTTGATGATGCGAAAAAAATCGGTGATCGAGAAATTCCGAAAGCTTCGTTATTAACTGCTCGCAACTCCAAGCACGACGCAATGTGCCAAAATACTTTGCACATTCATTGCAGTTGACAAAAATTCTGGCACGGATGTTTTCTAAACAGAACTATCATGCGTATCAAAATGCCTTCAAAATCATTGCCTGCCAAAACTGCCCTGCGAAATTTTACGCACTGTTTGTCTCAGCAGACATCAAAAGATTACCGCATTTATCGCACGATGCATCCTTTTGCAAAGCGAAAGAGAATAACAAGTTATTAAAACCCTTTGCCTGTGCACAAGGTTCAACATTGTTGGCATCGAATAAAGAATTTGCGCTTTGAGTTTGAGGATATAATATTTTGGTGTGAGAATTTTTTTAGCAACATTGTGCATCGCATGCGCGAGTTTTATTGGCGCGTGCACAATAGGTGTAGTTACCGGCAACTCCACTGTTGACGGGCGACCTATTATTTTCAAAACCCGCGACATCGATCGTTGGGATCTCGAATTCAAAGTAATCACTTCGAGCACAGCACATGCTTTTGCTGCAAACACTTACACCAGCACCACTTCTCCGTGGATGGGCGTCAATGATGTAGGTTTTGGCATAGTGCAATCAGCGGCATACAATATTACTACCAGCGGCAGCGGATTAAACAATTCCTCGCTCATGAGTTTTGTGCTCAAAAACTGCGAGACAGTTGATGAATTTTTGCACATACTCGATTCAACCGACGCAACAGGACGTGCAACTGCTGCAAACTATGCAGTCTTCGACGCTTATGGCGGGGCAGTTTTGGTGGAATGCGCAAGTCGCGAGCACGCAGAGTATTTCCCAGATAGCCTTGGCATAGTTGTGCGTGCCAATTTTTCCTATATTGGCAGCTCAGAACGCGAGGGCATCGAGCGAATGGAACGTGCATATTCTCTTGTGGCACAAGCAATTCGCGACGACGCACTCGATGTATATTACGTTGCCACACAAGTTATTGCCGATCTTCATCGTCCTTCTGAAGACCCATATCCGTTGCCATTTTTGGGCACATTTGGATCTTTGCCAGCAGGTTGGGTTGAAACAGACGACGGCAATTTAGAAACCATTGGCAATTTCAAAACGCATGCTGCTTGTGTGGGGCACGGTGTTGCGCCCGGCATGCCCGAAGATCTCGCTGCCATGTGGTGCTTTTTCGCCACACCGCAAACTTCTGTGCCATTTGTGCTTTTTCCAGCATCACGCACACACCCTGCACAAGTGGCGGGTGCTGCAAACACCATGCTCAACTTATGCCGCGCAAAATACGATAGTGCTTTTCACAATTCCTCGCATGAATCGTGGTTCGACACAAACTTTCTGCTAAATGCGGACGGTTTTGGTGCACTCAATTATATCTTACCTGCCGCCCGCTGGGCTTTCGACACTGCAGTAACGGTTTTCGAAACATGGCGCACAACTTCTCCAACACCCACGCAAATGGCACAATTGCAAGACACAATCCTTGCACGTGTTATGCGGGCATATCAAACCGGCACATCCATGGTTGTTGCCACCGATAAACTACCACAAC
>CAYUDB010000180.1:0-5733 GCA_964443405.1 uncultured bacterium | reverse complement strand
GTTACTCAACGATGGAACTGGCACTACCGAATATATCACCGAGCCGGTGCTCATTGGCAATGCACTTCCTCGTTTTACGGGCATGGATATTATTCCCGATTCGCCGAAAACAAACGATGATCTCATCGCCGACATAGCATTCGAGGACCGAGACGACGATGATGTCACAATCGAATATGTTTGGCACAAGAATGGTCTGTTCATCTCGAACGATGACATGATTCCTTCGCATATGACTGCACATTTCGACGTTTTCGCTGTCGAAGTGCGTTTAAATGACGGTAGTGATACTTGGGTTTCGGCTTTTGACGAAGTTACAATCGGCAATACCGCTCCCGAGCTTACTGAAGAATTTCTCGACACTGCAGCAATTGCGAATTTCGAATATCGTGCTCGTTTGCCTTTTGCTGATGCCGATTTCGACAGACTTACATTCGAACTTATTGATGGACCCGAAGGTATGCGCATAACTGCCGATGGAACAATAAATTGGCACGTTCCAGATTTTGGTTTTGTGCGTAGTTTTCGAGTGGCTGTGCGTGTTTTCGACGGCACCGAAAACGTAGATTTTGCATACAATCTTTGGGTTTATCCTATGTGGCACAATATCTTTGCTCCACATGCGCTCGACGTAACCGCGGCTTATACGGGCATCATTCCTATGCACTGGGATGACCCCGCTGCTTTTGCCGCCTTTGGCAAAATGCCCATGACTTTCTTACGTTATGAAGTTTATCGCACTACCGATACACTTACGGGCATGTGGGAAATGGTTGCTCAACGTAATATCAATTCTTTCATTGATTTAAGCGTTGAACCTTTCGTTGTGTATTACTACAAAGTGGTGGGTGTCTATTCACTTGGCAATGGCGAATACTCAAACATTGATTTCGGTTATTGCACACCGGGTGTCATCACAAGCTGGTATTCGGTGCACACTTATGCAGCCAATCCGTTCATCGATGGTGTACTTACCGATGGCGAATGGGACGATGCCATATCCTATGAATACGACAATCCCGATGGTGGAACATCCAAATTGCTCGTCAAGAATACCGATGACTTCGTTTACATTGCTTTTGTCAATGGTGGCGATTACACCGTTTCGCCCAACGATCTGTTCATGGTGAACATCGACGACGACAAAGATACCCGTTGGACTTCCACATCACCTTCCGATGAAGGCGAATATCGCATAAAAGTTTTGCCCGCTGGTGTAGAAGTTACTTATCAGGGTATTTGGGGAACGTTCCCAGGCACAATCGGTCGTGACGTGCGCATTGCACCTGCAGATTTGCGCGGTGCAGTTTCGAACGAGAGCGGTTTTGTCACATACGAACTCGCCATACCTATTGGTGATGACCGTTGGGACATTGATATTCCCGAACTCGACACATGGATTGGTGCACGCTTTGCTGCATACGATGCCGATGGTTTCAATTGGGACATCGTCTTGCCCGCCGAAAGTGATGCAGAAAATCCTGCGTCTTTTGGCAACTTGTTCCTCGAAAAAGGTGTAGCACCCGGCACAGTTTGTTTCGAACCTTTAGTGCTCGAAGTTACAGCACGTGCTGGTGCAATTGAAAACCGCATTTTCAACTTGCAAAACTGCGGTGAAGGTTACTTGCGTTATGAGATAGCAGAAGCTTGTGCCATGATGCCCTTAGATGGTACTTTGCGTCGTGTAACCACTTCTGCACAAGTAGCAGCCTTCATCGACGACTATTCGCTTTTGGATGAGGCGCTAGCCATAGTTGGCTATTCTGTAGAAGTTTACACCGATCCATTTGCCTTCTACGATGCAGTGAACTCTGGCACATACGACCTTATCGCCATCTCCACAAATAACGGTGCACCCACACGCATTTGGGATGCAGCTAGCACAGCTTTTGCACGTGGCACAAAGCTTCTAATCCAGTGTCCCGATCTCGATGCTGTTCGCACTCACCATCTATGGGGACAAGTTGGTCTTGCCATTGGCACAAACCTCGCCTCACGCGGAAGTGCTCTCACCTGCGACATGCCCGCGCATCCTTTCTTCCACATTCCGTTGGAAGTGCCCGCATCTGTTGAACGCATCGAAGGTGCTTTTACCGATTATGGCGATAATCTCATCACCACTGGCGACTACATGGTTCTCTCATCTTTCGACCGCTTCCCATATCCTCAAAACGCGGCGATAGTTTACAATCCCACTTTCGGTGTTATCGTAAACTCGTTCATACTCTCCGATGCCAACGACACAGATGACGACGACATCCTCGACGGTATCGAGCTTCTGGTCAATGAGATAAAAGGTCTCTTACCCTGCAACGATGTATCTTGGCTCTCAGAATATCCTACCGATGGCATTCTTGTCACGCGTCAGAATGTTGAAGTTGGCGTAACATTCGATGCAACATCACTTTTGCCTGGTGAGTATCATGCATTCCTTACAGTTGCCACAACCGACCCTGCAAATCGTATGTTTGTGGTTCCGTGTCACTTTACAGTCACCGAACCCGAACCTCGTCCGCTTGAGCTTTATGTGGAGCTTGAAAATAGCGGTTGCGCTGGTAGCGAAATCGATGTTCCTGTTTACGCTGGCAGTTTTGCGGCTATGGGCATTCGAAATGTTGCACTCACAGTTTCTTGTGACGGCAGTGTAGCACAACCCATTGAAGTTGTTGGCGGCATGGGTGTTGCAGGCTCACTCGAATTCGGTACTGGTAGCGTTTCGTTCAATATTGAAGCCCCGGCACCCATGCTTGGAGATGGCATACTTGCTGTTGTGCGTTTCCGTATTGCCGACGATGCAGTTGTTGGTATGCGCACAGAAATCGCTATTTCTGGCATTTCGCACAATGAAGATGCCTATGTTACAAGTATCGAAGCCCAAAGTGGTATGTTGATTGTCAACAGCTGCATAACCGATTGGCGCGCAAATCTCGAGTTTATCGGTTTTGGTGTGCGTCCCGATTATGTAACAATAGGTGTCGATCCCGATGCCACAAACATGTTCGATGCCGATTTCGACATGCTTAACCGTCCTCGCGATTCTTGGCTTGATGCTTATTCCGATATATCGGTTTGGGATGCGGAAAATCCAAACCTTGAAGTGGACATTCGTGATGGGCTTGCAGACGAAATTCACTGGACAGTTGTTACCGGTGATTCGGCAGGCAAAATTCAATGGAACTTCTCTGATGGTTTTGCACTTTCAGGCATTGGCAGCTTGCTTTTGTATTGCGGCACAGATGTTATCGACATGAAAGTGGCGAACAACTACTTCTACATGCCCGGCAGCACAATCGAAATTGTATATCGTCGTTCGGGTGAACGCCAGACAACTTTCAATTTCGCTGCAGGTTACACAATGTTCTCTATTCCGCTTTACACTGCCGAAACTCGGGTTGCTGAGCTTTTCCCGTCGGCAATCGCTTGTTGGCGTTGGAACAATGCTACTGGTGATTGGGTTGTAGTCGAAAACGTGCAACCCGGTGTTGGATATTTGATTTTGTTCTTTGCGCCTGCGGAATACACGGTTTGGGGCATACCTGTAAATGCGCTTGAAATTTCGCTTTCTCGTGGTTGGAATCTCATAGGTACAGTTTTTGGCACCATGCCTTTTGCTACACCTGATGATGATCCCGATGGTTCTGTGCTTGGTTCTCCCGGACACGGTTGGTATTTCGACCCCACAGTCATGGCTTATCGCAACGTTGACGAGCTTGTGGGTGGCAATGGTTACTTTGTTGCCGCACTTCGCGAATGCAACTTGAACTTGCCAGGCACTTTCGGCAAGACTAGCTCAAGTTCTTTTGCACCATCATGGTATGCAACACTTTCGGGCAATGACTTTGTGCTCACATTCGGTGAGGGTGCAAATACTTTTGCGCCTATCGCGCCAGCCATACCGGGAGTAGAAAAGTCTGTTGCGTATTTTGTCGAGGGTGATTTCGAGGCATCAAAATCGTTCAACACAAATTGCACTTGGGAATTTTACGTTGAGAACAATGGTTCGATAATGCTAAATGTTCCAAACGATGTGAACATTACAATTGATGGCGCATCTGTTTCGAACGAGACGTATTTGCTTGCAGGCTATCACAAGCTTCAGGCTACAACCACGCCTCAAAAGACAGCCATCACACGCAATTTCCCAAATCCGTTTAACGCAGCCACACAAATCGATTTCTCTGTGGCAACCGATACTGAAGTGCGTGTCTATGTTTGCGATGTAGCTGGCAACATTGTGAAGACATTGTGGCACGGCGCAACCAAAACCGGCACACATTCGGTCATCTGGGATGGTTCTGACGATTCGGGTGCGCAGATGCCTTCGGGCACATATCTGTGTGTTCTCAAATCGAATGAAACCTCACAAGTTGTGCGCACAGTTCTCATGAAATAACGCACAGAGTACACCGTTTTTCAAAACGCTCCCTTTCATAGGGAGCGTTTTTTTTACGGTGGAAAAATGTTTTGTCGGCAAGAAAAACAACGCAGACCTTTGAGGAAGCACATTGCATTGCGATGACATTTCGAAAAAATGTGTAGTTTTTGGCGTATGAACACTATATATTGAAAAAAACTAATAGTTAAATTTGTTGGCGGGAAGCCAAAATTGTCTTTAGTATTTGTTTTTTTGCAGTTATAATCTTTTTATAAAAAATGCTTTACATATTTGCCATTAAGTTTATGTTGTAAAAAATGTTGTCAAAATAATCAACAAGGAGGAAACGTGAAACGAGTAATCGGCGTTTTGCTTTTTGCGCTTTTTGCATTTGCCTTTGCGCAGGGCGGACCGGGCATACCACACTTGGTGCTCGGCACAGCCCAAAACTCCGACGGCACACCAATAGCTGATGGTTGTGGCAGATTTATGGCATATCACTATCACGCAGCTGCCGAAACCTTAACACAAGACTCCGAATTTTGCAGTTTTACAGGCGATGACTGGCTTATCCAAACAGGTGCGCTCGACATGGCTGCGGGCGATACGCTTGCACTTCGAATTTGGAACGTGTGCACGGGCGAAAGTGCTTTTGTGCTCATAGTTCTCAATTCTGCTCCGGCACAAGATTTTGGTGCAGTGCTACTGAATGCCGCCGCAACCGAAATCATCACAGTTCTTGCGCCAAATGGAGGCGAAAGTTTCCTCTATGGCGCATCTACAAACATCCAATGGACTGCTTCTGCTTCGATTACTAGTGTCAATTTATACTACTCCACAAACGGTGGGGGATTATGGACATCCATAGCTACAGCGGTGCCCGCCACACCTGCCACTCGCGCGTGGACTGTACCATCTGTAAGCTCGACGAATTGTTTGGTAAAAGTAGAGAAAAACGGTGCACCAGCAATTTTTGACGTGAGCAATGCGGTTTTCTCCATACACCCGCCTGCAACAGGTACACTCGAACTCAACTATCCTGTTGGTGGCGAAGTTTTTACATTTGGAAACAACATTGCCATTCGTTGGACTGGTTCGGCTATTACTGGTGTGGATATTTTCTATAGCGCCGACGGCGGCACTACTTGGGCACCTCTGGCTGCTTCCCAGCCTGCTTCTGGCACATATAACTGGACTGCACCATCAGTGGCATCCACGCAATATCGCGTTCGCGTGTGGGCTGCAGAAGACCATGCGCTTGTTCGCACTTCTGCCAACTTCACTATAAACGCACCCGCCGACATAACTCCACCATCGCGCGTCATCGACCTAGCAGTGGATTCGGTGCAAACTACTCG
>CAYUDB010000179.1:0-5790 GCA_964443405.1 uncultured bacterium | reverse complement strand
CCGCGCCTCGTGCGCCTCGAATCCATTCGCGAGGGCATGGGTTTCGCACAACAAATTCGATGGGATTTTCAAACCACAAAAAAAGGTTTTGCTTTCCCAAAAAAAATCGCGATAGGTAACAAATTTCTCATGGGCACAGTGGAGTTCGAAGCAGCAATGCACAGTTTTTTCGATGAGCCACACTTCGAAGAATCCGATTCGGCAGGTAAACAAACGGAGGAACAACGATGAAAAGACGCGACAAAACCACCTACCTCGATAACGGTGCCACAAGTTTTCCAAAACCACCCGAAGTGCTTACGACATTTTGCGATTATGTTTCAAACATCGGTGCCAGCCCAGGACGTGGCACATATCGTGCTGCCGAGATAGCTAGCGAGAAAATCGAAGATACGCGCAATGTTTTAGCAAAGCTCTTCAATGCACCGGCACCTTGTCGCATGATTTTTACCAAAAATGCTACCGAAGGCATGAATTTGGCGCTTTTCGGCATTTTGCAGCCCGGCGATAAAGTTGTTACCTCACGAATGGAGCACAATGCCGTTATCCGCCCACTTGCCGAACTCGAAAGACGTGGCATCATCGACGTGCTTTGGACAAAACTTACGCCCGACGCCAGGCTCGACATGGCTGCATTGTACGAGAACATGTCACAACGGGGCGTGGCGCTTGTGGTGCTAACAGGCATTTCAAACTCTACAGGCGTTATTAATCCTATTGGCGAAATTGGTGAGTTTTGCAGCAAACACAATATTCTTTTCATGGTCGATGGAGCGCAACTGTGTGGCACATATCCAGTTGACATTGTCCGCGATAAAATCGATATACTGGTTTTCACAGGGCACAAGTCGCTTTTCGGTGTGCCAGGCACTGGTGGAGTCTATATAAGCGAACGTTTTGAATCTCGCATAAAGCCTTTTGTTTTCGGTGGCACAGGCACAATGTCCGATATTCCCGAAATGCCCGCAAAACTTCCCGGACGTTACGAGGCGGGCACACCGAACACACCGGGCATAGTGGCACTTGGAGCTGGCGCTTCGTGGGTTTTATCACGTGGCGTGGAAAAAATTCATGCACACAAAGTTGAGCTACTCGAAATCATGCACAACAGGCTTTTGGGTGTTGATCGCGTAAAGCTTTTTGGTCCACAGGACACTACAAATCGAAGCGGTGTTTTTCCAATAATCGTCGAAGGATTTGACGTAAAAGAGCTTTCGGGCAGATTATGGAACGACTATGGCATTGCAACGCGCGCGGGATGTCATTGTGCGCCGCACTTGCACATCGATTTAGGTTATCCAAAGGGCACCACGCGTTTCTCGTTCGGGGCGTTCAACACCACAGACGACGCTGAATATGCCACAGAATCTATTCTCGACATACTCCGTTAACTCTGTTTGCCATTAATCATAAACATGCCGCATCTCTCATACTAAAGCTTTGCGTGGCAACGTAAAAAAAATGACGCATTCCAGCTTTGACAAAATGGTTGTTGCGTGAATGCGAAATTCGCTTGCGAACTAGTTTGGTGTTGTCGATGTTCTATGGACAATACGCAAACAAAAACGCTGTGTCATGTATTAAAATGCATCATAAGGCGCAAAACGCACTTTGCAAAACATTCTCGAAATAAAACAAATATCCGCAAGCGCGGGAAATTTTTTTCTGCGCAACATCTCGTTCACAGTGAACGATGGCGACTATTTTGCAATTTTGGGACATTCTGGCGCGGGAAAAACCATTCTTCTCGAATGTATCGCCGGCATACGCGATGTTACACATGGGCACATAACTCTTGCAGGCAACGACATAACACATGTGCCAATTTTTCGGCGCAGAGTGGGCATAGTTTTTCAGGAATGTGGACTTTTCCCGCATTATACTGTGGCACAGAACATTAAATATCCGTTGTACTGCGCACGTGTTTCGCGAGCAGAAAGTGCCGCGCGCGTGGAAAACTTGGCACATAAGCTCAACATCGAACACCTGCTCGATCGTAACGTAACAACCTTATCTGGAGGCGAGGCGCAACGAGTGGCGCTTGCGCGGGCAATTGCTGTGCCACCATCGCTTCTACTGCTTGACGAACCACTGTCTTCACTTGATACAGCCGCGAAAACGCACTTGCGTGCACTTCTACGTTCACTAAATCGTGACGGGCTGACAATGGTTCATGTTACGCACGATTTCGAAGAAGCGTTATCGCTTGCGCACAATGCACTGATACTCGAAAATGGGCAAGTAGTTCAAAATGGTGAACTTACAAGAATAGCACAAGAACCGAAATGTGAATTTGCCGCTGCTTTTGCGGGTGTGCGCAATTTTTTCGCAGTTTCATTACAACGCAATAAAGAACAAACAGTTGCATTGTGCGGACATCTTATTTTCCCTGTTTCTCATTATATTGATAGGGAACCACATTTTGTGGAAATTCCTGTCACGGCAGTGGAAATTGTTGCCGGCGGCACCGCGCTACCAAACGTTTTTGAGGCAACTGTTGTCGATTCTTTCGATTCACCGCAAGGTGCAAGCACAGTTTTCGACTGTGGCGTTCTGTTGCATTTCGATGGGCAGAAATTGCCTTTGGGCGAGCGTGTTTTCCTGCGCATTGACCCAGAAGCCATTCATTTTCATTGAGGTGCGTCAAAAAAATAGCGCCAGTAATTGTCAATTGCCACATTTTCGCGCCTCGAAAGATTATGCGAGAAACATATACTTATGAAATTAAAAACCACCAGGCTTTTGCTTGGTGGTTTGTTTATAACAGCCCCAATTTTACTCAGTGCAGGCGGCGTAGCCGCTTCTAGAGGCACCCACTGGTGCCGTAGCCGCTTCTAAAGGCAGCTACTGGTGCCCTGTGAGGGTATCATTTGAGATAAATGAGGCGACGAGTGAACGTTTTGCCGTCGAGGGAGATGCGAGCGAAATAAACCCCCGATGAAGCGTCTTTGTCTGCGTTCCAGTTAAGTTTGTGAACGCCCGCATCCATTTTGCCATCGAAAAGCGTTTGCACAAGTTTGCCGTCGATGGTGTAAAGCTCAGCTTTAATGTAAGTTGCGTGGTCGATGCCGATGGCGATTTCCATAGCTGAGTTAAATGGGTTTGGCATGGGCAAACCGACATACATTGCCGCAGGTTTGTTCGGTTCGGAAACATGCGTGGCACTTTGCAAATAGAATTGCACAAAGCTCTCTATTACGGGCAAACATGCTTTAGGTTCGCCAGCGTTTAGATAGGCGATGGAGATTTCGTCGGTATAGTTACCACAAGTAGCGATGTCCACAGCAGTGAAAGGCAGAAGGTTGAACGCTACAGCACCATTTTCGTAGATGTCGCTGCCGATTTCGATAAGACGTGTGGGCAGACGAAGCTCGAAAGTAAGTGCATCGCCCGATTCGTCGCCGTAGATGTAAAAGTTTTTCCATTCTACCACAAAATAGTCGCCCGAAATGCCGTAGAAGATCTCACCTTCAGGCAAAAGGTCAGTTGGTGGAGTGGGTGTGATGTCTGTCCAGAAAGCAGCAAAGACATCGTTCACAGGTGATTCGGGAAAACTGCCGTTTGCAAATGCATCTGTTGTCGAAAGATCGAATGTAATCCATCCGTTCGAGCATATTTTTATTGCTGGAGCTGTGCGCAGACCTGCAGGTGAATTGAAGTAAACATTTGTGCCCAAATCAATTGCATCTGAAAGCCATTCATCGGTTATACCGGTAAGTTGCGTGCCTACACCACCGAAATCGGGATCGAGTTCTACCCATATATAGGCAGGTGCGGCAAAAGGTGGAAAATCGTTCGACATGTTATCGATAAACCATGCAGAATGGCTGCCAGCAACAGATACAGTTCCGTTGTGCGGGTTTGCAACGTATGCAGTGAACCTTTCGGCTGGCGCACCTGCGGGCAAAAGACCACGGTTACCAGCTGCGTCGCGCGCAATAAAATAGTATTCGATAGTTGAACCGAAAGTGGGCAAATCGCTGAAGAAAAGGTAATAGTGATCCGCGAGAACCGAGTCGGCACTTTCACGCAATTCCACACCATCGATAACCCAGACTATTGTATCGGCAGTAACACCGCGCATGTCGGTGATGGCTGCTGCAAGCCCAAAAATACCATCGAGATAGTCGCACAGATAGAGTGTTTCGGCAAAATCGTGCTCGATTACCGGTGCGGTGATATCCACAGGTTCGCTGCTGGAAGCAAAACGAATGGCAAAATTGTCGAAAATCAAATTGCCTGCAGGCTCAGCATTGTATTCGTATAAAATTCCTGTTAATCCTGTCGGCGCATTTAAGCCAATTGTTGCCGAGTTGCCTGCCAAACGTGCAGATGCTGCATCAGATATGCCTGCGTATTGAAAAACAATCTCTCCGTTTTCAAAAAGTCTCGCTTCGACAGTCAAAAAGCCCATTTCACTGTGAAAACGAAGGTTTTGCCACACAATGTGAAAACATGGCACACCAGCAATTGTCGAATTGAAAGCGTAAATTTCGGAAGGTGGTGTGGAGTCGGAGTAAGCTTGCATGTCATCCCAAAAAGGTGCAATTATACCTTGCATTGTTGTGGCTGGCAGGCGCGCATTGTCGTAAAGTGTAGCCGATTGCGGCGGAAATGCCAAATAACCGTTTGTGCTCACAGCAATCGAGTCGAAAGCGACACCATAGAAACTGAAAGTGAACGGCAAAGGTATCACCAAAGCCGAATCATCGCCGGTAAGTGGTAATGGTGTTGTGGCAAGTATTTCGATTGGCGAAAAAGCTGGCGCTTCAGCACCACTAAAATAGCTGTCGAACCATTCGTAACCGTAACCGTCGGGACCATCGTGCGACATATGGCTAACTACTTCAAAATCCTCGTACAGTGTGTCGTTCGAAACGTCGAGGTCGGTTAGAAGTGTAGTGACAAAATAAACTGTATGTGCGCCCATTGTATGCGGTGACCAAGCTGGGAAGGTAACAGTGGCAGATTCCCAAGCATCGAGCGAAACTAGCAGTGTTTCTTCGTAAACTGTTGTTCCAGTGCCAGTTTCTATGCGACATTCGACGGTTACTGATGCTTCATTCGAGCGACCATTGTTCCACACAGCACAGCTCGGTGTGGCGCCACGCATGTCGAGAACTGTGCCAAGTGGCATGAGTATTGTCTCGGGCATTACATCGTGCTCTGGATGAACGAAGGTTGAGAACAGTTGGGTTTGTATGTTGTTTTCGGGTCTCTCGTCTTCGGCATAGACGATGGTAAAGGTAACGGTGTGGTCTAACGGAAAACTAGGTGCCCACTCGGGGAATTCTAAGGTGTCGGATGTGCTAGAAGCAAGGGTTATGGGCAGATCATCTGTATAGACAATGCCTTCATCGTCATTGGAAATATCGCAGCGTACAAGCCCCGAAGCACTTGCCGTGCCGTGATTTCGCACTATACATGTGGGCATTATCGGTGAGTCATCACTAACAAAATCCAGTGGCGAAACAATGCTCAAAAGCCCAAGATCGTGTGGCACAGGCGGCATAACTTCAAATTCGATGCGTAAATTTTCGGCAAGCGCCTCAGTATCAGAGGAATATTGCAAACCTACTGTGCCAGAAGCATTTTCGATACCAACTGTTGCCTCGCCACCAAGTGTTTTGGTGGAGCCTTCGAGGGTTACGTCGAAATATTGGTAAACTATCCTGCCATTTGTGCCCGAGTTTGACTCGTAAAATATTACTTGAAACGTTATAACATCATCATAGAAACCATATCCGAAATAGTTTTCCCATGTTACGGCAAAATATCTACTGCCTACAG
>CAYUDB010000178.1:0-5817 GCA_964443405.1 uncultured bacterium | reverse complement strand
CAGATTCGAAGGCAAACTCAAATTTCTGGTTTCGACACCAGATGGTTTGCAACTCGAAGAAGAATAGTCTCTCAATTTCAAACAGACCACATGCGTTCAAATTGCCAAAAAGGACGAAATATGAGCGAAAGTGAGCATGTTTAACCGAACACATATAGTTTTTTGCACAATTTTAATTATTTTTGCATCTCTCGCCGCCATCGAAGTTACTGTTGAAGACCCTTTTCCTGAGGGCGATGGCTTTGGCAAATTCGCCTATTCGGTGGGCAATGCGCTCCACGTGAAAACAAGGCACGCAACTGTATTGCGACTTTTGCCATTTCCAGAAAAACAAAAATTAGATTCTGCACAGTTTGCACTTACAGAAAGAACTTTGCGCAGTTATCCACTTTTTTACAAAAGTGAAGTGTGTCTTTCATCAGATTCCACAATCAAAAGCATTCACGTGGGTGATTTTTGGACTACAAAACCAAACATAAGCGCAAGCTACATCGGCAACAAACTTGAATGGCAAATCGGACTCGACGAGGAGAATTTTGCGGGACTCGGGACATTTGTTTCGTTGCTATTTGCAAACAAGGCAGAGCGCAAGTGGTGGCAATGGAAAAATATCTTCTATGGTGCTCCCATAGATGGCTCAAACTTAACACTCACCGTGAACAAAAACGACCGAGAATTTGCGACATCAGCAAGTATCGAAAAATTCGAGCCGCGATTGGAAAATGAGCGCTCGGCATTTGCTATATATGCCACAAGCTCGCATACAGTGCAGAATATATATTACAATACCAATGTTATTGCAGAAAGTTTTGAACAAGATAACGCATTTGGTGGCGGCGAATTTCTTTTGAGAAAAGGTATGTTCTACGGCGGCTTGGCACTAGATGTTTCTGCAAAAAAAATTTCGCGCGACAATTACAAATATAACGCGTCTTTCATAACCGCAGCATCGAGAATTGTCATTATGAAGCGCTCATTTTCGCCGTTGAGAAATGTCGATAATTTTCGGCGAATAGAAGATATATCATCGGGAATATGTGTTGACATGTGTTGTGGTGCAAGTGTCAATTTGCGTCAAAACTTGCACGCCACAAGTGATTACAATTCTGAAACGTTTTTGCCTTGTTTTGCTTTTTCGGTATCAAGTGCAACAGATTTTTTAAATGCCCATTATTCGACGAATGTTTCTGCTAGCACTATTATGGGCAGCAAACAGTTTCTCGCTTGCGGAAAAGTTTTTTTTCCCACATGCGAAAATTCGCTATTTCGCGTGGCAGTTGGTTTGGATGCAGTTTTCATAGAGCCTCATGCTAAGGACATACAGGTCATAAGCCACAGCAAAACAGGTTTTCGAGGTTATGAACACAACTATGCTCTTTCATCGCCCGATGGTGGCGGATACTATAAACTCACTTTCGAGGCTCGAAGTTTTCCCGATATGGAAATTCTCACTATGCGCAGTGGCTTTTCGCTGTTCACTGATTACGGTTATGTTTACAACTCGCACCCGCCAAATGCCGACCTTTCACAACAATTGAGACTTTGGACTGTAGGCATAGGCTTGCAGCTATGTTCCACACGTTCTACAACGGGCAATGTGAACCGGTTCGACTTGACTTATACACCCGAAACTCAAACTTTCGCCATATCAGTCAGCTCGGGACAGGTTTTTCGTTTTTTTGCACCCACCACTTTCTCTCCGATTTTTTCGAAATAAATATCTGTTAGCACAACAAAAAAGCTTCACTAAAAATCAAAGCTGAATATGCAAAATCTTTGCGAGTATTTGCGAATTTTGCTTCTTGGTGATTTTTGCTTTCTCAGTAGTTGTAAGTTTCGAATACTCTAAAAGCCTTTCTATAAGCTCCGTGTTTTCGACAAAATTTCTGCGCAATGCTCTTGGAAGTTCTAGGCGCGAGAGAACATCGATTTGGTTAGGTGCATTTGCCAAATGAAAAAACATATTGTAAATCAATGTTTTATCGGACAAATAAGGGATACTGTTTAAAAGTTCACTCGGAAATAGAAAGTTCGGTGTGTCAGTTTTAAAATTCGCGCAAAACCAACAATAAAAAACAAGTGAATTGCGAAATTTGCCAAGATTTCTATCGAGCTTGGCAAATTCACGCCAAGCACTTGCTGGTGAAATGGTTAGCCACAATGCCTGACAGTTCAAAAGTGCTTTGTCCACTGCTTCATCGATGCTAAAATCGAGCTTGGCAGCAAAACGCAATACGCGCAACATCCGCAAACAATCTTGCTCAAAACGTGTTTCAGGCTGCCCTATAACAACAATTCTGCGTCGGCACAAATCGAAAATTCCACCGAAATCGTCGATTAACATGCCGTAATTATCAGCGCAAATTGCATTTACAGTCAAATCACGCCGCGCCAAATCAACATGAATGTCTGACACAAAGCTCACAAGGCTCTGTCTGCCAAAATCAATGACGTCTCTACGCATACGCGCAAGTTCAATGGTAAGACCTTCGCGCTTCATACGAAAACATGAGTAATGATACGGGAAAATCGGTTTAGCATCGGGAAAAATACGCGCCACAATTTCAGCGTTCGCGTCAGTAACTATGTCAATTTCGCTTACTTCCTCGCCAAGCAAGACATCACGCACGCATCCGCCAACGAAATATGCAGCGTATCCAGCGTCTTCCAACGCTTTCAAAATCTCTTGCGCAGGGGCAAATTTTGGCGGAAAATCTATTCTTCGTGTTTTTTCGTCCATTTGCTAGAAAAATACCGGCATAGATAAGCATTAGCAACAATTATATAGTATTCGCTTCATCATAATGGCGTGATGCATCCATCGCATTTGAGGAGACTCATCATCGCATCTAATTGAAACATCCTCAACCCCAAACACTTGAAAAAAATCATTGCTGTATGCGAAACTGCGCGAAAGAACTCGTTAACAACTTCGCACATTCATCTGCCAACACGTCGCCAGTTATCAGCGGGTGATGACCAAAAACAGGCTCATGTGCAAAATTCCACACCGATCCAAAAGCACCAAGTCGCAGATTGCGCGCACCAAAAATCACACGTTTAATACGCGCTAACATTATTGCACCTGCGCACATGGCACAAGGCTCCAAAGTCACATACAGTTCACATTCATTCAGAATCGTCTGCCCAAGGTTGCGGCATGCATTTTCGATGGCAAGCAGTTCTGTATGTGCGACAACACTTTTCCGTTCGCAAACTCTGTTGTGCTCTGCAGCAATAATAACATCCGAACGCACAATAACACATCCCACAGGAACTTCTGCAGCATCTTGCGATTTTAGCGCTTGCTCCAAAGCCTGTGACATGTAAAAAACATCGCGCTCGTGTTTTACAACAAAATTATCGTAACACATTTTGCTAATATCGTATGTGGCAAAATTTTGAATTACTGGCGCAGAACTTCCCAAATCTTTTGCGATAATTCCGCTATTCGGAAAGGTTTTTTAACAAAAGAAATGGCGCCCAAACGCAAGCATTCATCCATTGTCTCGATATGTGTATATCCCGACAGCATAAGGACTTTTGCAGATGGATCGAGAGCAATTATCTTCTTTAGTGTTTCAATGCCATCGAGTTTTGGCATTACAACATCGAGAAGTATTATATCGATTTCGGAGCGTTTTTCGCGAAAAAGCGTGTATGCCTCGATGCCGTCGGTGGCAGGCAAAACACGATAACCGCGGCTCTGTAACAGATCGACAAGTAAATTCAACACAACAAGTTCATCATCAGCGACGAGTATAGTTTCGGTTTTGTGTTTGTCGCGCCCTGTAATGCGCAAATTTTCGGGTGCAACAGCTTCGTCAGTGGTTGGGATAAAAAGCGAAAAAGTAGTGCCGCCACCAAGCACCGAATCGACGGAAATGTGCCCCTCGTGTTCAAGTATCGTGCTGTAAGTCATTGTCAAGCCCAAGCCTGTGGACTTGCCCGTAGGTTTTGTAGTAAAAAATGGGTCGAAAATCTTCGCACGTGTTTCTTCCGACATACCAACGCCGGTATCGGATATATCTATGCGGACAAAAATACCGTTGCGCAAAAGTGGCAGGGCAAAATCTTCTGGTGTGCCCACTGCGAGTTTTACAAAAACTTTGCCGCCATCGGGCATGGCATCCACTGCATTGACGAAAATATTGAGCAGTGCCTGCTCGATCTGTGCCATGTCACCAAAAGCCACAGGCTCGGGATAACTCGCCTGAAATATGAAATCGACGTTTTTTGGAGCAATGCTTTTGATAAGCTCCAAAACCTCACCCACTGCAGCGTTCACGCCAAACGCCACACGTTCTATTGGCGTTCGTCGTGAGAAACGGAGTATTTTTTGCGTCAGTTTTGCCGCATCGAAAGCCGCACGCAATACTAGTTCCGACATCTTATAAGCCGGGCTTGAAACCGAAACATTGGATTTGATACCCTCAGCATTTGCGATGATAACGTTCAGCACATTGTTGAAATCGTGGGCGATACCGCCAGAAAGTCTGCCTATGGCTTCTAGTTTTTGCAATTGCAAAAGACGTTCTTCGAGCAATTTTTTCTCGCGCTCCACTTTACGAGCAGCAGAGTTATCTTTAGCCATAATGGTGTAAAGAGTTTCGTCGTCGGTAGAATTTCGAGAAATTGCCACGAAAAACGGCAATCTTATGTTATGAGCATCTAAAATATCGATATCTGCAGTGATTGTTTTCATTTGCGGATCGGCAAAACTCTCGTCGATGTTTTTCCTAGCGTCATCAGGCAAAAGTTTCGAAATATCAATTGCCGAAATCTCGTCACAATTTGCATAGCCAAGACTATTTGCTAAAGACTTGTTTGCCATGAGCACATGCTTGCCATTATGGAAAAAAATACCTAACGGTGCGTGATCAACAAGTGACCAATAGAGCTTTTCGCCATATTCGAGTCGTTTTTCCACAACATGTTTTTCCTCTTCGAGGTTTGCCGCATAAACTGCAAAAGCAAGGTCTTCGGAAATTTCCCGCAACAGTGCTTTTTCGTCATCCTCCCAATTGTGCTCAACAGAAACGCACACAGCAAAAAAACCGTAAATTTGGTCGGCATTTGCCATCGGAACTGCTGCAAATGCAAACACACCACTGGCAACAGCTGTACTTACAAATTGTTCTTCGAAATCAGTGCACTGTGCAAAGTTATTCGTAAAAAAAGCTCCAGCATCGACAATTTTATCAAATAAGCTCACAGCAAAATCATCGATAAATTTGATGGCTGCGCCAAATTCGCGCACTGCCTTTGGAGAAAACTCGACCTTATAGCCAAAAACATACGGATAAACAAGCGCATAATGTGGAATTTCGCCAAGTATTTCGGACGTGTTTTTCAAAACTATCTCAATATTGCGCTCACGAACCATAAGCTGGTTCACCTGACCTATAGCCTTGAGAATAGTGTTCAAAAAAACAACGCGCTGTGTTATGTTTTTGTAATCGGTTATATCAGTTGCATTTACAAGCACAGCCACTTTGCCAAAATATGATATACGTTTAGCTGCTATCACAATATTTTTTATCTGTCCATGCACGGTGATGGAAATCTCATATCGTGATGGTGCATCGGGTGAATTAATCAGGCGTTTTGCAAGTGCATCACGAACAACGGCTTGCGAAACTGGATCTGCCATTTTCATTATATCGGCAAACTTCACATCATTCCCAACTCCAAAAAACTCGTGAAAAGCACTATTCGCAAAAAGTATGCTCACGCCATCGTGCACAAAAACAGGATTGTCGGAAAGCTCAGCAAGGGTAAGGTAGGTGTCGGTTTCATCGAAAGCATTTTGGTGTC
>CAYUDB010000177.1:0-5841 GCA_964443405.1 uncultured bacterium | reverse complement strand
TGTCGGAGCCGGCTTCTATCATGTGCGATATGCCGTTGTGGAAGCCGATGTAAGCGCCAACTTTGTCGGGATAATCCTTTGCGGCGTCGGCGAACATCTTTTCGTATTCGGGCTGCCCTGTGCCGAGTATGGCGAATTTCACGTCGAGCTTCATGAGTTGTGGCAGAATTGCGGCTACGAGGTCGAAGCCTTTTTGGTCTGCCATTCTCCCGATGATGCCGATAAGCGGTGTGTCCATATCGATGGGCATGTTCATTTTGGTAAGTAGGGCGGCTTTCATTTTGTTTTTTCCGCTCATGTCATCGATGGAGTAGTTGTGCTCGATTTCCTTGTCAATGCGCGGGTCCCAAATTTCGTAATCGACACCGTTGATTATGCCGAAAACTTTGTGCGACAGTTCGCGTAAAAGCCCATCGAGCTTTTCGCCATATTCTTCGGTTTTGATTTCTTCGGCATAAGTGGGCGAAACAGTGTTCACTGCATCGGCGAATATGATGCCGATTTTGAGGAAATTCACGTTGCCATAGAACTCAAAAGGTCCTGTTGGGTAGAAAAGTTCTTTGCCCAAGCCGATGACGTTGAGCGATTCTCTTGGAAAAACACCTTGATACGCGAGGTTGTGAATTGTGAGAACCGTGGCGGTTTGTGCCCAGAAGCGATCGTTTGAATGTTCGAGCCTCAAAAATGCCGGTATGAGAGCGGTGTGGTGGTCGTTCACGTGGACGATATCGGGGGAGAAATCTAAAATGGGTGCTGCGGCAAGCACTGCTTTCGAGAAAAATGTGAGTCGTTCTGGTTGATCGGCAAAATCCTTTTTGGTGGCAGGATCGATGTAAATCCCGGCGCGGTCGAAATATTTTGCGTTTGAAATGAAGTACACGGGCACATTGGTGTTTGGCAAAAATGCTGTGAAGATGTCGAAGTTTTCGATATTACAGCCCATAGGGATGGCTATGTTTTTGTGTTCTGTGGGCTTGATGCCAAACTTCTCGGCTTTTTCTTTTGTTTCGCCAAAATAGGGCATAATCACTCGCACATCGATGTCCTTTTCGGCAAGTGCTTTCGGCAATGCACCTGCAACATCAGCTAGTCCGCCAACTTTTGCAAACGGGAAAACTTCGAATGCCACCATGAGAATTTTCTTTGGCATTTGCTATCCTTTGTTAAATGTTTACTTTTCATCAATTAAAATTGTGCGTCGCAAGCTCGGCGCACAATTTTTTTTTTGTTAAAATTATTTTGAGCCAGAGAATTTAGAAACGGCGATAACCGGCTTTGGTTTGGTATTTGTATTCGAAAATAAGCGCGGTTAAGATGTCGGAAATCTCGGGCCACGAACGAATCTTAATTTTCACAAAATTGTTGCGAGCGGTCTTGATGGCGAAAACGCCAGTGCGAATTTCTTCATAACCTGTGGAACTCCAAGCGCTGTCGGAAGTTTGGGTGTATTCGTCGAAAGCGAGTGTGCCGAGGAATTTGAAATTTGAAACGCCTGTCCAAGCAGTTCCTGCGAGGTGAGGGCTTTTTATGCCGAAACCGGTAATTGTGCCGCCGGACACTCTATCGAAATAGAAATCGGGTTCGATGGTTGTTTCGCCGAAACGCACTGCGATTTGGCTTTCGAAATTGAAAGCGCAAGTGCTGTCGCTGCCCAAAATGTAGATGGTATCTATGCCCATGCGCACAGGTGAAGTTTCGGCAAAGGCGAGCGGAGAGAATGTTGTGTCAGTGCCCTCCACTGCAACGCCGATAATGGCAAAATAGTAAATATCATTCTCGCCGAGCGGTTCCGAGTTGAAATCGTAAATCATGTATGAGCTTTCACCGGCGGGAGTTGTTGTCAGATAGAATGAATCTCTATTAGCTAGAGTTATGGCACGGTTTTTCGATGCGAAAATTTGGAATGCTTCATTTGTATAATCGTCTGTTGTGTTTGCAACCCATGCAAGTTTTAGTGAATCGTCGTAAGCTATTGCCGAAAAAGTGGGTGCGCGCAAAACTTTTGGTTCGGGATCATCTTCAGAGCAACCCACGAAAATTGCAGCCAAAAGCGCAATGGCAAAAGCGGTTTTGATGAGCTTCATCTTTCCTCCATTTTGTGTTTGTTCTAAGAAAACACTTTTTCGCAGAAAGTCAATGTGCCAGTAAGCATTTTTGTTTTTTTGTCAGCGGCTGCTGCCTACTCTAGGCGAAATTTGCGAAGATTGACGAGCTACCGAGCTAAGGTTTTTGGTGGTTTACCATTGTGGCGGTGATTTAAACGATTTTACCAATTACAAAGCTCAGTAGGGTTTATTGTAACTTGTCCTTAGCAATGCCACAGGTGAAGCTCGCACCAATTAAAATTCTCCACTTCCCTATGGAGAAGGGTCGGAGGGGTTGAGAGGGGCACGCAAGCATGCTCTTTAGAGCACCAGTGCTAAACGTTAAACGATTAGTGACAGGCAACTACGCATCAAGCAAACGTTTGCCGATAGTTTTTCTCGAGCAGCTAACTCGCCCAATCAACAATAATCCTAAGTTGAACACCAAAAAAGCAAGCGTAGCCGCTGAAAAAGCCTTTAGCTGGGTGTCGTTGTTTAAGAGCGAGAGAAGAGTTTGCGTTTTAATGTGTTGAGCAAAAAATCAATTTCGTCGAGTTTGAAAAGCTTGGCGGTAACTATAACGAAAACTAACCAAGCCAAACTTGGCAAACCTAACTGCAAAACTCTTTCGAAAAAAGTTGTGCCGTTTACAAAGTGTAGTGTGAGAATTTTTGCATAATATGTTCCAAATAAAAGGAATATCGATGCAATAAAAACACGTATGAACGATTGGATAACTTCTTTTGTGTGCTGCAAACCACGCTTGCTTAAGCTTATTGTGAGTAATACCGTGTGCACCGATGAAGCAATTGATGTAGCCAAAGCAAGCCCGCCATGTGCCAAAGGTCCCATCAACATGATGTTCAGAAAGATGTTGACCAGCACTACAATAGCCGATAGAAAAAAAGGTGTTCGTGTATCTTTGATTGCGTAAAATCCTTGCATCAGCACTTTGTTTCCGCCAAACATAGGCAAGCCAATAGCATAAAAAGCAAGAGCAGTGGCTGTCATCGGTGTAGAAACATTGCCCGAAAAACTGCCGCGCTCATAAACAAGGCGCACTATTTCGGGACTGAGGGCTATAATATACGCTGCGATAGGAAACATTATGCCGAAAATAGCTTTCTGTGAAAAGAGCATTAAATCGGCAGCTTTATTCGGCTCCTTGCGGACAATGTGCTCGGCTAATGCCGGCAGTGCTGCTCTCGCCAATGCCACAGAAGCCAAACCCATTGGCAAAAATATCAGGCGATTTGCATACGAAAGTGCCGAAACCGACCCTTCGGGCAAAAGTGAAGCTATCATCGCGTCGATTATATAGTTAATCTCAACAACAGCAAGCGAACCAAGTGCTGGTATCATCAGCAGACCGATTTGCTTGACCGCTGGAAATTTCTCGCGTAGCATCCATATGAACTTGAAGCCTATTTTGCGCATTTGCGCGAACTGTATTGCAAATTCGAGCACACTGCCAAAAAACACGCCAACAGCAACTATTTCTACCATGAGCATCTGCTGCGTTTCGGGAACGAAAACAAGTGAAATTATACACCCTGCAAGCCATCCAATGTTGAAGAATGCAGGCGCGAGCGATGCCGTGAAAAAGCGTTTATGTGCATTGAGAACTGCTGTAGCCCAGCTGGAATAGGCGATAAGACATACCATCGGGTAAAATATGCGCAAAAGCTTTACTGTGAGCGCAAACTTTTCAGGTTGATTCACCCAGCCATGCGCAAAAACCCATACTAAATATGGCGCAGTGATCTCTCCAAGCAGAATTATTGCTGCCGAAACTAAACCCAGTGCAATGGAAACTGCCGACGCAAAAGCGAATGCGTGTTCTAAACCTAGCTCGTTTTTTTCTTGTGCATAACGTGGCAACATCACTACGACAAGTCCATTTTCGCCGAGCACGCCTTTTAGCAAATTTGGAAAACGTAGCGCCATAGTGAAGGCATCCATCATCATGCCTGTGCCGAAAAGCGCAGCCATTGCCGCTTCTCGAAACAGACCGATTATGCGGCTGGCTAATGTGCCCAGGGTGTTCAAAAACGCCCATGCTAAAACTGTGCTTTGTTCGCTTTTTTCTTTCATTGCGCGCAAAATATTTTCTCGCAAGCATTTTGCAACAAAAACTCTTCGGTGTCCTTTTTTTCGTGCTGCTTTTGGGCGCAGATATAGTCCATGCAGAATCATTTGACAAATGTTTTGGCACAAACAAGTTGCCAAAGAGCAGTTTTGCATTTATTTTGAAGAAAACTAACAGGGTGGCAGTATGGTTTTGAGCAATTATACATTGGGTTGGAAAGAAGAATTTTTACGCTATCCGGGGCTTCGACTCGAATACACGCCGCTAGATCTTATGTGGAAAGCAGCTAAATATTCGGGTTTAAACGAAAGATATCCACATTTCTATGCAAAGAGCGGTTATTTTTCGTTTTTCCTATACGATCTCGAGCGTTTTTGGATTTACGATATTTTTCGTGTTCCACTTGTTCAAAATTCGCTCAATGGTTGTAATGTTCGCCACGCTATTTTCGAGCCAAAAACCATCGATGAGGCAGCAAGCTTCATATACGAGATGATAAACACAGGCAACCTTGTATGGGCAACACATTACGAGCCAATTCTCATCTTTGGCGTAGAGGGCGAAGGTGGGATGCGCACACTACATTTCTACAATTCAAACATAGCTCCAAAAGGCGCCACTTGGGGGCTTGATGAACTCGACGCTTGGTGGGCGCAACAAGAATCTCTCGGTGCGCATGTGCTTATATCGCCTATGGGCATTGCTGGCGGCATTAACACAGAAGAAGAAATTCTCATGGAACTTGCTAAACTCGCAGTAACAAACTTCAACGCATCCAAACTCGATTTTGCCGAAGACATAACTGTTCCCTTGGGGCTTGCAGCATACGATGCCTACATGACCGATTTGCGTGACCCCAAAATCGATTTTCTCAAACCATATGGCGAAAATCAAGCGATGATGCGCACTACATGGTTTTCTTTTGCCATCTATTCTCAATGGACACAATACTTTGCAGCACATGCCTATTTTCAAAACAATGCACAGATTTTTCCAACAGAACAACAAGTGCCGTTGTATAAGGCTGCAGAAGCTTATGCGAAAGCTTATGGGCACTGGCTTGAATGGGAGCAAACTATAGGGCGCACTAGCGACGGCGAACTTTTTGCGCGCCGTCTGGCAGATATGAAAGCTAGAGAATCGGCAGCCGAAAAGGTTGAACTTGCACGTGATTCTGTTCTTATGGCAGTAATGGCTCTTGGGGAGTTCCTTGAGCTTCGTGGTATTGATCCTGATTCAGAGTAATTTGCCGTATAATTGCCAGTTTTCGAAAATCTCTGACGCACATCGAAATAGTGCGGCACTAATTGTAGAAAATGTTTGCGAAAGCATTTACGCAACGCTGAAGCTTTTGCACAATAAATTTTCTTCCGCATTGTATTTTAAAAAGCTTGTTCTACTGCACGAAAAACCTAACTTTCGATAGGGGAGCTTTATGCATTATTCGCCAATTATAGGCATCACTTGTGCGCACGAAGGCGCCGAAACAGGAAAAAAAGGTTATGCTTTCGATCTTTTAAAGTGCGAATACCACGAAAAAATCAGCGCTTTCGGAGCTTTGCCCATTTTACTGCCAAATCTAAACAAGAACTTGGAAGACGACATCGCCTCGTTTCTAACATTGGTCGATGGTGTTATTTTTTCCGGCGGGCTTGATATGCACCCAAG
>CAYUDB010000176.1:0-5865 GCA_964443405.1 uncultured bacterium | reverse complement strand
ATTTCTCATGGTGCAACTCCATAATCATGGAAATCTATATTATCATGCGCAAAGTAACAAGCACTAATAGCATTACGAAAAGAATATAGAACAATCGACTTTCGCCAAGACGAGAGTTGAGATTTGCACCAATATGTGCACCGAATATTGCAGGAATACCAAGGCAAAGTGCGTATAAAATAGCTATATTACCGATGGTAAAAGGTGGAGCACTATGCACAGTTGCGCCTAGCCAAAGACGGAAAATTATGCCGATCGCCGCTGAAATAAATGCAAGAAACGATGATGTTCCAGCGGCGTCTGGCGCGCAATACTTAAAAAAAATAACCAAAAAAGATACTGACAGAACACCGCCGCCTATGCCAAGCATTGCCGTTTGTAAACCGATAGTCGCGCCAAGAAAAAAAAGGATTGCGCGAAATTTAATAGGAGTTTGTGACAATGAGCAAAAGCGAGGAAGAAATTTATCTTTGGGTTTATCTTCATGCGTTATTATTTGACGTATTAATTGACATATCGCCCAAATATTGAACGCAGCCATAATATACCGCAAAAAATTCCCGCCTATTATATTTGTGATGAGTACGCCACAAATGCTTGCCAAAATAAGCCCCAATATTACAGGCAGAAGCAACTCGGTTCGCACATTTTTTAGCGATTTGTGGCGCAATGCCGCAGAGCCGGAGCTAAGCATTACCGAAAAAATACTTGTGCCGGTGGCAATTAGCATGGCATCACTAGATGACAAGCCAGTTTTTGAAAAAAATACAAAAAGTGTCGGAACAAAAATTATGCCGCCACCAATGCCGAAAAAACCTGCAAGGATGCCGCCAATCAAACCCAATATTGATACTACAAGTATATTCATATTATTCAGAAAGTTATATCAGAAAAATGCAAAAGCAAGCAGCTTTTGGGATATTTATCGGTACTATTATTAGCATAACGCTGCAGATGGTGTTCGCCACTCAAAATGGCGAGCAATTTTTAAATATTGGAGGAGCACATTGCTACGTAATAATCAGACTCTATAAAAACGACGTTTTATGTAAAGCGAAACATTTACAAGTGAAATTAAAACTGGCACTTCCACAAGAGGACCGATCACAGCTACAAATGCTTGCGCACTATTTATACCGAAAACTGCCACAGCTACAGCGATAGCAAGTTCAAAGTTGTTTGATGCAGCAGTGAATGAAAGTGTAGCAGATTCACTATAGTTTGCACCAATTTTTTTTGATAAAAAAAATGAAACACAGAACATAATAACAAAATATATCAATAACGGTATTGCAACGCGTAGAACATCCAGTGGAAGGCGCACAATATGCTCACCTTTGAGCGAAAACATGATGATAATAGTGAAAAGCAAGGCAAAGAGTGTGAGTGGACTGAGCTTTGGAAGAAACTCCTGCTCATACCAATACTGACCCTTGATTTTCAAAAGAAAAAATCTTGTGCAAAATCCAAAAATGAATGGAATTCCGAGGTATATGCAAACACTTTTTGCAATTTCAAGAATAGTAATATCAATTTTTGTGCCGGTGAAACCGAAAAACTGAGGCAGTATAGTGATGAAAATATACGCGTAGATCGAAAACAAAAACACCTGAAATATTGAGTTGAATGCGACAAGGCTTGCACAAAGCTCCGTATCGCCATTGGCAAGGTCATTCCAAACTATTACCATGGCAATACATCGTGCTAACCCAATGAGAATGAGACCAAACATGTAATCGGGATAAGTTCGAAGAAATATAATCGCTAACACAAACATTACTATAGGTCCGATTATGAAGTTTTGAGCAAATGAGAGCATTAATATACTCTTTTTCCTAAATACTTTACCAATTTCTTCATATCTGACTTTTGCAAGCGGAGGATACATCATCAGTATAAGTCCAATGGCTAAAGGAATTGAAGTTGAGCCAGTTTGCATACTTGATACAAAAGAAACAAAGCTCTGAGAATAAAATCCCAGCAACACTCCGAATATCATTGCTGCCATTATCCAAAGTGTAAGATATTTATCAAGAAAAGACAAGTGTTGAAATGTGTTATTATTCATAGAATTTCCTTTTTGTGCAAAATCGATTACAAATTCTGCTCTGTCGCAGTTCTAGTAACTGTGCATACTTACCATCTTCATAAAGTGAATGTGCAACAAAAGTTACAAGCCTAGAGGTAAAGGTGTTTCCAGATAAATCGAGGCTATAATATCTCCACTTTCCAGATTTCCTTACGCAGACCAAACCGTGTTTAAGCATATACTGCATGTGACGCGATGCAGTTGCCTGTGGAATATTCAGAATATTGAATATATCGCATATGCATAATTCACCAAAGCTTAACAAAAAAACAATTTTCAATCGAGTTACATCGGAAAGTGCTTTAAGTGTTTTTTCCATGATTGCTGTTTAGAATGACGATTTATGACCAAAAAATACTGCACTGCGTACATATTCAGAGATTTTAATTGGCATATTCTCGTTAGTATTATTGGGGTTATCTGAATCTTCGAAACTGTCAAGAACCGCACGATAATCATTTTGCAATTTTACTTCGATATTTGACATGCCAGCATTCCGAGCCATCAGTAAAGTGTTTTCTATAGTTGTAGCCCCCGAAATGCACGCAGACAGAGCAGAAGCACTATTCATTAGAAACTCTGGCAGTGGATTGAGTAATACGATATCAGATATACAGATGCGACCAGTTGGTTTCAGTACGCGGTATATTTCTTGCCAAACACGTTCCTTTTGCGAAGAAAGATTGAGTACGCAGTTTGATATTACAACATCTATTGACGAATCAGCAACAGGTAGCGCCTCTATTTCGCCTAAACGAAATTCAAAATTGTGCAGCTCGGTTTTTGTAGAGAAATCGCGAGCGTTTGTGCGTGCTTTGAGAATCATTTCCGATGTCATGTCAACGCCTATAACGAACCCGTCTTTGCCAACTTTCATTGCTGCGATAAAAACGTCGAATCCTCCACCTGAACCCAAGTCCAATACAGTTTCGCCATGAACAAGTGATGACAACGCAATCGGATTACCGCATGATAATCCCATGTTAGCACCATCAGGTAAACACGCTAAATCGTCATCTGAATAACCAAGCGTTTTGGCAAGATCACCACTGGAAGTGCATCCACAACCACAAGATGATGATTTAGCTAGAGTTGCATACGCAGTGCGCACAAGCTCACGCAGCGTTTGTTCGTTCTTCATTTAGTAAACCTCCATAAAATACAATTGCTTTAACGAATATATTAGTGGATACAGGAGGTTGCAAGGAATTTTTTGAGATTTCAATTTCTCAGTGCAAATACCTATCCAAAGGTGAAAGCTTTATGCAGCGATGTTTAGTGCATGGCAGAAATTTAACAAACAGACTTTATGATTATCATAGAAATTCATCCGAACAAAACGAAACACTTTTTAGAAATGAACTGATATGCCTGCATAGAATTCGCGACCAATGAGTGGTCCCCAAAAATACTCTGTTGTGTGAGCATGTTCACCCGAGTCGATTTTCTGATAATAATTACCAATATTATTTAACCCACATTCAACTGCAATGGCACCAAAACTTTTTTTAGCGCGGCAATCGACGATCGCAAATGTCGGAGCATCGAAATAACTAAGATCGCCGTGCGCGGAGAGAGATTCGACAAGCATTTCTCCATTTAGGCGTAAGGCTGCAGTAAATTCGTATGAGTCTATGCCAGAATATGTCGATGTAATATTTGTACCCCAACGATTTATGAAAGGCAAGAAGTTGCCCGAATCGTTCACTGGCAAAAGTGCGAACAACCCAATATTCACGTTGAGTCCAAAGGCAAAACTCGCAGATGCAGAGAATTCGCTGCCAGTTGACGTGATAGTATTGCTTTCGTTATAGTACAAAAATATTGCTTTTGAAGTAGCAGAATCAATACCATCCAAACGTGAACTAATGAAGTTAGTCACATAATGGCGGAAAAATAAAGATGAAAAATTAATTGCGGCAAATTCGGTGAAAAATGGCTTCTTAATCGCAAGCTCAGTGGAGATTGATGTCTCCTCTTTGAGATTAGCGTCTCGGCGAATGACGTATAAAAAATTCGCCGGTACTGAGGATAAGCTTTCAAAAATAACAGATGGTGTGCGATAACCTGTTCCAGCAGATAGAGTTACATTCCAGCCGGCAAGCTCGCGCGAGACGCCAGCAAATGGTGAAAAATGTGAACCGTAGTTCTCACAATTCTCGAATCGTGCTGCCGCAAACAACTCAGTTTGCGGCAAAGTTTTGTTCATTGTTAGCCAGATAGAATAGGTCGCGTTTGAGTAATCGTCGAATAAACGTGTATCGGATAGCTTTTCATTAAAAAATGAAGTGCCGATATCAAAATTCACCAAATCTGTAATACCCAAATGCCCGGATAACTCAGAGAAAAAATTCTGTTGCTGTGCATTGTGATTACGTGTGTTCATAGTTCCGTCTTCGTTGCTGGAGGAGTAGGCGAGACGCAATTTATAATCGTTTTTTCCAGTCGCAAACCGTGTTTGATGCCAGATATTCCATTGGCGCGATATAACCTTCTCTGCATCGGGATGTAATGATAATTCAACGTCTGGAACTTGCAGACCAGCTTTGCGTTCTTCATTAAGAATAATGCCACCGAAGTTTAGTGAAAGTGCATCAAAGCTTTTATCGAGAACGCCAAGATAGATATTACGCAAATGTGGAACATTTTCAGATATGTTATCATTATTATTATCGACTATACCGCGTTCCGCACGTGCAGCGAGAGCAGCAAAGCTTAAACCATCCGTGCCCGCTGACCAAGCAGCAAATGCATCGGAAGAATTATGTGCCCGCATGGTTAGTGAAGCGTTAACTTTTTTTGTCAAAGAGGGTTGCGGTGGAACAATATTCACAGCGCCCGATAAAGCGCCACTGCCGTATTTCGCACCTGCAGCACCCTTTACCACCTCGACTTTGTCCATAAAATCTGATGGGAACATGCTAAGCACATATTTTGATGCCATACCAGATAGAACCGGCATGCCATCGAATAAAACCAAAGAAAAACGTCCCGGTAATCCTTGTATGGAGATTTCGGAAGAGGAGCACATGCTACATTTTGTTTGAAGTTTAACTCCTGCATCGAGTTGCAGAACATCGCCAAGAGTTTTTGCGCCTGCTTTTTGTGCGGCTTCCAGTGGTATAACCGTTTTTGTTTGAATTTCATCAGCAGCATGAAGTTGTTCGCGGTGTGCTTCTACGCGAATTTCATCACCGAAAACAGCCGTTTCGCGCAATATTAAGTCCTGCTTGACAGTTCTGCCTTCGCCGCATTCAACTTTCAGCGTTTCGGAGGCATAGCCAACATAATCGAAAACAAGAAAATGCTCTCCGCAATATGTGATAAAAACTGTGTACTCGCCTCCAGCATCAGAAACTGCGCCATTTGGCTCGTCAATTAGCCATACTTGTACACCTTCCAGTGGCTTTTTGTTTTCGCCTGTAATCGTTCCCGTAATTTTGCCGTGAAATTCGAGATTTTGTGCAGTAAGTGGCAACAAAAAAAGGGTGATAATAGCAGGCACAGCTATACGCACCATTTTTTACCTCGATGTGATTAAGATTTATATGCGGAAGAAGGGAGTTGAACCCTTATGGAGGTAATCCACCGGATCCTAAGTCCGGCGCGTCTGCCAATTCCGCCACTTCCGCAGGACGACTAAGATATCAGGGGAAAAATTCTTGTCAAGGATATTCAGCTGAAAAAAAGGCGAATTTTTTCACACTCTTAAGTGATAACTCCAATCTTTCCACACAAAAAAGCCCCTAGTTCGGGGCTTTTTTGTAAAACACTGA
>CAYUDB010000175.1:0-5931 GCA_964443405.1 uncultured bacterium | reverse complement strand
CGATAGCAGTGTTCAGTGCGGAGTAGATGACTGACGCAACAATACCTAAAACACTGCCGCCGACAATGGCATCAAGTGCGTCGATAGTGCCTTTGTCGCTTTTTAGCCAACGCATGAGCCAAATACCACCGACCAAAAACCACATGCAACAGCAGCAGTTTAGTGCGCCGATTGCAGGAATAGACGATAGGAGACCCACCAAAATGCCAGTTAAGATTCCGGCGAAAAGAGTTTTGCCCAAGTGCATTTGACCCTCGCATTAGTTGATTTTTTACATTATAAAAAGATGCAGCAAATCTACTACAATTTTTTGCATTTTTTCAAAATTATTAGCTTGCACGTAATCTATTGATAAACAAAGAATTATTAGAATCTAAAGCAAGGCGCTTTTTTCGATAAAAAGTGGTACGTCAAATTTACGAACGCATCCTGAATAATTCATATAGCGAATTGTTCCAAAAATATTGCGCTCAAACCACGGTCTATCGTGAAGTCCACCAATGCACCATGCATTTCCAACATAACCATTGGCATCCCTACCATCCAGGGCGTATTTGTCATTTAAATAATTTGCAATTGTGAGTGCATCTTTGGGATCTGCAGTCCATTCGAGCAGCTTTTTTGCCCAATACATGCGCACATAACCGTGTAGTGCGCCAGTTTTGATCAAGTAGTTCTGGCAAGCATTCCATAGAGCATCATGTGTTTTTCCACACTCAAAATCATGATATTCATAGACATATTCACGAGTATCGTGGGCATGTTTTTCGAGAGTTTCTTGTGCCCATGCAGGAAAACCAGCGTATGTATCGTAGTTTTTTTCGAAACAGCAAAAATTTTCGGCAAGTTCGCGCCGGATTATGAGTTGTTCGATAAATGTTTCTATAGAAGCGCTATTGGTTTCAGATGCAAGCACTTCAAGGGCAATACGTTGTGCGGAGATCTGCCCAAAATGCAAGTATGGTGATAGTTTCGAAGTGCATTCGGCATTTGGATCGTTGTGATATTTTGCATACTGCTCGAGTTTTTGCTCCAAGAAATTTGTGAGAGTAATTTTTGCCTCGTCTTCTCCCGAAATTATGCTGGTAATTGCACTTATTTTGCGATCGCAATTAATGTTATTTCCGAAAAAAATCCAATTGTTCTCGAACTCAAACGGTAAGGTTCGATTTCCATAAAAGCTTACATCTGGTGGCATATCGTAGAGAAAATGCTGTAGCAAAGCGTTTATTTTGGGGCGTATTGTTCGTGCGGCAAACTCTCGTTTATTCGATGCAATCCACACAGGAACAATATTATGCGCATCAATTTCGAAAACAGGTACTGTGATTTTAGCACATAACTCATCAGTCCATATGCGATGCGGGCGCAATGGTGAAAAATCACAGACCAATGCGCAAAGTGCATGTCGTTCAATGAAATTGCGCAAAGTAGATACAGGATTTCCAAAAAGAACGCAGAGCGGAATTTTTCTTGCTAATAATTCTTGTTCAAGTTTTTTGAGACCTGCAAAGAGAAAATCATAGTGTCGTAATGTGGCGTTGAGAAAATTTTGAGCCAACGTGAACACCACTACAAGATGGGCATTTTGTTTACGTGCGATATCCTGTGCGAAATAAAGCGCGTGATTATCGGTTATGCGCATATCTCTGCGCATCCAGTATAAGACAAAAGAACCTTTCGCAATATTGCAGTTGTTCAGCTGACGTGTTCTGTTCACTTGGACCTTGCACGTAAATGTAAGTTCATGTTGTTAAAATGGTATGGCAAAATATGTGCAAAACAAGTAAATTGTGCAAAAGAATTATTACTACTGTAAGTTTCTTGATCGAGTTCTCAAATATCTCGCCTTGCGCAAAAAAAAACGGCGGGTAACCCCGCCATTTTTTGATAATTTCAAGGAATTTTACAACTTTTCAGCAATGGCATTTGCCATATCGATTGTAGTTGCAGCACCGCCCATGTCGTAGGTGTGCACTTTACCTTCAGCAATGACATCAGCAACAGCTTTTTCAATGCGGTCGGCAAGTTCTTTCTCACCGAGCCAATCGAGCATCATTTTTGCGGCGAGAATGGTGGCAATGGGGTTCACTTTGTACAAACCAGTATATTTTGGTGCCGAACCATGTGTGGGTTCAAAAACAGCGATTTTTTCGCCGATATTGCCAGAACAACCAAAACCAAGTCCACCAACCATTTGTGCGCAAAGGTCGGAGATGATGTCGCCGTAGAGATTTGGCGCTACGAGAACATCGTAGTTGAACGGGTTTTTGAGCAGCCACATTGTCATCGCATCGATATTTGCGTCGTCCATTTTGATTTCGGGATATTCTTTAGCAATTTCTTTAGCAATTTCCAAAAACAGCCCGTCTGTGGCGCGAACAACGTTGGCTTTGTGCACAACGGTAACCTTCTTGCGTCCAAATGCACGCGCAAAGTCGAAAGCTGCGCGAATGATGCGCTCGGAACCTTTTTTTGTGTTTATCTTAGTCGATATAGCGAATTCGTCGAGTGGAACATTGGCAAAAGGTGCGAAGGTTTTTGGTGCGAGTTTTGTTAATGTATCGACGAGTTCCTGCGGCACAGGGTTGAATTCGACACCTGCATAAAGGTCTTCGGTATTCTCGCGGAAAACCACGATGTTGATGTTTTCTTTGAAGTTCAGAGGATTGCCAGTATAGGCTTTGATTGGGCGAAGGCAAGTGTAGAGGTCGAAAAGTTGGCGCATGCGCACAATTGGTGAACGATACACAAGACCTTTGTCCTTAAGCTCGGGCACAAGCTCTGCAGCCGCAGCTTTCACGGGCTTGGAAGTGATTGCACCAAAAAGTGATGCGTCGGTGGATTTGATGAGGTCGATTGTGCGCTGCGGAAGTGCGTCGCCTTCTTTGCACCAGAATTCCCAGCCAATATCGCCGTGAATATATTCGGCGTCGAAGCCAACTTTTTTGAGCACTATCATTGCAGCTTCAACAACTTCGATGCCTACACCGTCGCCGGGGAGCACCGCGATTTTGTACTTTGCCATCTTTACTCCTTTTGGGGGTTACGCGGTAAATTTACACTTTAACTTTTGCGCGCAAGTGTTTTTTTGAAAGCACGAATTTTCACAAAACAATGCGCCAGCACAGCAAATAGCATTACATTTTGAACACAAATCCATGTCCAAAGCGTTTCTTGAAGTGATATGTTCGCAAAAATTCGCAAAGTTTGCCGGTGCTGTCGGTAGCAATACCATTTTCTATAACGATAACAGCGTATTTGTTTGCCGCGTGTTTGGTATCAAAAAGTTGTGCACCATCCACAATTATCATGCCGAGTGTGTCGAGCACCTTTAGCGCCGAATCGAATTTTGCTGGCGATATATTTGCCAAGCTGCCCTGCGCATGTGGTTTGAGACAATCGACAAGCTCGTCGGCAGATGCATTGCCCGAAAAGATAAACACCTGTGGTGCATCGGGCACGCCTACTACAGCATAATCGACAGCTTCGATTTCGTTGTGTGTGCTAATAAACTCATAGAAACCGCCGGCACCTTTATAGACGAACCAACATCCAACGATTATAGCTGCTGCAGCTGCAATGTGTTTTACGGTTTTGTACTCTGCGGCAACTCCAAAAAACACAAGTGGCACCAAAAATGCCGACGATGCTACAAAAAATCCCAAAAAATAAACCATGCCTTCGATGGCACCGCCGAAATTTATGACGCGAGCAATAGCCAAAACAAAAGGTGGGCAAAGTTCCAAACCGGTTAAAAAGCCTATTACATAAGGATTACCAGCAAATCTGCCGAAATATGCGCCAAAAGATTTTGTAGCGCAAGCGGTATCGGTTTTGCGTGATATGCCAGTGTAAACAAGTAATGCTCCAAGAACTATAAAGGCTGTGTTTGTCAGCGGCAAACGAAATGAATCTGGCAAAATGATGCCAAGCATGCCTGCGAAAAGTCCGAACAGGGCATAACCTGCAAATCGACCTGCGAGTATTTTGGCAAATAGTACCGCACTTGTGCGAAAACTAGTTGATTTGCGCAAAACAAAAGTAAGATAAACAGGACCACAGGCAACGAGGCATCCCAAACCAAGAGAAAGCCCTAGTCCAAACCCTTCTATTACTTTTTCGAGCATTTTGTTGCTCCGGTAGTTTTGTGAGTAATGTCGTTTTCACAACTGCCAGCAACAGCGGTTAACGAGGCGTGAAAGTGCTAATTGCGTTAATCTCGTGGGCAATTTGTCCTCGAACTGTGCTCTTTGTAATTATCATTGTATTTGCCAACAATTTCTGGAAAAGATGCAGTTGTTAACAATTTTCGTCATCGGTGGATGTGGAGCGCTGTGAGAAAACATGGACGTAACGTTTGAAGTTCTTGCGCACCCAGTCGATGTCGTGGACAAAGGAACAATGCGTGCAATCCCAAAATCCCGACACAAGCCTACCACCACGCCCGTGCTCAAATTTGCAATTGCCAAACAAGTATTTACCGTCGAGGTTTTTCCATAGTTCGCTGTCGAATAGCGGACATGCGCAGAATAAACAACAAAAACGTTTTTCATCAATGTCGGGATGACATAGCTCATGAGTTTCGTAGAGTGGACAAAAGTTTGGATGCTTTTGTCGCATATTGGAGTAGAGGAAGAAATCTGGAATTTGTTCGAGCAAAAGGTTTTCACCCTCGACGATGGTAAGCACGCGCTCGAAATGGTTATCGAACCAGCTTTGAAGCGGATTTTGTGCCATTGAACTTGCTCCGTCATTGTTTTTTTGCCAATGCAGCAACGAATTCGCCTTCGCAAACTATATCGTCGCCTACTTTTGCGCAGCCCCAAAATTTGCAGATGCCACGTTTAAAATATATCATATCCGCACGTAAAACAAGCTGATCGCCCGGATAAACAGGTTTTTTGAATCGCAGTTTATCGATGCCCACGAACAATGTAACATCCTCCTCAGAAGATGCCGCTACAGTTTGTGCCATCATGAAAGCACCTGTTTGGGCGAGTGCCTCTATTTGCAAAACACCCGGCATGACCGGATGGTCGGGGAAATGTCCTTGGAAAAAGTGCTCGTTGAAAGAAACATTTTTTACCGCGACAGCATATTTGCCGTTCTCGAAATCTACAACTCTGTCGATGAGTAAAAATGGGTAACGATGTGACAAAACTTTCTGTATTGCAACAATGTCGATGTAATCTCCACGTGCACCAAATTTTTGTTTGAGTCTTTGAGCTTCAAGTTTTTTTGCCAAAAGTTTTACGAGAGCCACGTTTGCTTCATGCCCACTACGCGCACCTATTACATGCCCTTCGATAAACGCACCAAGCAAAGCTAAATCTCCAAGCAAATCTACAACTTTGTGCCGGACAGGTTCATTTCGAAAACGTAGTTTTAAGTTTCCTAATATTTGTGAACCCTCCGATTGTATAGGTAAATCTGAGGTCACAGGGAAATTTGCGCGGATAAAAGCTTCATCTTCGGGTGTGAGTTTTTGATCGGAGAAGACAATAGCGCTATCAAGGTCACCACCTTTGATGAGTCCCTTGCCGTGTAACATTTTGATTTCAGATAGAAAACAAAACGTGCGTGCTGCCGCAAACTCGTCCAAAAATTCGCTTTCGAGAGAGACAAGCGTGGTATATTGTGTGCCAACAGCCACGCTGTGATAATCGACCATGAGCGTAACTCGAAATCCTGCAAATGGAATAATGTGGATATCCGTTTGTCGTTCTGGTTGCGAAAACTGAATCACCTCATCTACTTTCAAATATTCTCGCGGGGTATCGAGTTCGATAATACCCGCGGATATAAGTGCGTCGGCAAAAGGTTTGGCGCTACCATCTAAAAGTGGTGGCTCAGGACCAGAAAGTTCGATTATGCAGTTATCGATTTCAAGTCCGTAAAGTGCCGCAAGAACGTGCTCTACTGTAGAAA
>CAYUDB010000174.1:0-5985 GCA_964443405.1 uncultured bacterium | reverse complement strand
GCCCAAGTCGCGCGTGGAAGCCGCATAGGAAAGGTTTTGAAGCTCATTGGTGACGGAAAGATCGCCGGTATTCGTTATGACAGTGCCAGTTACGCTGATGCCCGTGCCACCAGTGTAAACGGTGCCGTCATCGGTGCCTGGGATCCAATTTGTGCCGTTCCATTCGAGGATCTGACCGGTTGTAACGCCAGCAGTGTTCACATCGGCAAGGTCGTTGATAGAATTGTCGGCGAGGTTGTCGTTTGCTACCGGAACATAGATTTTGAAGTTGACACCCGAAGACTGTGCTATGCGCAAAGTGTCGCCTGCAGTCCAAGTGACTGAGGTAATAGAAGTTCCGCCAGAATCGGCGTATTGTGAACGATAGGCATACGCCACAGAGGCAAGTTTTATGCGTGGCGTGAGAATTTCGGCGTTAACTTGAATTTCGAGCCAGAGTTCTTCGGCGAAATCGAGGTTGAGCGGTGTGGGCGAACCTAACACCACATCGAACAAGCCTTTAGTTACAGTTACCGCCGCAGGACCTTGTGTCCAACGTAGAGAACCGCCTGTAGTTGCGGTGTAAAGGCGGAAAGTCATTGTAGGCGTGCCGGTTATAGCAACTCCCGCAGGATCGGTGATGCGACCTTGATAGTTGATCTGATGGGGAATTGCAAAACTGACACAAAGAAAAACCAAAATGGCGGAAAACATGCACAAACTCCGCATCTGCTCCTCCTTCCAAGTTATTTAGTAGCTCAAATATATGGATAAACAAAAAAAATCCAAGTGAAACTTAGGACTACATGAAAATTTTTCGCAGAAAAAGCGCTTGACTGTTTGTTTTTTTAGATTATAAATGAAAAGCTTTTTAACATTAACGTGCAAATTTTTGTAACCATTGCATTTTTGCAATGATGCCATTTTTTTGACCTATGCAACTCTTTGATTTTGAAAATGTTAAAAAAAACATTGGCGTAAATTATTAAAAAAGTTAAATTTTTTATGCAATTGTTTATATTCTTGTTAAATTAACGACTGTGTTAGGAGCGAATATGGACGAACAGAGTTTTGCACAGCTGCTTAGCGCACTTGCGCAAAAATGTGATGCTTTCGGTGTGCTGGTCATAACCAAAGATGGCAAATTGATCGAAGCTGTAGGTGCGCTCGAAAAAGTGAATACTGTGGCTTTAGCCGCACTTATTGCGGGTATGTTCGCGGCAACGAAAGAAGTTGCCCGATTGGTTGGCGAGAAACATTTTTCAATTTTATTGCAACAGGGCGAGCAACGACACATACACATAACTCTCATTGGTGCCGATGTCATGCTTATCATCTTGTTCGAAGATTATCACAAAATCGGCATAATACGCAATTACTCGCGCCAATATACAAAAGCTATCCAAGATCACATTTACGCACTTACGCGCCCAACCGAAAACGTTGAGCACAATGAGTTTAAAGAATATGCCATGTCGCTTATCGATCAAATTTTCTCCTGAAGGTCGCTATGTCCTTTGTAAATTTTGCGAAAAGAGAAGTCATTCTTAAAATCGTTTTCTACGGTGCAGCCGAATGCGGCAAAACTACAAACCTACTTTTTTTACATCAAACGGTGCAAGATAAATATCGTGGAGATATTGTTATCCTCGATACAAAAGGCGAGCGCACACTTTTTTTTGATTTTTTCCCTATTTATCTTGGTGAAGTTCAAGGGTTTAAAATCAAGTTTCAGCTTTACACTGTTCCCGGACAAAGCTATTACAGTGCCTCACGTAGGCTAGTTCTCGATGGTACCGATGGTGTAATTTTTGTTATCGACAGCCAACAGCATCGCGAGCACGAAAATTTTGAATCGTGGAACGACATGATGGAAAACCTTGCCTTTTTCCGCATCGACCCTGCAAAACTGCCCATAGTTTTACAATATAACAAGCGCGACTTAACCGATTTGCTAGAGCTTGGCTCGTTCGAAAGGCATTTAAAACTTTCGGGACACTCTGTTTTCGAAGCAGTCGCAACAAACGGCAATGGTGTTTTCGCATCGATAAAGGATGTTAGCAAACAAGTTATCCAGCGTTTCCAATTTGGAGGTTAAAATGCTTTCGGGCATAATCGACGGATACAGCATTCACAGCACTTTGCAGCTACCGCAGCTTATGTCGGCAACAGGCAAACTCGTGCTTGACACAACAAACGGAATTTTCGATCTATACTATGAAGACGGGCAACTCACGCATGTAGAGGCTGGAGGCAAAACTGGTGACGAAGCGTTTTTTCACGTTGTGAGATATGCAACGTCTGGCAGTTTTCGACTAGAACCGGCACAGAAAGCAGCAGTGCCCTCTATAAATAAGCCTATTCAACTTTTGCTCATGCTTGCCGCAAAGGAAATTGACGAGCGCCGCAATGCCGAGCCACCCAAACCTGTGGGTCCCACAGTCGAAGAGAAAATTACAAAGATCATCGAAGCGCAAAAATTACTTTTCGCGATTTTTATCCCCCAAAACGGTGATGCGATAATTGTCAATCCCGAAAAAGTTGTGGGCATCGATGTTAAATTTTTCTCCGAAACAGGGCGCAATTTTTTGCAAAAACTCTACATCGAACGCATTGTTGGCTCTGCCGAAAACTTTCAATTCGCCATCGGCAAGCACGAGAAATCGTGGTTCGTCATAGGCATACCTGTGGATATACCTTTGGGCATGTTGCCGGGCATGCTCAAGCAAGCCATGCAGTCTATTGATTGGTAAGTACCCATATCATTCTGTTGTAAGCACTTATAATTTCGCAACAAAAAAATGCGAGCCAGTATTTGTCGGTAAGCGAAAGAGTTTTCGCATACGCCGGGTGCTACGGCAAGAACAGACGAATTATGCAATTATTTGTTAAGCAATAAGTTAAAAAAAACGTGCGCAAAACCCATACATTACACAAAGAGACAAAATAATAGGTGTAAAAAAATGTGTAATGGTGAAAAAAAAGTTGACTGAGGGAAAAAAAACTATATGCTCAATGCTTTTATGATTTGTATTCGTTTTTCTCGTGCTTAGTTGTATCGTGTTTTGTATCAATAAGTTGGCTTATGTGGGCAACCACAGTGGAGCAGAATATGGTTTCTCCAGCAAGTTCTGACTATAATCAGCCGGATGCCGCTGCAAAAAGTGCGGCACAACTTGAGTATGATGTGCTTAAAACGGTGCAAGATTGTCGATTGGTGGCACTTTTGCGCCAACTGAACGTTTTTGGCAAGCAAGAGACCGACAAATTTCAACTTGCAATGCGCAATCTAAACTCCAAAGCACCAATCGAATGGGTGGTTTCAGAGGGTGGAATACCACCTTCCAAAATCACTTTTTTGTTTGAATATTGGCACAAAATGCAGCCTTTTCCACTCGATGAGGAAGAATACGAAATAAAAGACCCGTTTGAGGTATTAAATTTCCCTTGCGGCGCAACAGGTTGTCTAAAAGTCAAAACTCCCGACAAGGGAACATCATTTGTTACGGCATGCCCTTTTTTGTTCACTCACTGCACACGTGTTGATGGGCGTGGCACACCAATTTTTATTTCCCAACTCGATAAAATTCAACAGCTTTTGGGTTTCGAGCGTTTTGCCGAATCATATGCAACCGCAATCAACCCACGCAAAGAGCAAATGCTTTTGCGCGGGCTTCTACGCGAGATTTTGAGCAGAGAACAGTCTGTTCGTGAGCGCCTAATTCGCCTGAAGGAGGAGCATAGTGATCTAACAAAAAAACTCGCCGAAGCACAGACGCGCGTAAATCTGCTTGAGAGCGAGATAAGCCAAACTACGGGCACCTCCATATCGAACGACGTCGAAATAAAAGAACTAAAAATTCGTAATGAAACACTTGTTGAGACAAATGCAGAATTGAATATGCAGGTGCAGAAACTCTCCGAAAATATCTCAACCCTCGAAAATTCCTACATAGTTTTGAACGATAAAAAACGGCAACTCGAGGACATGTTTGCGGAAAAACATCGTGAACTCGATGAAAAGGAACGCATGATAAAGTCCTTAAAGGAGCGTGTTGAAAGCGCTGAATCGGACATCAGCACAGGCGAAAAACTCAAAGATGACTATTCCTTACTAAAGCTTGAATGCGAAAATCTTGCCGAAAATTTGCGCGCGCGCGAAACAATTATAGATTCTCTAAATGAGCACATCAATTCATTGCAATCCGTAATAAACTCGCTTGAAGAAAACATAGCAAATCATTCAAAAACAATTAATGATCGTAATGAGACAATCGCCGAGCTACAAGCTGCCACACAGAATTTTGAAAACCGTCTGCTCGATGCATTAAAACATGAAGAAAACGCCAACTCATTGCGTGCAGAACTCGATGAACTAAAATCAGATATCTCTGACTCGCGTGATATCACACGTCAACTGCGCAAACGTATAAAGGAACTCGAGGATGCAGCGCAGAATAATGTTACTGCCGAAGAAACAAAGAGTTACATCGAACGCATCGAATTTCTTGAGAAAAGCATTGCAATGGCGAAAGAACACGAAGCTGCATCGCAAACCTTTGACATAAAAAGCACTGCGAAAATGTACATAAGCAAGGCAAAATCCTCACAGCAGATATTAGAATTGCTTCTCAGCTTATTTGAGCTTGGCAAAATCACATGTACACTCGACGACGTTCCTAAGGAAAAACTTCATAAGCTCGAGGTGGCGGTGGATGCGCTCAAACAGGGTAATATTAAAGAGGCAATGGAAAACATGAAAGAGTTTTAGCTGCTATATATGGATGTGGGGTTGCAGCTATTTCACTAATGCTGCACGTATTATGTGTGTTGTGCCATTATAAGTTGCTAAAATATTATATACACCAGATGGCATATCATGTGCATCCCAAATTATACTGGAGCTATTTCCGGTTTTAGCAATATTTTTAGTCATCTGCACATATTTCCCAGTATTATCTACGATTTCGATAATGCACTCTGCTGGAAAATCGATTTTACATACAGAATTAAATGGATTTGGTGAAATCGAAATATTATGATGCATCTGATTTTGCGCGGTTTGTGCTATATTAGTTGTCCAAACTATACGACGTAGGAAGTGTACATTCGGATCGAATAGAACAGAGATGACGGAATCGGTGGTTGTGAAAAAAAACTGTTCCATATCTTCATTGACTAGTACGGTACAACTAATTGAACTAGAAGCAGTTAATAGCTGTATTTCCACAGGCAAAACATAGGCATCAACAGGACTAAACCAGTTTACTTGTTCAACATTTATGACAGTTAAAAAGCTATCAGAAGTGTGGTAGCAACCATAGGAATTTTCGAAATCAGGTACGCCACCTTCGGCAAAAACCCATTGATCCAACAGTAGTTCGATATTTTCAGTGAAAACTGGTGCAAAAACAGAAACTAATGAGTCGTGAGTAACAGTGCGTTGACGAAAACGAGTTGCATAGTCGCGCAATGTGGCAAAAAAGACTGAATCGCCCATGGAAAAACGAATAAGCTCAAAAATCATTGCTGCACGATTGTAACACGTGTAAGATAAATACTCTTCTGGGTCAAAAACCGAGAAGTTTTCGCCGGAACTCATATAAGCTCTTGCAGTTGCGTTGCGATACGATGTGGCAGCCGCACTCCCGAAAAAACTTTCGGAATAGATGAACTCAGAAAACTCAGCAAGTCCTTCGTTGAGCCAAAAGTCACGCCAATCAGCAATTCCGACTGAATTTCCGAACCAACTATGCGCAAGTTCATGTGCTACAACAGATTCATATGTTCGCCGTCCATCAATAAGCTCATCACCAATAAACGTCATGCTCTGATGCTCCATGCCTGCGGCACCAATAGGCGCCTGTGCTATACCGTATTTCGCAAGTGGAAATGCACCAAACTTTGCCTCAAATGTGTCCATAATCTCTGGTGTGCGCGCAAAATCATATATTGCGCGTATTGAATCTTCAGGATATACAAAATATAATATACGTACTGCAGATC
>CAYUDB010000173.1:0-6026 GCA_964443405.1 uncultured bacterium | reverse complement strand
CCGACAAAGGTTTGGGGCTAACCTTGCCGCCACCCGGTGAAGAAGATGTAAAGCTCGACAAAAACCGAATTATGACAGTTTTCGTCAATGCAGAGGGAAAAATATTGGTGGGCGAAAACGAGATTAAACTTTCAGAAATCAACGGCAAAGTAAAAGAGCGCGTCAAAGAAAATCCAGAGGTTATTGTCTCATTGGTTACCGACCTAAACGCCGAATATGGTGCAATGGCTGATGTGCTCGACGAGATAAAAATCGCCTTTGAAGAACTGAAAAAAGAAAATCCTGATTTCAAAGAACGCATATCTCTAGCAACTCCACATTTCTAAGTTCACACAAACGAGGTAACACATAAATGAAGATCCAATCGAAGAATAAGACTTCGGCAGAGATTCCAAACGCATCGATTGCCGATATCGTCTTTTTGCTTTTGATATTCTTCATGACGGTTACGGTGTTCAAGCAGCATCAGGGCTTACGTGTAGAAATCCCTGCCGCCAAAGCCACGAAAAAGCTCGAAAAGCGTCGTGCCATCACGCACATCTGGATCGATTCGGAAAACAAGATCAACCTTGACGACATGATGATCACCACAGCCGAAATCATGCCTATCATGAAAAAGAAAATGAACGAAGATCCAGCCATTATCGTTTCTGTGCGCGCCGATAAAAAAGCAAAATATCGTTATGTTGCCGAAACGCTCGAAAAGCTTAAAGCTGCCAACGCACTGCGAGTGAACTTTGCCACGAACACCGAAAAAATGGAGGGCATTGAGTAATGAAATATCTCGATATCTCCGCCGATTTGAGAGTATATCTTCCTTCGGTGAAAAGAAAGGCGCTTACAATCGTCCTTTTGACCATGCTTCTGGTGTTCATAAGTTTCGCATCGGTGCGCGTAAAGGCGCTGAAAGTGCAAGACTACCAAACCGTCATTCAGGTTGAGGAAGTTCCTATCACTCAACAACAAATCGAACAACAACAGGTTCAGCAGATTACAAAAACTGCCAACGTTATTGAAGCTCAAGAAAACGAGAAAGCCGATACAGTAAAAGTGGAAATCGCCCAATTTGACGAACCACCTCCGCCTCCACCTAAGGAAGACGAAGGCGAAGAAATTCAATACATCAAGGTCGAAATAAAGCCTAAAGTCGTATCTAAGCCGATGCCGGTTTACCCGAAAATCGCAAAAGACTCTGGCACAGAAGGCATTGTTATGATTGAATTCGTCATCGATACCACTGGCATAGTGATTCCAAACAGTGCGAAAGTTATCCAGTCGCGTCCCGAAAAGCTTTTCGACGATGCCGCCATGGAAGCAATCTACAAATGGAAATTCACGCCCGGTCAGCAACGCGACCGCAAAGTTCGCGTTCGTTGGCAACAGCCAATTCGTTTCGAACTTAAAGGCTAAGGCAGTGTAGCCGTTTCAATTGTGCCTCGCTACCTCGCTAGGCACTTTAGCTTTCAAAAAATCAACCACCAAGCAAACAGCTTGGTGGTTTTTTTTAGAATTGTTAACTAGGTGTAGTGAAATATTATCATACTCATATTTCCTTTGAATGAAGCAAATGCACGGAATTTATTGGTGCGCACAATGTTACAAAGCACTCTCTGGTGGCTGTGCATACAAAAAATCCCACCCTGTAAAAGGGCGGGATTTGATTTTCTGTGCAAATATGCCGAAAAAAGTAACGCCATTCGCCGCGGATGAAAATTCGCACATCGCGCATTTCATCCCACTGATGAAAGTGCGTTCGAGTGATAACTATTTGAGCAAAAATGCCTTGCGTGTGAAAACTTTTGTTCCCGAAACCACGCGCACAGAATAAACACCCGTCGCAGCATTAGCGCCGTTCCAGGAAAGTGTGTGCACGCCTGCTTCGAAAATTCCATTCGCAAGTGTAGCTACCAATCTGCCCGAAGCATCAAAAATCTGAGCTTCGACGTTCGAACGCGATGGAACAGCAAGAGTTAGCGACATAGCGGGGTTGAACGGGTTCGGGGCAACATCACCAACAGTGAATTCGCTCGGCAAACTTGCGCGCAAAAATTCGGCTTCGATAGCATTACCGTCGGCATCGAAAAGCTCACACGACACAATCTCAAATGTCGATGAACCTTCGAACGCGAGTTGCGCCAAAAGTTGCATGCCAAAAAGCTCATCACAGCCGTTCTGTGGCGCCAAAACCACACACGCTGCATCGACTGTGCCGTTTGCATTTGCATAAAAGCCCGATAAACCATTTTGTCCAAAGTCCACATTGTAAACACGCGTGCGGCTCTCTTCAAACTTTACGACCAAATGTGCCGCCGAAAGACGATTCATGTTCGCGCCGATAATCTCTAGTTTTCCATTTTCGACACGTGCAAAAACATACGGTTCATTGGGTTCAATGCGATACTCGCCACGCACTGTGCTGTGGAACCAGTTCCACATTCTGCCGAAAGTAAAGAGATCGTGGTGACTTACCGTGCCATCGGGTGTGACGATTAAAGCAGGTGCGCGACCACTAGCAGGTCCAACGTCGCCATGTGCCGAATCTGCCGGTGTCCAGTAAGTGCCCAAAAGCACAAAGTCACGTGTGTCGATGTCGCCATCGCAATCGAAGTCGCAGAGCATGCAACTATCTGTTCCGCCGCCTGTGGTGTCGCCCGAATGCGAACGCAAATCGACTATGTAACCAAAAGTGTCGATGGTGGCACCAAGCGGGTCGAAATCGGAGTTTTGCAATATCACATCAGAAAACGAGATGCGACTTGTGGGGTTGTCGGCTACAGCATGGAAACATAGTTTTGCAATTTGCCCGCTGCCCGAAACTCCAGCACTGCCTGCCGCAACACGCGTTACCGAAACATCGATATAATTTGCGCCTGCGGTGAAGTTTGTAAGTGGTGCATTGCCGCCACGTTCGAGGAATTCACCAGCTCTGGTGCTATCGTAAGCTATTTTTGTATTATCGTAGCTCACGCGGAAATGCGTTTCCCACAAATCGGTGATGCCAGCAATAACTGCTTCGACGCAAAAACTTAGCCCGCCACGTGTGTAGGTAGTTTCTGGCTCAAAGAAAAGTGTGGCGCTACCTACCCAATAACGTCCATCGTCGGTGTCGTTGAGTTCTTCGTAATTGGCAGTTACCAAAACATTGCGCCAACGGTTGTCGGGAATGGGGTTGTGTGTTGTGTATGTAATAATATATTGGGCAGTTATAATATCGGAGATTTTGCCAATAATCTCCGAAAAATCGGAGCCAATAGGAAACCAAACACCGCCAGTGGATTCGGCGAGTGCATGTTCGTGAGCATCGTTGTAGCCAACGACAAAAATAATGCCCGATACGGTTTCAACAATGTCGAGAAGCTCACCAGTGTTCAAATCGGTGTAAGAGTTGTCCTGATGATATGGTGCATCGGTGATGAGGATGAAAATATGCTGTGAGCCTGTGCGCCACGAGAAATTACGCACACCATGTTCGATGGCATCGAGGGCATTTTCGGGTGTATCGCCGCCGCCATGTGCCGAAAGACCAGTAACCCAACCTTTGAATTCGTTCGCATCGGCGGTAAAATCGTGAGTTTCTTCTACTTCGTCGAGGTAAGTTACAAGACCGAGTCGATAGTCAAGTCCGCTTGCTGCAAGACTTTCGGCAAAAGCTATGGTATTGTTTTTCATGCCGGTTATGGAGGAACCCATAGAACCAGTAACATCAAATATTACTCCGACATCGACACTGCCGCCGCGACCGCCTGCTGCAAGCATTTCAACGGTTATTGGCAGTTCACGCACGCCGTCTTCGTGAACGACAAAGTTGGTCTCGTTTAAGCCCACAATGCTGTGATGAGTTGTGGGGTCGGTAACAATACAATATGCGTGAACCACAGGAAACTCTGTAGCGTCAACTGCGGTTACTGTTACCGCCACGCCTTCAATGTCCACTGCAATTTCGCTGCCAATGGGCACATGCACTGTGCGATTTATCGAGTTTGTATATCCTCCGCCCGAAAAAGATATGCTATATGTAAGAGATGTTGCTACAGTACGAGTTTCGGCAATTACTCGCCAAGAAACCGATGCAGTTGCGCCAGCAGCGAGGCTAGAAGGCGAAACTGGTTTTGTGGCACTCTCTCCTGATACGAGGCGCAAACCTGCGGGCAAAGTAATTGTGGCAGTGATGCTGGTTATGGTTGAAGAAGTAGTATTCGTTACCAAACCGATGATTTCGAAAGGATTTGGCGCGAAAACACCGAAGCTGTCGGTGTCTATGGACATGGGAGCTGTTACGGTAAGTGCGAGTTCACCAGCAACAGTGCTGCCGCCACCCACACCGTAAAGTGTTGCAACGTGATGTGTTCCGCCTGCAGAAAGCGTTACCGGATTCCACCAAAGCAAAACTGCACTGTCACCATAAGGATCGCCTGTGCTCGTGTAATCCCATGTTACATCATCGTATGTGCTCCAAGGACCAAGGCAAAACCTATCGGGCATTACTGCACCCGAACCTATAAGCGTGCCTTGTCCTATGAGATATTCGGATGATTGTGTGGGGCTTTCCTCGTATGCTTGCCAAAATTGAGGTATGCTCGGAGCTGTAAAATCTTGTTCTGTAGAAACATATCCAAAAGCAGTTGAAATGGGTGCCGCGTCATTGTAACCTATCATGGTATCCATTTCGAGGAGTATGCCTACAGAATGCGTGCCCGCACGAACTCGAATCGTGTATTCTATCAAGCCCGTATCGTAAAGCCCTGTGGAAGGTCCTTCGACTATGGAGATGCGTTGTGTAACATCCACGTCGCCGTAAGTCCAGGTAACAACAAGGGCATCGCCTGCGCGGTGAAGTGTATCGGTAATTGAGCCATCGTAGCCACCAAAACGGTAATCTGTGCCATCGATGCGCACTGTTGTGTGGCTTGTGGAGCCTTCATAAGGATAACCGTAGAGCAGTTTTTTGGAAACACCGCCAGCCTCTGCAGTGCCCATAGTGAATTTGCCGTCGGCACCAACGGGAATAACTAAATGCGTATTCACCACAGAATCTTTGACTTCAAAGAGTTCCGTCGGCTTTGCGAAAGCGCACAAGAAAACCGACGCGATGAAAGCTGTTATTATGATTTTTTTCATGTTGCGCCTCGCTTAGTTGTTAATGTTGACGGTGTAGTTGTGCAATTTCATCGAAACTGGTGCTGCAGCGGCATCCCATACACCGTAGTTTGTAAGGCTGCCCTCATTTGTGATGTTGAGGGTCATGGTGGCGCTACCAGACGAAAGCGCTTTCACACGTAATGTGGCGAAATTATGCACAGTTTCGCTTGCATCGCCTGCGGCATTTGCAGTGGGGAAAACAGCGAGCACTATGCGTGCATTGCCTGCGGTGTTGTCGGTAGCAAATTCCATTTGTTGCACGTTTCCGCCATTGGATGTGAGAAAACTGTCCTCGCGGGTCATTTCGAGTATTTGAAGTTTGAACGGGTCATAGACTATTTTCACGCCCAAGCCCGCAATTTCTTCCACGCCCGAAACACCGCAATTAACGGTAAACACTTCACCTACCAGCACCGAAGTTGATGTGCTCATAAGGTGCAAAGTAGGCTCGATTTTATCATCATCTCCACCACCGCAACCCACAAATAACGCAAACAGTGCAAATGCCGACACTACGGCAATTAGCTTTTTCATACAAACCTCCATTTTAACGTTCATTAAAATATAATTTCCATGCAATTTTCTGCAACTTTTTTCCCCACACTTTGCAACTTGCCATGTGAATGGCAATTTGATGCAGATTTTGAACGGTTGAAAATGCTGCTTATCTATCTTTTTAAAGCGATGTGCGAATTGGTTTTAAAAAAATTGATGCGATGTGTGCATTATTTTTGAATATTTCGATGTTATTTTTTTGAACATGCTTTCTATTACAATTTCGTGTGTCGCTTTTAAGGAAACGAAAAAAAATTTATTGCATCACTGGCACCTTGACTTTTGAGGAATGGTAAATATTTTCACCGTTGTGCACCAATTTCAAGGGGTGG
>CAYUDB010000172.1:0-6119 GCA_964443405.1 uncultured bacterium | reverse complement strand
GGGGAGATATTTGTGCGTGGCGAAAACGTCATGAGCGGCTATTACAAAAACAACGAAGCAACTCGCGAAAGCATCGACAGTGAAGGCTGGTTGCATACAGGAGATCTTGGCTTACTTGATAAAGATGGCTACCTTTACATAATTGGGCGTTCGAAAAACGTTATAGTAGGTTCATCTGGACAAAACATATACCCTGAGGAAATTGAACACTTACTAAACGTTTTGCCATTTATATCCGAAAGTTTGGTTCTCGAATCATCAGATGGTCTGCGAGCACTTGTGGTTCCTGATTTCGAAGCCATCGATGCGGAAAAGATAAAATCTTCCGAATTGGAGAAGTTTCTTACAGAGAAAATGGAGCACAACCGCAACGAACTAAACAAAAACTTGCCAGCATATTCTCGCATAGCTCGCATAGATTTGCAGATGGAAGCCTTCGAAAAAACTCCAACCAAGAAGATTAAACGTTTCTTGTATCGCTAATATTGCAGCCAAACGGTAACCATATGAATAATCTGGCAGTTCTCTTCATAAACTCTGCAAAATCTTGGGGTGGAAATGAGCGTTGGATGGTTTCCGCAGCAAATTCTCTTGCGAGACGCGGTTTTTTTGTAGCAATTGCCTATCGTAGTGCTATGTTCGACGGAAAACTCGATGAATCTGTGCGCACAATTCAGCTTCCTTTACGTCATGAAGTCGATCTGCCAACTTTTTTTCAACTTGCAAAATTCATTCACGCTAACGGGATTTCAGTAATTGTGCCCACAAAACGCAAAGAATATTTCATTGCAGGGTTGCTAGGAAAAATTTTGCGAATCCCGGTTCACTTTCGAATAGGTATAGAGAGAACAATTTCGAAATTCGATTTACCGCAACGCTTTGTGCTGAAGTATCTGCCGAAATCTGTTATTGTCAATGCAGATGCTATTTGCAAAAGCCTTTTATTGCAAAATCTTGTATCTAAAACAAAAATTAATGTTCTATATAATGGTTATGATTTTGAACCATTAAAAGGTGGTTTTACAGAGGCAAACCTTTGCGCCGATAGATTTATTTTTGCTTGTGCTGGCAGGCTTTCTGCGCAAAAAGGTTTTGACATATTATTGGAAAGTGTGCCTATTGTGCTGAAAACACGGCGTGATTTTCGTATTTACATTGCTGGTAGTGGAGGTGAGCGAAGTGTATATGAACAGCAAATTGCCGAACTTAAAATTCAAGAACAAGTTACATTGTTGGGCGAGATTAAACAGGTGCGTGAGTTTTTCGCATTGAGCGACTGTGCCATTATTCCATCACGTGCCGAAGGTATTCCGAACACACTGTTTGAAGCATGGAGCGTGGGTGTACCTGCAATCGCTACAATGAGTTCTGGCATTCCCGAAGCTATAACAGATGGTGTTGACGGGCTTTTATGCGAATTAAACGCTCACTCGCTTGCCACTGCCATGCTTAAAGCTTTGGAGCATCGCTCTGAGCTTGTACAAATGGGCAAAAATGGTCGTTCTAAGCTTGAAACACAGTTTTCATTGGCAAAAATGGCTGACGGGTTAATAAACATTTTGCGCCAATCGTGAATTTCTAGCAACTTATTGTTTTAAAATAGGTTCGTTATGGGTGGACGAGATTCTAGCGAACGATATATATAGTCCCGTTGCATAAAACCTCGCCATCGGCGGTGATTAAATACAGATACACTCCTGGCTTAACTAGCGATCCATCTTCACCTTTGCCATCCCAGACGATTACGCCGTTTACAGTGTGTTTTACAGAGCCATTTTGCAATTCACACACTTTCATATTGCGCAAATCGAATATTGAAACCTTACCAGCATTCAAACGCATGTAGGGATACTCGAATAATATGAAATCGTTTACACCGTCACCATTTGGAGTAAATGGTTTTGGTCGTGCATCGCAAGAGGTTATTGGCTCGATTATAAAATAATAGTGTGCGAGGTGAACATTCGCGTCGCAGACATCAGGGTTGTCTTCAATACGTAAATCACATAGACAGTTTCTCCATTGGCAAAAGGTGGTAGGTCGAAAGGTGGTATCCAACGAATAGTTCCACTCAGGTTTGCATCAGATGGTGTCCAAATGATGTCATTGATACTATAATCTATGCCGTTGATTGCCAGAATCAAGTTTTGTGTGTCGATAGGTGAAACTGCGTCATGTACTTCTATGACAACAGGTTGTGATGGATTGCGAGTATATTCCTCACTCGGATCAATTAAGCTTGAGTGTGGTGACAGGCGATCGGTGAAGAAAAGCCAATTTAGAGGTAAGTTCTCACACATGTTGCCATAAATGTCGTTTGCGAAAATGAGAGAAGCACTTACAGTGTCTGTTGCGGTCCATTCGGGCTGTGGTTTGAATATCAGATTTGGTGAAATCCACGATAATTGTTCGTCAAAAACCGTATATGCTTGTCCGTTCACGTTTAGAACTACTGAGGCGCTGTCGATTTCGTAGCGAGACGAGATAGCGATTATTATACTTTCGGGGTCGCACGCTGTAATCTGTTGCGGTAGAGGAGAGACCACTGTTGCGATTATGTTGTTGTTCATAATGTTGCAAATACAAGTATCGTAACCCCAGGCACAAAAAGAATCATATGCCGAAACGACGAAAATCACTGAATCGCAAACGGAAGCATCTTGTGGTATTTCCCAAGAGAAAACGCTATCGAAAGCTGAATACACAAGCGTTTCGTCGCACAAAATAACCTCCACTGAGCATGGTAGTGACATATTCAAAAGCTCGTGCATCGACCAAGTAAGCGTTATTGTATCGCCGAGTATAAAGTGTTCACTTTCGGGACATGAATTTATGGTCATTATTGGTGAAGGACAAGCTGATACGTAAAAAATAATACATGTATCTAGAGTATTTGGCATGCAAACATTGGGACTGTCGTGTGCTAAAACACAAATCTCAACTGTGTCAATTAAGTTGAAGGTAAAAAAGCTGTCCAAATGCACAAATGTGCCACTGTCGGTGTGCTCAAAAGTAAACGAACAAAGGCTATCTTGAACAGTAACAGAGATTTCTGATTCATCCACGCCAGATATTGAATCGAATAATGCAAACTCTATGCGTGTTTCGAAAGTATCAATGGTTGAAAAAGGAGTAGGATTTATGGCAGTAAGTATGGGGGGTTGCAAATCGACGAAAAATGTGCGGCATATTGAGGAATCACGCAAGGACCCACCGCATGTATCACTTGCTGCAACAAGGCAGGCAAAGACTGTGTCGCCGTTGATAAATGTATCGGGTGCAACTGGTGAAAACAAAAGTAATGTGTCGTCGAGTAAGGATAATGCTTCCTCGTAAATGTCGTGCATTTCGCCATTTATAGAAAGCATAATAGTCGAGCTGTCGATTTTACCACAACATGTGCTAGCGCACATTATGCCGACTTCAAAAATGAGTCCTGCGATTGAAGCATCGTTATAAGCGAGAATCATTATGGTGTCACTGCCGCCATGGAGAAAAGTAGTAAGATCAAAAGTGCACATCCTACCCCAACCTGTGCCGATGGACGTGCCACGTGAAGTGGTATCGACATATTCACCGTTGCAGTACACTGTGCCTTTGTTGTCGCATTGTAGTTTGATGTATCCAGAATCCACAGAAGTGCAATTACTTTCAACTATTACGCGAAACCATTCGCCATGATACGAAACTGCAGGATGCCGATTTGTCCATAACCAATGTGCATGCCCTTCGAGTTCATCGGATGTCCAATAACCGAGCCACATCATTGAGTCGGGTGAATGCACAGCGTGCATCCAACTCATTGAAACCGAATCGAAAAACTCTGTGGTAACACTGTTCGAAAACACAATGGTAGTGTCGCCCAATGTTTCGCAGCAGGCTATGGATAGTGAAATCTGTTGGTCGGCGCACGAGGTTATAATGTTTTCGGCAGGGTCGATAAAATGTGCGCACAAATCTGTTTCCCGCGAAATGCAAAATATCTCGACTTCAAGATCATTATAGTCCCAATCACCAGCTGTTGGCGATAATTCCCAATACAGCATCCAATGATTTGTGCCGAGTGTGTCTATGCGACATCTGAGTGAGTCGGAGCCGGGAATGAGTTCATCGGAGCGAAAATGGTATGGCACCCAGTGCACAAGATTCAAATAAAACACAAGCTCGGTTCCTGCGTAATAATTGCCCAGTATATGAGTGTCACCATCGCAAGCGCCACTGCCGATGTCGAATAGTTGAAAAGAATCGGGTGAGCAAATGCCGAAAGCTATAGTGCCAGCCGATTCACGAAAAGAGCAGCGTGCAGCAAAAAGGCAGTCGCTGTCAACAATTAAAGGTGGCACTTCACGTGGTGCACGTCGGCAAAGCTTGTCGAACATAAGAGAATAGCCGGTAGTGCTACTGGTATCGCCTGCATAAGTATAAACATATTCTATACAAGAGGTATCCACTCTGTTGAAAGATGGAAAATTCGAGCCACGAATGTTTGGGTAAACACTTTTTGTTATGTGAGTTAGAACTGTTTCAGGGAAAAAAGTCATTCCGCCGTCTGTGGATTTTTTTAGGTAAACATTATAATTGTTATGGTAAAGCACAAAGACGTCGCCGCGCGCATCAATGGCAACATCTCCCGAATAAGAAAGCAGGCTATCTTCATGCGAGTAAATGTTAACCTGCGGGAGCCAGATGGAATCTCGGGCATCAAACTTGCGGAAGCGGACAGTGTCTGGATAGCTCATAAAGGAACTCATCCATGTCCACAATGTGTAGAGGTTACCTGCAGTGTCAAAATAGATGGACGTATATTCCACACTGCTATAATCACCCGAAACGTAGTCGAGTGTATCGAAAGTGTGTCCGTTAAAACCCTGCCATGTGCCACTATGTGTTTTATATTGATGGGCTATACGGTAATGCGAATCGTATGTGTTTCGATAAACAATATGTGGGTTGCTCAAATTGTCAATTTCCACCGAACACCAACGCGAAGGTGTCAACATGCCAACCTCTTCGACAGCAGACCAAACGCTCGTGGTAGCATTTTTTACCATATAGCGCACAAGCCAGCTCGAAGGGCATCCAGTGAAAACAACATGCACGTTATCGCGCTCATCAACGGCACAAGATGGGCAAAATGCTCCAGGGTAAGTGGTACCCGTGCATATAATCTCAGGTACAGAAGATGGGTATTCGCAGTACATGAGATTCTCGCCACCACGCCAAACAATATGGAGCTTGTCGTGAGAATCGATGGAAATAGTTGGCATGATACTGTAAAAAGGGAAGTCTGTCAGAACAGCCCAAGATTCATCCCAGGTGTCGCCACCATCAGATGAAAAAGCGATTTTGATTTGGTAATTTGCGCCGTCATAGGCTGAATACGCAACATACAAATTGCCACGTGAGTCACGAACTATTGTCCTTTGGTTGTTTAAACCTGAGACAACTGAATAGGTATTTCGCGCAACTGTTGTAGCACCAAAACATAAATATGCTATAAATAAAAATACAAGGCAAAGTTTTCTCATATCTCACCTTCCCGCAAAACAATTTGTTGTTTACAATATACGTAAATGGTTGTAAGCGCCAAAGACTTTTTCACATATCTTCTTCACATAGCACAATGATGGCACTTTAAAAAAACAGGTGCACTAAATGCACCTGTCTGTAATAATCAATTTTTCTCGGTTAGGTTATCACAAAAAACTTCCCACTCGGCAAGCTTGAAATCGATTATTCGTTCAAGACGTGTGATCTCTGTGGATATGTTTTGTAATCTTTCATAGGAACGAACAACAAAATCTTCATTGAGCAGATTACAAAGTGCAGTTTTTTCTTGTTCTAGAGCGGAAATTTCATCTTCGAGTGCCTTAATGCGTTTTGCATTTGCGCTCGGGTGTGTTTTCTGTGTCGATTGATTTTTTTTTGAATCGTCAGGGCTATTTTTTCGAGTTTCGAGGTTTGCTGCGCATAACGTAGCTGTGGAATTTTGTTTTTCTGCAAGTTTTTCGAGATAATAGGTAAAATCTCCATTTATTTCTGAAATCCCAGCTTTATCAAACACCCATAGCTTATCGATTACCGCGTCAAGAAAGGCACGGTCGTGCGATACAAGCAAC
>CAYUDB010000171.1:0-6142 GCA_964443405.1 uncultured bacterium | reverse complement strand
CGTATTTTATTCGCGCCATAGTGCTTGGTAACACCTGATAAATCATAACTTCGGTGATCGTTATTATTATCGAAACCTACGAGCACACACAATACTGCAGGAGATGTAATCTCCGATAAAAGCGCTGTATTGATAAAAAGCTTGCAAAAGTGCCATAGAAATTTACTTTTGAGGTAATTGCCAATTAAGGATTTATTAATGAACAAAACAATTGTGATTATCAGCCTCATTTTCCTCATTGCGCACAGTGTTTTCGCTCAAGATCAAACATTGCGCCAAGCCGTCAAAGCATCTGCAAATGCATCAACACAAACAACGACAACAAACGACACAATTGCAAACATAGATGTCGATCCTGTGGACGTCATCCGCGCAGCAGAACGCATCGACGCGCGACTTTCCGATCTTTTTTGGATAATTGCAACGATAGTTGCAGCATTTGGCATATTCATTGCCGCAGAAGTAGGCATAGGCACAATCATCATCGCCGCTTTTGTCTATTTCAAATATCGAGCCAAAGAAGAACTCGCTCTCGCAAAAGAAGCTCGCCGTATATCCGAAGAAGCACGAGAGAAATCTGCTCTTGAAATAGCCAATCTTATGCACGAATCGCTCAAAGCTGCAAACGAAGCCAAAGCCTTCACCTTCTTCGTTCAAGGCTTGGTCATGGGCACAGAGAAAAAATTCGAGGAAGAAATTGCCTCATACACTGGCGCCATCGAACTTTTTGAAGACAATACCGAGGAAGCGGCAAAAGCATACAATAGCAGAGGTTACGCATATTTGTCACTTGGCAAATTCGACACTGCACTCGAGGATTTCGATAAAGCCATAGAACTTGTAGGCGAAAAAAACAGGGCATCAGCACCCATATATTTTAATCGTGGTTTGGCAAATACAAAAAAAGCCGACTTCGACCGCACCAAGCAAGACTACAAAAACGCACGTCTTTTCTACGATGAGGCAATTGCCGATCTCGATAAAGCCATTTACTATTTTGGCGAAGACAGCAAAGACGCCACAGAAGCATTTAACATTCGTGGCACTGCGAAAATGAACAAAGGTGACAACAACAGTGCCATTTTCGATTTTGACAAAGCTATTTTGCTAAAACCTGATTTTGTCGATAGTTATGTCAATCGAGCTTTTGCACATTCAAATCGCGGCGACATCGATTACGCGCGCCAAAATTATGATAGTGCCATAGGATATTACAATACGGCATTGGTAGATTTCAACCGCGCACTCGACTTAGACCCAAAAAACACCTTTGCCGCCATGAATCGTGATACTACCCGCCAAAAACTAGAGCAATCAAAAATTAAAAACTCCGCCAAAAGTTCTGACCCGAACACCAACTCAGATTTCTACTGCGCCTAAAAATCCAGATATTTATCAGCACCACCAAGCAAAGAATTCTCGCGCAAACATAGCTTTGCTTTAACTCACTATAATGCTTCGTATTCTTCTGAACAGAAACGATTTGTAAACTGCTTCCAATAACAGCTTAGACAAAACCCTCGTTATTGTGTTCAATGGACGAGTTTTTGTGTAAAGCATGAATTTGCTAAAATACCAGATGACTGCCAAAACCAAAACATCACACCCACAAGTCTTTCTGCGCAAAATGCGGGCTCTAATTCCTGCATTTTCGATATTCTGCGTTTTTGCAACGTTTCTATCGACTTTTTTTGCAGAGTGCTGCCTTTCTGGAATTTTTTGGCGCCATTCAATCGCAAAATCGTGGTTACGACGATTGGCATTAGTATGAAACCGATCAACCAGTTGGGTGCGCAGGCACGGACAAAAATCATTCGTAACGTAATGCTTCGATAGGATTAAGCTGCGATGCTTTATGCGCCGGGTAATAACCGAAAAATACTCCCACACTCGCCGAGAAAATAACCGAAAGTGCCACAATGAAAGGGTTTATCACAGCAGAAAGTGGTGTGAACTTATCGACGACGATAATGAGCGCAAAAGATGTGCAGATGCCCAAAAAACCACCGATAAGGCTTAAAATTATCGATTCGGTAAGGAATTGAACCAGTACATCGATTGCACGCGCACCCAAAGCCATGCGAATGCCTATTTCGCGAGTGCGCTCGGTAACCGAAACAAGCATTATGTTCATTATCCCTATGCCACCAACCAAAAGTGATACAAATGCAATGGCAGCAAGTAGTAAAGTCATAGTTTTTGTGGTGGAAGATGCCATTTGAGTTATCTCATTTTGGGTAACAATGCGAAAATCATCATCCTCTCCCTCGGAGATTTTGTGTTGTGTGCGCATTATGGAGGTAAGTTCGGTCTTTGCCGAATCGACAAGTTGCTCGCTTTTTGCGCTCACAACTATCATGTTGATGCGATCACCACCTCTAAGCCGGTAAAGCACTGTGGTCGATGGCGCAAGAATTATGTCATCTTGATCCATGCCGCGCGCATCAGTACCCTTTTTTTCGAGAATACCAATTACCGTAAACGGCACGTTTCGAATGCGAATTTTCTCGCCAACTGGGTCTGTTTCGCCGAAAAGGTTTTCGACAACAGTTTGACCCAAAACCGCTACCTTTTTGCGTGAGCTTATTGCTTTGTCATCAAAAAATTCGCCGTTAACCACTTTCCAGTTGCGAATTTCTAAATAATCTGCCGAAACGCCTGTAGTGGTTGTGCTGAAATTCATGCCGTTACCAATAACTTGCCCGCCCGCATTAACTGCTGGTGAAACTTTGTTGATGAATTTTCCACGTTCGGCAATTGCTGTTGCATCTTTGAGAGTTAGATAATTGCGACTTCCTGCGCCGCTACTAACGCCACCCATGCCACCGAAATTTGGCATTATCATTATGAGGTTTGTGCCAAGTCCCTTGATTTGCGTTTCTATTTCGGCTTGTGCACCTTTGCCGATGCCCACCATAACAATAACCGCAGCAACACCTATGATTATACCAAGTGCGGTAAGCAGTGAACGTGTTTTATTCTTTTGCAAACTGTGCAGTGCATCGCGTATTATTTTTCGAATGTTCATTTTTACACCGCCCGCATTGTGGGCTTGTTTTTGAGTTCGAGTGCTTCGGCTATAGCATTCTTTTGCTTCTCGATGCGGTAATCTCGCAAAACATTGCCGTCACGCAGTTCGATTATACGTTCACCGTATTGGGCTATATCTGGTTCGTGAGTTACCATAATAATAGTTCGACCTTCAGAGTTGAGCTTTTGAAAAATAGCCATTATCTCCACCGATGTTCGCGAATCGAGGTTACCTGTGGGTTCATCGGCGAGTATGATGGCAGGGTCATTGACAAGTGCGCGAGCTATTGCCACACGTTGTTGTTGTCCACCCGACAGCTGATTTGGTTCATGATCCATCCTTTCGGCAAGTCCTACTATTTCGAGCGAATGTTTTGCCTTTTGCAAAGGATCTTCGACTCTACCTGTTCTGTCGTATTGCAATGGCAAAAGAACATTTTCGAGTGCTGTAGTGCGCGATATGAGATTGAACCCTTGAAATACAAAACCTATTTTTGCGTTTCGAATATCGGCATAGGCATTTGATGAAAGCTCGCTTGTGTCAACCCCATCGAGGAAATATTTGCCCGACGTAGGTTTGTCGAGGCAACCTATGAGGTTCATCAACGTGGATTTTCCACTGCCCGAAGCGCCCATTATCATAACGAATTCACCTTTCTTGATGCCAATGGAAACTGAGCGCAAAGCATGAACTTCTTCGGCGAGAAAATACACTTTCGAAAGATTACGAGTTTCGATTACGTTTTCCATGTTATCTCCTCATGCCCGGTCCGGGAGGACCTTGCGGCATTAATGGATTTCGCGCAGAATTTGCTTTTTTGTTTGGCAATTTTGTAACAATCTGCATGCCTTCGGTCAGTTCACCGTGCAAGGATGTGATTTCTGTTGTCTTGCCATCGGTTACGCCCTTAACAACAGGTATTGCCGAAAGTTTACCAGTGCTATCCACAGTCCAAAGGAGTGCATGGTTTTTCGGTCGTCCATTACCACGCCGTGCAAATTGATTACTATCTTGTGAGGTTTGTGGGTTTTGTACCTGCGCGGTTTTGTTTTGTGCAATATTTGCCGAATCGGGTGTCATTGGGTTTTGGTTAGGACGTATTTCAGCATTTGTATCACCCTGACGACTTTGCATATTTTGCTGCATTTTTTCGCGAAATGCTGCAAGCATGTCTTCAGTAGGCTGAATTGTAAGAGCCGCATTTTTAATTTTGAGCACATCATGTTTTTCATCCACAAGAAAATCTACAGTGGCAGTCATGCCAGGCATGAGCAAACCACGTGTGTTCTGGGCTTCAACAACAACAGTGTAATTGACAACATTCGATACGGTTGTGGGCTGCAAACGTATTTGTACAATCTTGCCCGAAAACTTTTCATCGGGATAGGCAGGCACTTCAAATTCTGCTGTCATACCGGTTTTTATCGAACCGATATCACTTTCGTCCACATTGGCGAGAATGCGCATTTGCGAAAGATCGTTCGCCACTAAAAACAGAGTAGGTGCCGAAAGACTTGCTGCGACAGTCTGACCTGGCTCTATGTTTCGCGAAACCACAATACCAGCTATCGGCGAACGTATGATAGCATATTCGAGGTTTGTGCGTGCGCGTTGAACGGAATTGGCGGCTATATCGACACTTGATTTTGCGATATCGAGGTTGATGCGGGCTTTGTCGAGAGTGGCTTTTGAACTTGCGCCGCTATCAAAAAGTGCCTTTTCGTTATCGAAATCGATTTGAGAGAGTTCGAGCTGAGCTTTGGCTTTGTTGTGATTTGCCACAGCATCACGATACTGCGTGGCAAGTGTTGTAGTGTCAATAACTGCAAGTATTTGTCCCTGTCGAACAGTATCGTTGTAATCGACAAAAATCTTGCTTAGCGTGCCCGAAACTTGCGTTCCTATTTCCACAGTACCGATTGCTTCAATTTGACCGGTGCTCGATACGGAATTGATTATATCGCCCCTTTCGATTATTGTAAACTCATATTGGGTTGTCACATCAGCTTTTTTGCGAAAGCCGAAAAACCAGATACCCACTACAGCCACAATCAAAATGGCTGCCAGAACAATTATCTTTTTCATAAATCTCCTTGTCGTTTCGATGGTTTATAAACTTTCGGCTCGAGCAAATTCAATTTTACTCTTCAAAATTTAGACGCATTATTTTGCAAAGCGTTGACATTTTTGTAGCGGCATGCGATACATGTTTTCAGTGCCATATACACCTAGATTTCGCGCGCTGTGTAAAATTGTGAGAATATGTGTTTTTTTGATCTCGGTGATCTGCGCAAAATGCAGTCGGCGTAGCCATCGACAAAGCATGTTTTGCATGCCTTAACATGATAATATTGGCACGGGAAATTGGTTTGTGAAACAGTTTTTGAATTATTTGGAATTGGCAAAAGCGCGACGAAGGCGGTAAGGATCAAGCTCTTCGGCAAAGTATTGTGAAAAAGCCTCAACGACAATGGGGTCGTAAGCAGTGCCCGCTTTTTCTTGAATTTGTGCAAGAGCATCTTCGAAAGCGAGTGGAGAATGGTATTCACGGAACGAGGTGAGCGCGTCAAAAACATCGGCAACGGCAATAATTCGCGCGCCGATAGGAATTTGCTCTCCGCGCTTGGCAAAAGGATAGCCCGTGCCATCCCATTTTTCGTGGTGCTCGGCAGCAATGAGAGGTATATCGCGCCAATGTGGTGAGAAATTAATGTTTGATAAAATTCGATATGTCATAAGAGCGTGACGCTTAATTTGCTCATACTCTTCTTTGGTGAGCTTGTCGGCTTTTTGGAGAATGGAATCGGGAATGGAGATTTTGCCATAGTCGTGCAATAATCCGGCAATACGAATCTTTTCTACGTCTTGCACAGGCAAGAGTAGTTTTTGAGCAATACCTTTCGAATGCGCGGCAACTCGACGAGAATGCCCACGAGAAATAGGATGCTTAGCGTCGATGGTGAATGCCATAACATCCATGAAACTCTCAAATGTGGATAAAAGCTCGGTATAAAGCAAAGAGTTTTCGATAGCGATTGAAATTTGAGCTACTATAGTTTCAACAAATTCGATGTCTTGCGCCGAAAAAGGCAAACCATTCGACACCGAAAC
>CAYUDB010000170.1:0-6144 GCA_964443405.1 uncultured bacterium | reverse complement strand
ATCGGTGTTTCTCCTACAACAGCCACGATGCGCACATCCATTTGGTCCGCTTCGCCAAACGACATGCCTACCGCAAAAACAATGCCGCACAAAAGTAAGCACATTCCAAGCACAGCAATTATCGTCTTAAAATCTCTCATCGAAAACTCCTTTTTCGTAATAGCAAGTTTTATAGCAGTTTACGTGCCACATCCTCTAAGTAGGCTAGCACCAATATGCAAAATTAATGGTGAAAAAAGACATTTCATACAAATTTCTGCGCAAATAAATAGTTTTTGCAAAGTTTATTATGTGAAGAGAAAATTTGGTAGGGCAATTAAAAATTTGTGTCTGCACGTTAACATCATATCTTTAAGTAACTTTAATTAGGAGCAAATTATGTTCAAAGAGTTTCGTGAGTTCATTATGCGTGGCAATGTTTTGGATATGGCAGTAGGTATTATCGTTGGTGGAGCTTTTGGTGCCATTACAAAATCGCTTGTAGCAGACGTCATAATGCCACCTATAGGTTTGCTTTTGGGAAAAATGGATTTTTCAAATCTTTTCGTAGTGCTCAGAAGCGGCGAACAACCAGGACCTTACGCCACAGTTGCGGCGGCGCAAAATGCAGGCGCAGTAACTTTGAACCTTGGGCTTTTCATAATGACCATCGTGAATTTTTTAATTATTGCTGCAGCAGTGTTTTTGCTCATCAAATCCATAAACTCGCTGCGGCGCGAAAAAGCAGCACAGCCAACCGACCCTACTACAAAAGAATGCCCATTCTGCAAATCGACTATTCACATTGCAGCGGTACGTTGTCCAAATTGCACCTCGCAACTATAAAATGCATTGTTCAGCGTTCTATATTTTTGCATAACGTATTGCATATGAAAAGATTATGCACCACATAGTTCATAAAAGAAAAATGTAGAAAGTTGCACGTTCAATTTACAAACAGCCCACAAAGTTTATAAAAAAAAGCTTTGCTTTCGTGGGCAATTTTTGTATATTTAAAGAATATATTCGCGCCACTTGGAGGAATTTTATGTATCTGATAGGAATTACAGGACCAATCGCAGTGGGAAAAACAACCGTTGCAAAGCTTTACAAAGAGATGGGCGCATATCTCATCGATGCCGATAGTATAGGGCACAAACTTCTAGACATGCCCGATATAAAAAAACAAATAGTCGAGGCTTTCGGCGATGTAATATTAGGTGAAGGCAATAAAATCGACCGGTCGAAGCTTGGTAAAATAGTTTTTGAATCGCAAGAGAAGATCGACATTTTAAACGCAATTACAGAACATCACATAACATCGCAGGTGCGCGAGAAAATTCTCGAACTCGAAGATGACGGTTTTCCGGGAATATTAGCCATAGAAGCCGCTCTTTTGCCCAAATGGGAGCTATACAAAGCCATGGATCTCATCATTTTAGTCGATGCGCCAAAATGGCAACGTATGAACCGCCTTGTGCGTCAACGTGGGCTAACGCAAGAAGACGCCGAAAAACGCATTGCGATGCAAGAAGATATTTTCAAAAACTTTCATCCAAAACAAGCTCTCGTAGTGAATAATAACGGTGATTTCCCCGAAGTTCACACGAATTCCATGCGCGCTTGGCTCATAATCAAAGAAAACGCTCGCCAAAAAGCGCTCAAGGAAAAAGAAGCGTAATTTTTGTAACTTATCAAAAGCAAGATTACCTTGTTTTTGTTGTTTACGGCAATTGCATTTTGCGCAAGCAGTAACAAAAAACTCTTGCGCGAAATGTGTTTTTTGTTAAATTTAGAAACTTTATTTTGGAGGCACTATGAAACAGGATCGACCGCAAAATCAGCTCGTTCCTATTGTTATAGAACAAAGCTCGCGCGGTGAACGCGCTTTCGATATTTTCTCTCGACTTCTAAAAGATCGCATCATCTTTCTGGGCACCGAAATCGACGATGTAGTAGCAGATTTAGTCGTTGCTCAAATGCTTTTTCTCGACGCTGATGATCCTTCTAAGCCTATTTCGCTATACATAAATTCTCCCGGCGGTTATGTTACAGCTGGTCTCGCTATTTACGACACCATGCAATTTTTGAAAGCCCCTGTATCAACTACCGTTATCGGACAAGCAGCATCAATGGGTGCAGTGCTTTTGGCGGGCGGTTCGCCTGGGCGGCGTACGGCTTTACCAAACGCGCGCATAATGATACATCAGCCTTGGGGTGGCGCACAAGGGCAGGTTACCGATATAGAAATTCAAACAAAAGAACTCCAGCGCATGAAGCAAATTCTCTCTCAAATTCTTGCCGACCACTCAGGTCAACCCTACGAGAAAATTTTGCGCGATACCGACCGCAATTTCTTCATGTCGGCACACGAGGCGCTCGAATATGGTCTCATCGACAAGGTTTATGAACCTGCGCCCGAAAAACGCAAAAAACAATAACTAGTCAACACCTTGATTTGCAAATAATTAGGAGGTCATAGATGGGTATTTTGCAGGCAACCCTGCTTGTTCTGATCGTCATAACGGCAATTGTGATAATCGTTGCCATCCTACTGCAACCGCGCAGTCAAGGCGGTGTTGGTGCAGCTTTCGGTATGGGCATGGGCGACAACCTCTTCGGCGGCAAAGGCGGCATGGACTTTTTAACCAAAGCCACCGCTGTGCTATCGTTAGTTTTCGTTGTTCTGATCATGGCTTACAATTTTACCATGGCAAATCCATCTACACAAAATTCCCCAGCGATGGAGCGCGAAAATTCCGAAATGCCCGCGCCTACAGCACCTGTCGAAGGCGGCGAGTAGTTTTTCGACTTTTTCCACATGCCCTTTATCGCCAAACGATAGAGGGCATGTTCGTTGTTTTTGACAATATTAAAACGCAACTGCCATAGTCAAATCACAAGGCACCGAATATGAGCTTTGACGAAAGTGTTTTTGCATACGTCGATGAAAGCAAGCTCGCACCGTTCGCTGTTGCGCCGTCGCAAACACGTGGACGACACTATCCCGAGCATGGGCATACATATCGTTCACCTTTTGAACGCGATCGCGAACGTATAATTCATTCCACCTCATTCAGGCGCCTGCAATATAAAACGCAAGTTTTTGTAAACCACGAGGGCGACCATTACCGAACCCGTATGAGCCATACGCTCGAAGTGGCAACAGTGAGCCGAGTGGTAGCGCGCGTTTTGCGTGTGGAACCAGACCTTTCCGAAGCCATAGCCCTAGCCCACGACCTTGGGCATACACCTTTCGGACACACAGGTGAAGAAGTGCTGTCCGAACTCACACGCGACATCGGCGGATTTGAGCACAATCGTCAATCTGTGCGGGTTATCGAGTATCTCGAGCGCAAATCGCCCGAGTTTCCTGGCTTAAACCTCACATACGAAACGCGCGAAGGTGTTCTCAAACATTCAACACGTTACGATAATCCTGCATGCGATAGCCTTTTTAATCTCGTGGAAGCAAATGCCCCAATAGAAGCCCAAATTGTAAACATAGCCGACGAACTCGCCTACACCGCGCACGATATTGATGATGGGTTGAACTCCAAAGTGCTCGACTGGGATGAATTAAAAAAATCGGTACCGCTTTGGGGCAATATTTGCGCCGAAAACGAAAAAAAATACCCTACTCTTGAGCGCGAGCTTATGCGCTATATGTGTGTGCGCGATTTCATCAACTTTCTTGTTACTGATGTCATTACAGAATCCTTATCGCGCATCGAAAAAGTAAATCTGCGCTCCCCAGATGACGTGCGACGACATAAAAATCCACTTGTGGATTTCTCGTCCTCCACCACCGATCACATGAAATATGCTGCAGATTTCCTTTATCAGCATATGTATCGACATTACAAAGTGTTACGCATGAGCACAAAGGCGCGTCTGGTTGTTGAAAAACTTTTCGAAGCATACATGGAGGAGCCGCGACAATTGCCACCCACCTCGCGCGCAAAACTCGAAACCGATGGACGCATGCAGGTTGTGGCAGATTACATTGCCGGCATGACTGACCGATACGCTATGCTCGAGTACAAAAAACTTTTTGATCCTTATGAGCGACTTCTCTAAAATTTCACTTTTTTTGCGTCGAAATTTCAATATATTTTTATGTTTTTTGCGCGAGCATAGGTCTGCGCACAAATGGTAACTGGAATTCCAAGATAAATTTGCAAGAAAAATGGAGGAAATATGTCTCGCAAACTGAACAAACACACCCTTAAGCACGACGAATTTGCAACCGACGTGTCGAAAGTGTACAGCTACGTTACCGAAAACCCAACAAAAGCACTTGTAGTTTTTGCTGCAGTTGTGCTGGTCGTGGCAGGAATTTTAATCGGCAACTACCTAATTAAATCGCGCAACGAGAATGCACGTCTGCAGATGGCGCTTGTTTACACGCTAATCGATAGCGGTAACTATCCCGAAGCCCGAGACAGTGTGCGCACTATCATCGACAATTACGGTTCGACCAAAGAAGGTTACATAGCACGCTACCTAAAAGCACATATTTTCTACATTTACGGCGAGCAGGACAGTGCCATTGAAGCGTACAGCGCATATTTGAAGCTCCCGAAATCAAAGACAGATCCCGATCTCGTTGCAGCAGCATCGATGGGCATAGCAGCATGCTACGAAGACAAGTCGCATTACGACGAAGCAATTGCCCAATACACAAAAACTTACGAGCAGTATCCCGTATTCTTCCGTGCCGACGAAGCCTTGCTTGGTATCGCCCGAGTCAATGATATTAAAGGTGAGCTTGGTGCCGCAAAAACGCGCTACGAGGAATTTTTACAAAAATTCCCGCAAAGCCCATATTTCGCAACCGCAAAAGTTGCACTTTCACGTATAGAAGTGCGTCTCGCAAGCGGCGCGCCTGCATCTGCACCACAGCAGCCGAGTGGCACACCCACTTCGCAGCCTGTAACCATACCGAAAAGCTAATCTAAAATATTTCGCTTACCTTTCTTTCACAAAAATGCCGCCATTTGGCGGCTTTTTTTTGCAGATGGTGTGGTTAATCCCATTGCATCTTTTGCACATTCAATACCACATCTTCGAACGAAGCGATACCATCGCGAGCGCGTTCTGTTGCTTTGTTCCAAAGCGAAACGTAGCCCAACGCCTTTGCTGACACAAAAATTTCGCGTAAACTTCGTATTTGCGAGTCCAGTGAGCTCTGTAAAATGTTTCCGTTTAGCACCTCGAAAATAGCTTCATTATCGATGTACCCAGTTCCACCACACACAGTACATGCCTCCTGAGGTATGGGTGAAAACTCAATGCCGCGACATACAGGGCACAATACTCGTATAAGTTTTTGTGCTACAATAAGATTTGTTCGTGCAGCAATGTTCGTAGCCGAAATGCCGTGTTTTTGCAATGCCGCTATGGCATATGCAGCATTTTGTGCCTCAATTGTCAATATAACAAGCTTATGTAATGCTATGTCGTACAAGCGTTTAATATGATCATCGCTTTTCAGGTTATCGGCTACTACAATATCAAAATTCGAAGAATCGAAAGTAAAAAGTGTAGAAACAGGGAATCGAGCAATTGGATCTTCAAGATCAGATGATGCAGATGAAGAATCGAATAATGCAATTTTTTGTTTCTGCAAAACAAATAATTGAATTATAGAACGCATAGTAGTTGTTTTACCGTTTTCAATATCAGATGCAATTACTATAACACCAGTGCGCTTATGCAAAGCATCAACAACAAGCTCTCGTTCGGCAGGTGCAAAATTGAGCGTATAAAACTGCATTGCAAGTGGTGCTGCCTCGATATCGATAATCACTTTTTGCAAACTCGCTTCTCTAATGATTTGTGCCTTAAACGTTTGTTTCAATTGGGGCAAAGCCAGCAAAAAACGTGAAGAATCGTTCTCGACACGCTCGTCGAAATAGTCTGCAACAAAATGCGCAAAAAAGCCTGGAATGACAAACTCCTCAACATTTGTGCCATTTATCCGCAGAAACGTGCGAATTTTTTCGCTTCTCAGTTCAAAAACTACACGCTGGGCATGCGTTTTTCTTGCAACAGTGATAATATGTACGACCATATCTTCAATATCGAAAGTAGTTTTGCGACATGCTGTAAGCGGTTCGGAAGGTGGAGCGAATGAAAAATCATCGGTTTGGTGATGCACCC
>CAYUDB010000169.1:0-6192 GCA_964443405.1 uncultured bacterium | reverse complement strand
TATTCAAGCACACGGTGGAAAAATCTGGGTGTCGAGCACACTGGGCACGGGCACGACGTTTTTTGTTCAGCTTCCACTTGATTTGAAACCGAGCACACATTAAGTTTTTTACCATTTTAATGCATAATGGATTACGAATTATAATAATGAAGAGTTTTGCAAACACGGCAACATTAATTCTGTTATTTGCACAAACTCGTGTCTGACGTTTTGCCAACGCTAGCGTAGTTTTAGTGAGAAAAATTGTAGCTCAATAGCTCATTCCGGTAGCAAGCTTTGTGAATGACCGAATTTCAAATGCATTTTTATCTTGCACAATCATTACGTTTAGAGTTAACCAATAGAAAATATCGTAATATCTATTCACTATGCCACACCCATGACAATGTTCCAAAAATTTTTTGTTGACATCAGCTTTTTCTATGTTTTATTTCAAAACGAACTTTTGAGTGAAAATATTTTATATGCTTAGTTAACTTGATGTTTAACACTGTTTAACGACGAAAAATAGCATTGTTTTTAATGTAGAACTGCTTACTCTGACGTAGCGGCATGAAATTTGGCGACGCGTATTTACAGCGAGGTTTTTTTGTGTAGTCATTGCAGGTTTAATTTTTGCTAGCTGATGAGAATTATGGGGTTGCAGCGAGATGTATATGAGCCAAAAGGATGATTTAAGAATAGAAACAAAAATGTGAGGTGTATATGAGGTCGCACTTGATTGCTATAGAGCTGATGCTCAAGAACTTAAAAGATTATATCGCGCGCATTTCATCAAAACATGGTGAAGCCGAGACGCAAGGTCGTGCAGATTTTGACAATGAATTACAAGAGTTGATGCAACAATTTAATTGTTTGAACGATAAACAGATATCACTGGCTAATGCCCTGGCAAACGGTGCCAGTTCCACTGTAGATACTGCAAAAACGCCGCAGCAATTTAAACTTTTATCGTCATTGTGCAAAAACACTAATACTGGCGGCAATAATATAGTAAAGTTCAAAAAACTTGATGACATAGGCATTGAGTATATTGGCGATAATGACGACGATAATCGCAAAGATATAACAAATTTTGCCGAATATGCTGATAATATAATCACTATTTGCAAAAAGTATTCAAATTCTCTGAATATATTATCTAATATATTAGCAAAATGCCTAGTGGCAAACTATGCACATTGCCCAAACATCAATGCAACTGGTACATCGGACATATCTTTTGCCACACACACAATAACTGCTTCTGCTATCGCCGTTTGCAGCGCAAGTTATGCGGCAGATTGTGGAAAAAAATTCGACGAAATAGCAGAAGACGAAAAATTTGCTGTTGTGATTGGAGCAGAATTTTCGAAAATACAGGATTTTATTTTTTCGGTAACCAGTTCTAAAGCAGCGAAATTCGTCAAAGGACGCTCATTTCTAATATCTGTTCTCGCACATATATATTGCGAGCACATATTACGAAAGCTAGAACTGCCAAATACTCAAATTATATATGTTGGTGGCGGAAATTTCTTCATTATGCTACCTAATACGCTGCAAAATCGAACATTTCTACGCGAAAATTTCAGTATTATTAATAGGAACTTGGTGAAAAAATTTGGTGGCAAGATTTATATTACACATGCCGAACTAGAAATTTCCAAAAACGATTTGCTAACCACTAGTTTCTCAAGCACTTGGACAGAGCTTCGCAAAAAGCTGAGCGTGAACAAAACTCGAAAATTCTCCGATCTTTTGGATGGTGGCACAGAAAGCGAGTTTTTGCAACACCTTATGCCGCAACAGAATGTGCTCTTGCCCGATGATGCCTGCGATGTGTGCAAAATCGAAAAGCACAACGTAAATGATAGCTCGGAAGACCTAAAACTTTGCGCGAATTGCGCGTCGCTCAAAACGCTCGGCGAAAACCTGCGCGAGGCAAAATTCCTCATACTCGATTGGCAGCAAAACAAAAACGCTGATTTTTCATTGAGCCTCGATGATAATACTGTCGCATCAATTTATTTGATGCGAAATGATAAGGAACTCGATAATATGCAATCGGTTAGCGATGAGAAAATCATTTACGCACTCAATAATCCTGAATACTTCCAAAAAGTTGATGCATGGGACAAATTCCAATGTAAGTTCATGCCATCTATGATGTTTTATGGAGGCACGCATTGCCCAATGAGCGGCAAATACAATGTGCGCACTTTTTCGGAGCTTGCAGGTGCCACTGATGACGACACGCAGTCGATTCCCGCTAAAGTGTTGGGCATTAAGCGTTATGGCGTGCTCAAGCTTGATGTCGATAACCTTGGCACAATTTTCACGAGCAAAGAATCGCTTGCTCAACTGCAAAGTTTGTCACAATCGTTCGAACTCTTTTTCTCGTATTGGCTTCCGAAGGCTATCGAGAGCTATACCACAGCCAATTCGCAGGCAGACACCGAGTTCGACGACGCGAATAACAAGTATTACATCATTTATTCAGGCGGCGACGACATGCTCATCGTCGGTAGTTGGGACATTTTGCCGCATATCGCCGCGTTCATACGCGATGAGTTCCGGAATTTCGCGTGTAACAGCACGGGCGTAACTCTTTCGGCTGGGATGCTGTTTTTCGCGCCAAAGTTTCCCATAAAACGTGCTGTGGAACTCACCGACGAAGCTGAGGCTGTGGCTAAAGCTTTTAAGCTCAAAATCAACGGTAGCATGAATTTAGAAAAGGATGCGCTGTGTCTTTTCGGTCAGCAGATACCTTGGAACGATTTCCCCACACTCATGGCGATAACAGACCAGTTAAGAGAACTGGTGTCGCCGAAAAGCGTTGATACGAAAAAGGTTCCACGTAGTGTTCTCAATAGGCTCGAGCATATTGCCATGCTTTACAGGCAACATTCGCGGCTCATCTCGCCAAAGCTCGCTGTCAACAAAGATAAGCAGTCGTTGCAAATGGCAAATGCCGCGGGCACGGCAAAAGTTTCGCAGGATGTAATTGATAATCGCGCGGATGCCGCGAAAACTCGCGTGGACACAGCTGCAAATTTGCCGCGCCCCATATCGCTCGACGAGTTCAAAACCGGCATCGCCAAGGCACGCTGGAGTTGGATGCTGGAGTACTCTCTGCGCGCAAAGTACGAAAGGTGTAATGCACTTTTCGCCACTATCAACTGCGAGAACACCAAGAGCGACAACAACTTGAAAGTTACGTATCTACCGCCACTCGAATGGCTCGAGGCGGCAATTAACTGGGCAGACTGGGCAACAAGAAAATAGTTTAGGAGGAAAATGATGAATGATGAAACGGTAAACCGCATCTTGTCGGGCGACGCGAAAATCATGGTTGAGGAGGCAGAAAGGCTCGCGCGATGCCCGAAACTCACCGCGAGTCAGCTTCGTAAGTTCTTTGGCACAATAAAAAGTATCGAGCTGCGCTTTTTTGCCGAGGAGGTCGAAAAGCGTAAGGAGCTGGGCGCTTACGGTAACGAGCTGATGCTCTTGATTCCAAAAATTTTCTACACGGTTGCGCGCGCAAATGCAAAACCGGGCGACGAACTTGTAAGTTTTCGCGACGATATCACAAAGCTCATTAAAAAGGTTGCCACCGAAGACAGCTCGGAGAAGTTTAAACACTTCTGTGACTTCTTCGAAGCGCTCGTGGCGTATCACAAAGTTTACAACAAGTAGGGGAGTGACAAAATGCTTAACAAAAAAATCTTCGTGAAGGGAAAGATAATTGCCGAAACAGGCTTGGCTATTGGCGGCACCGACGTCGGTTTGGAAATTGGTGGCATCGATAAAATCATTGTGAGACATCCGGTTACCAAGGAACCCTACATACCGGGCAGTTCCATACGTGGAAAGATGCGGTCTTTACTCGATAAGGTGCACAACCTCGAGAAATTCCAAAAGGTGAGCAATTCGCACATCCATGTTTGCACCACAGGGGAAATTTGCAACACATGTCGGCTCTTTGGCGTCTCTGCCGACAGCGCGGGCAAGCTCACTGGCATCGAGAACACCACAACGCGCCTCATTGTCCGCGACGCCAAACTCACAACCGAAAAGCGCGAGTGGCTGAGAAGAGCGCCGGACACCGAGTTGCCCTTCACCGAGACGAAAGTTGAAGTTGTCATCGACAGAATCACCTCACAGGCGACGCCGCGCACTTTCGAGCGTGTTCCGGCGGGCGCCGAGTTTGAGCTGGAGCTTATCATCAACGTCTTCGACGAGGACGATGAAGGCAAGCTTTTGAGCACACTTTGCGAGGGTTTGATGCTCTTGCAAGACGATTATCTCGGCGGCAGCGGCAGCAGAGGCTATGGGAAAGTTTCGATAAAGGTTGAGAGCGTGTTCGTTCGCACTGCGGAGCATTACAAAGAGCTTGTCCCCGCGAACGTCGATGATGAGTTGCGGGACAAATATTTTGGCAAACTTTAAGGAGAAAGAGCCGGCATGAAAGCATATTTACTAAAGCCGCGCGGCTTTTTTCGCCTCGGCAAGGACATTGCTGATGAAGTGGGCACCGATATGTTTCCGCGTTCCGACACTTTATTTTCGGCGCTTGCGGTTTGTGTGGGCGAGCTTTTCGGCAAAGATGCAGTGTGCGACTTCATCAAAAGCGAGCGCGTGAGAATTTCTTCGGCGATGCCTTATGTCAAGCTCGAGAACACAACGAAACTTTTCGTGCCCATGCGCAAGGACGCCAAATTTCCCGAAGATCCGAGCGAGCGGAAGAGTTTCAAGAAGCTGAAATGGGTGGACCTTGAGCTTTTTGGCAATCTTGCGAGCGACAGTAGTTTTCTTTCGCGCGAGGACGTTGCTGTTTCGTGCAAAGATGTAGTTAATCGTTGCGGGGATTTCGCGTGGAATTCGGTTGGTGGCGCAGATGGTTGCATGGAGAGCGCGAAACTGTCTGCGGTCATGGCGAAAGTGTCGGCGGATGCGGCGAAGTTTGTGAAGCACACGAGCGTGAGCGCGAAATTCCTCGGCACGGACATAGTGCAGAAGGTCACTGTGGACAGGCTTGGCGGCACGAGCGACACGTTTTTTGTGGAGCAGCTTGCGTTTTTGGGTTCGTCGGACGTGGAGTTTGGTTTTTGGCTCCTTGCGGACTTCGGTGCGGACACGGACATCGAGCGGCATTTCGAGGCTGCGCTGGAACTTTTGGGAGACACGGGCATTGGCGCCGATCGCAGCAATGGCAACGGGCATTTTGCAGTCGTGCCGTTGAAGGATGTCGATTTGCCGAAAGTGGAGGGCGCAAATGCGGCGATGTTGCTATCGTTATGGTTCCCCGCTGCGGGCGAGACAGATGCATTGAAAAGCGACGTTGCGCGATGGGAGACCATTTTACGTGCGGGCTGGATTTCGCCGGGCTATGGTTTTTCGAACATGCGCAAGCCCGTCTGGATGTTCTGTGAGGGTTCGATTTTGAGCAGAGAAGTCCGCGGCAACATTGTGGACGTCACGCCGGATGGCACAGAGATTGGGCATAAAATCTTCCGTTCTGGGCGCGCGCTGACCATACCAATAAAAACATGAGGCGAAAAAATGAGTAATAAGCGATATCGCATAGAAATAATAACGCCACTTTTCGTTGGCAGCGGTGAAACAGCACAATCGGGCTTCGATTTTGTTGCTAAGAATGGTGAAATTCACTTCCTCGACGAAGAGGCAGTAGCTGTCGAAATTGAGAGCAAGGTTCGCGGGTTTAAAGATGCAGCCGCATTCGCTAAAGAAATTAAAACCATTTGCGGCAATGACAAAAAACTCGCAAACCTGCGAAAGGGTGAGCCATTAAAGTTTACTGGCAAGGAACCAAGCGAAATAAAACGTTTTATGCGCGATGCCTTTTATCGTCCATACATCCCCGGCAGCTCAATAAAGGGTGCCATAAGAACCGCGCTTTTATGGAAAATTGCTGCTAACAAAGTTGCTGATGGTGTTTTCAAAGATTTCGAAAATGCCATTAAGCTCGAGCTAGCGGCGAAAAAGTGCAAGGACAAAGAGCTTGCACCTTTTTTGCACGGTAACAAAACAGAGCCCAATTACGACATCGGTAGAACACACATTGTCCGCGATGTGTTCTTCGACATGGATGCTATGCAAGTGTATCAAGCGAACATTTGGGATGTGCGAGTTAAGCATGTGCCAGAGTTTGGTTGGTGGAACAAAAAAGGCAATCCTTTGGAAGTAACG
>CAYUDB010000168.1:0-6193 GCA_964443405.1 uncultured bacterium | reverse complement strand
CGCTGGACAAGAGAGCAGGTAAAGACAGCCCGCGGGCGCCCCTGGTTGCGGTGTTTGGGGCGGCGCAGCCCCACCACCCCAAAGTGTTTTCCCAACCCACCCGCACCCGGCTCAAGGTGCAGGTTCACCACCGCAATTGAAAAAGGCTTAAGCTTTGCAACATCGATAAATGAAAGTGCAAAATCCACAAATTCATCGAGCACTTCGAGTGATGATATGTTGCCTTTTGTTTTTTTTGTAAAAGTGCCAGAAGCCACAATTGCCTTCATCTCAGGCAACCCATCCTCAGATGATAACGGCACGGCATTCTGCTTGCACAGCTTAAAACCATTGTATGCCGCAGGATTATGTGAGGCGGTTATCATAGCACCAGCGTCGAAAGCATGCTTTCCCACTGCAAAATATAGGCAATCGGTGGAAATCGTTCCCAACAACTCGACATTTGCACCCGCATCGGTGATTCCATCTACAAATGCCTTTTGCAAAATCTCACCCGAAACCCGAACATCGCGCCCAACTGCAACTCTTTTAGCTCCAGTTACTTGCACAAATGCGCCACCAATAAGATATGCAATCTGCTCGTCAAGTTCCTGTGGATAGATGCCACGTATGTCGTAAGCTTTGAAAATCTTTTCGTCGAACATTTTTCACCTCTCTATTTTCGCCTCAATCAATCTTTTTTTTGTGAACACACAAGTTTTTTATGCTTTTCCGACAGCAGCGCCTGTGGAGCGCGTCCCCGTAGGCAAATTATTATAAGAGTCTATGGATTTCGTAATATAACATGATTGTCAGCAAAATGCGAAGTCCATAGCGAAAATCGCCTATCCGACCTCGTTTTGTCAAAAGCGAGCGCTTGGAATTTCTATCAATGTGTAGTATTGAGAATTGCAAAACTATTGCTTTCAAAACACCGCAAGCCAAAATATCGTGGGCGATGACAAAAAAATCACCATTCAGATTTGAGCGGGCGTAACATAAGCTGTGTTGCAATTGTCGCTGGTGCAGCATTTTCCCAAAGTGCCTCGAAAACCGCTTGCGCTATGGGCAAGTCGATTTTGTGTTCACGGGCAAAATGAAGTGCCCCAAAAACCGCATAAATTCCTTCGGCAACATGCAGTGTTCGTTCAATGGTGTCGGCGTGCAATACACCACTGCTCAATAATTTACCCAATGAAAAGTTTCGACTTTTATCACTTGTGCATGTCAAAACCATATCACCCAAACCCGCAATACCAAATACTGTTTCGCTTTTCGCTCCCAAAGCCTTACTCAATCGAACAAGCTCGGCAATACCACGAGTAATTGTTGCAGCACTTGCGCTTTCGCCAAGCCCCAACCCATTGCACATGCCCGATGCAACGGCAATGATGTTTTTATATGCGCCACAAAGTGAAACACCCAGCGGATCTGGATTAACATAGACACGTAGTTTTTGCGTGGAGACAGATTTTTGCACAAAACTGGCGATTTCAGCATTGTGCGAAGCGCAGGCAAGTATTGCAGGACGCGACTGTGCAACATCTTCGGCAAATGATGGTCCCGACAGCACACAAATTTGCGATGAATCGAAAAAACTTTGCGCAATCTCGTATGGAAATAGATTTGTGTTTCGTTCGATGCCCTTGGTCATTATAACGTGAATGCATGTTTCATTTGCAGCAGCATTCGATATCACCGCTCTTAAATGTTGCGATGGTACAACCCAAAAAACAATGTCCGCGCCCAAAATTGTTTCGTTTAAGCAGTTATGAGCAAAGAGATTGCGCGGCAATTCGATATTGGGTAAAAAGGTTTTGTTTTCGTGTAAAGTGTTTATGTCATGCGCAACGGTTTCCTCGCGCACCCAAAGCGGCACTTCTGCCGCAATTTTAGCGAGGTGCATGGCGAAAGCTGTGCCCCATGCACCACCACCAACCACTGCCATTTGAATCTTGCCCATAGTTATCTCGGTGTTGCTCATTTTTTGCCAATTGTTAGACAAAGGCGGAAGCCGCCTCCCCTGTAAAAAATTCGCACAATGACAAAAAGTAAAGCAAAAACACTGCATGTTCATAAAAGATAGATTTGCACACTTGAAAACAGTTAGGTGCAATTTGAAAAACTGGAGACGACAAAAACGTATCTGCTCTCTTCGAGGTAATCATTAAACCCATTTAATTGTAAGCTCGTAAGTTTTCGAAACCATGCAGAGCATGCTTTCTAGAATCACATGCTATCTTGCCCATAAGCCCAAAAAAAAACACCAAGCAAAGGCTTGGTGTTTTTGTAATTGACAGTCGCCATTGGCGAGAGTGGTTATCGCAATTAATAGCTAGCGGATAACTGAAAGTGTGCCATTACACACAACTTCGCCATCGTTTTCTATTGAATAGAGATACAAACCAGGTCGCACTATGCTGCCTGTGCCCGATTTGCAATCCCAAGTTGTGGCGCCGCTGGGAGATGTCCATATTTCTTCACCGCTCAAATCGTAAATGTGAATGATACCCGTGCCAAAAAGCATGCGCGGATATTCAAATATAAACCCATCGTTTACACCATCGCCGTTCGGCGTTGCAACAAGTGGGCGAATATCGCAGGTAGTGATAGCAAACAAGAAACATAGACGATATTCATCCATAGGGTTTGGTACACCATAATCGGGTGGAATATCGGCACAAGTGATTGTAACGCAAATGGATTCGTCGTTGGCATATGTCAGCGCGGGTGAGGCATTCTCGGGGATAAAACGCGCAGTTTGTGATGAGGCATCCCATGCAAAACCCGGATCGCCAAAGGTAAATGATCGGCTATCATTGACTGTTATAGTTACAGCTGTGGAGTCGGTTCTGCGGCGTGCATCGTTGAGATTGAAAACGATATCTTGATTTTTGTCTTCGGTGAGTTGACCTTCGATTGGATCGGTGTTTTCAACAATTGGCGGAGTAAGATCAACATTGAAGCTCCAAGTGTAGGTGCCACGCAGCGGATGACCTGCCAGATCGTCGGCGCGAACAAGCTCAACCGGCACAATTTGTCCGTCGGTGAATAAATTCGGTGCACTCGGAGTGTAGATCATTGTATCGGCATTCATGATGAAATCTGCGTCATAGTTGTGTGTTACACCCGCTACACGAAGCTGAATTGTTGAATTGTCCACAACTCCGTCATCGTAAATGCGCATTACTATACGCTGATTCGCAACAGTTGTCCATGTGTTCGGGAGTGGCTCAATTATCTGCGCTTGAGGTCCGTAGCCAAAGTAGAGTGGCATAACTTCGGAACAACAACACTCCGAATCAAGAGTGTCGCCACCATCTGTATCTGCGTCGCAGGCGCAAATACGATATACAAAATCGATGTTTTCGTTTTGTCCTTCGATGTCTGCGGCAAATATGGCGCCACTAACTTGATGCATCATATCGAGCTGGAAAGTTCCATCGTCAACACTGCCGTCGATATCCCATTCGACCCAAGCGCGACGAACGCCCGATTGATCGTCAATCTGTGCACGAATTTCAAAAGGTGTGCCTACTGCAAGCTGCACTGTTGTATCGGGGGTGAAATTCGAAAAAGTGGGGCACAATGTATCGTCATCGGTGATGTGGAAACACCAACGGCGTTCCGATTCGGCAAGTGCATTGGGATCGCCATAATCAGGGGTGTCGTCGGCACGAATGATTGTTATGCATACTGTGTCGAGATCGGGGAAATAATACCCGCCAACTGACGGATCCCAACACATTCTTCTGCCCGAATATGTTACACCAGGGCTATTGCGATCGAGAGTGGTAATAATGGGGGGCCAATGTGTGCGGCTTTCGCTGTTATCGACAGTGAAAAGAACTCCTGCTGTATCAAGCCCTGATTCTTCATCCCAAAGATCGAAGCAGATTCGTGGCTGATGCTCACCGATGCCTTGTCCTATTGCAGGATAACGGTTTGCAATACGAGGTGCAAGCAAATCGACCATGAAATACCACTGGATGGGTCCGGAGAAAGGTAGATGCCCTTGCTTGTCCATCAAGCGCACAAGTTCCGCATGGATAATTTGATTGTTTGTGAACGGGTCAACGTGTGTCCAACGCATCTGCGGTATGGCATAGGACAGTTGTGGAGAGAAAATGTTGAAAATATTGCTCTCCACGCGGAATTGTATGGTGTTTGTGTCAATAGAGTCTTCGACTTCATGGAAGGACATTAGAATAGGTTGCAGCGGGTTTGAGGTCCATGTTCGCGGAAGTGGTTCGATTATTGCAGCAATAGGCGAGCATGGCGCGAGATATTCGCTTTGGTCATCATCGGAAAGTCCCCATGCGTCTTCAGAAACCTCTATACGCAAAGGTCGAGTTGTGCAATCGGCATATGGTTTTGTGGTTGACCAGTTTACCATGTATCCGCCTCGCACAGCATCGATGATAAGCGGCAACACAAGCTGGAAATCTCCAGCCGATGCCCACGGGAAAAACTCACCACCCGAACCGCGTGCGACATTCTGGAACATGGTAGTCTCAGGAAAGCCGCTCCATCCACGGTTGACTATGTTGAAATTCAGTGCTCGATGCTCGAGTAAATTTGCAAGCACCATCTCTTCTGTAACATCGGAATAGCTTGTCCAAGTTCCGTCACCTATATAATGAGGCGGCGCATCGGTAACCATTATTATAACAATAGTGGCACCCGGTCGGAAATGGAAAGAATCGAGCGCATCGTAAATTGCATCGAGTGAAACTTCGTTCCAGTCGCCGCCACCAGAGGCGATAAGCGATGCAACCCAAGTTTCGAATGTGCTAACACTGCCGGTAAGATCGTAACCGTATGGGAAGTAAACAGAATCGCCAAATGTGTTTAAGCCCAAACGATACGACACACCAGCCACAGCAAGCGATTCGGCAAAAGCATGCAAACCTGTTCGCACATCGCCAATCATACCACCCATGGAGCCGGTAACATCGACGCAAAACACTACATCGACCATGCCGCCGCCGCCACGCAAATACGCGACAATAGGATGCTGCCGTTGCCAGCCAGAACCATAATCTTCCCATACTTTAAAATTCGATTCGTCCAAACCTTCAACTGTATTGCCGAGTTCATCGTTCACAAGACAGAATGCCGAAATTAATGGGAACTGATCGGTATAAACTTGGTCGATGGTGAAGTTGAGTGCAAGCGGTGGTGGCACGTGAAAATATATGAACCAACACGTGTCGTTGGTATTTGGTCCGCAGCCAGCATCTTGAACTCTATCGGAAGCTCTAATGCAGACGTTCATTGTTTCTTCAGCAGCAAAAGTCAAGCCTGCCACACTCGCCTCAAAGATGAGCGTATCGCGTGCCCAACGTAAAGACGCGTGAGGCCAGCCTATAACGTGAACAGAGCCATCGGGCATAGTTATAGTCAATTCGAAAGTGGAGCTGTCTTCGCCAGCGCCAGCATCGGAAATGGGGATAAGCAAGGTTGGTGTCATATCGCGCGAAGATGCACCACGTGGCGGTATGGGTTCGGGGAAACGCGGTGAAGATGTGTCAACCACAAACGAACATGGCACCAAACCCGATGAAACGTTGTGAAAAGTATCAGCTACACGCAAAAGTGAAAAGTTCACTGTTGTTCCATCCGAAAACCAAGTGGGCGGTATAAAATATAATATGCTGTCACTAAATAAAATCAGTTCGGGCGACATTGTCGTGTAATCGATGCCATTTACGCGCAAGACCACTGTGGTATCGTCGATGCCATTTTCATCTTCGAGTTGAATTATGATCATGGTATCGGTGCACGCTGTGTACATACCACAGGTTGGTGGAAAAATAATACTCGCAGTTGGTCCATCGTCTTCAGGCGTTATGGTGATAGCGTTAAAAAGCGTATCCGCAAGCCCCGATGGATTTGTTACTATCAGGTCATGTGGTCCCAACGGTGCTGCACCCGAAATCGATATATTACCCACAAGCAAACTGGGTGTCATATACGTGAGCGAGGTAAAACTTATACCTGTGCCCAAATCAGCAGTTGGTGTCGATACAAAGCTCAAACCAAAAATCGTCACAGCAACAGAGGTGCCCTGTGCTGCCGTCGTCGGCGACATTGTGCTAACTGTCGGAGTCTGTGCTAAAAGCAGTGCCCCAAAAATCAAACTCATAATCAGAATCTTGCGCATGGCATCTCCTTGCGTAGGTAGTTCCTTTCAATATATTATTCGCAAACT
>CAYUDB010000167.1:0-6247 GCA_964443405.1 uncultured bacterium | reverse complement strand
GACCAAACATATTGCGGTTACAAAACCGAGTTTGCCACAGTGGAGAGCATCAGCTCAGTTTTTTCCGGTTCTGATGTTCAGGAAAAAGTGCGAAATTTCATTCTCCAAAGATTTGAATCTGATGGCATTGGTGCATTGGCTATTGTGGGTGATTTCTTACAGGTACCAGTGAGATATCTCTATCCTATTCCGCGCGCTGGTTTTCAAACTGAAGTTGTATCAGACTTATACTTTGCTGCACTTGATGGGAACGTAAATTTCAACGGCGACCACCTATTTGGCGATTCATTCGAGGATGATTATTATCCGGAGCTATGGCTTGGCAGATTACAAGTGGAAAATGAACTGCAATTACGCATTTTTGCTCAAAAACTCGAGGCTTATCGCACTACACACCCTGCAAGTTTTTTTTCAAAGCTGCTTTTTATCGGTGCCTCGGTGAACACAGACGGCGCAGACATTAGTGGTCCTGCAAAGAAGAATGAGATTCTCACAGCCACACGTCTCGATACTCTTTTCGGCGTTCGCAAAATGTATTCACATCTGTCCGAAACAGGCGGCGATCTGCTCATAACTGAAGCAAATTTTATCACAGAACTACGTAATGGCTTTTCCTTCGCCAACCATTATGACCACGGCAATCAAATAAGTTTATCAATGGGTTCCAAAACAGGTGGTGGCTCTCTCACTCTCGAAGAAGTCGCTTCGCTAGAAAACAGTTTTTATCCACTTATGTACTCTTTTTCGTGCGACGTGAACAAATTTGACACCGACAATATTGCCAAGCGCTGGACGATAAATCCACGCGGCGGCGGCATAGGCATGTTCGCACACAGTCATCAGGCTTGGGCTTCACAAGCCTCAATGGACAATTTGTTTTGGGATGTTTTTGCTTTTGAGTCACCCGCATTTGCAGGCGAACTTTTTTCACGCTGGCAATTACACCTTGTAGTTTCGCAATATGACAATGCCATTGCCAATTTTTCGGGATTTCCGCTCACTCCTATCTCCACAAAACCCGACTCAATCACTCTCGAAATAAGTGACGCGGGAACATTCGAGGTTGGAGATTCGACACTTAGTATTCATGTTGACAGGCGCGGAAACTTTCCAATTACTTACACTATCGCGAGCCGACACCGCATTTTTACAAGCATCGAAACCGAAGCGCACGACTTTACCGCTCATTTTGCACCAGTTTTTGATGATACCATTTTCGTAGTTGCCCACATCTTACCAGAAAAAAGGTGTACCATTTTCGTTGCAGATGCACGAAACTACCCGTTGGCAGTGAATGCCGGTGTTGAGGAACTTTTTGGAGATGGCGACAATTTTCCCGAATGTGGCGAAGTTGTGATGCCGTTCGCAACTGTAGTCAATCGTTCGACCACTACACGGCTTACTGGCAGTTTTACCATCACCATCGATAGCCTTTCTGTTCACGAGCTGTTAAGTTTCGACATACCGCCTGCAGAAACGAGCAAAATATTTGGGACAGCGTTTCCACTCACAGACTCCATCGGTATGCCCAAAAAACTTCTGACGATAATTGAGTTTTTAGAACACACCGATAGCTTTTATACTGAAATTGCAGGTCCTACATTTGACATTCCTGGAATATTCTTGCGCAAACTCGAACATAGCGATGAGATTTCGAGCTTCATGCCCGAACCTGTTGCTGGCGATTCAGCATTTTTTGCCATCATTATCAACATGCCCACACGTGGCGGGATAAGCTATGCCACAGCCAAACTTAACACACACTTTCACTTACAACCCGATTCCATACTTTTGAACATGACCGCACGCGACAAGTGCGATACTATAGTGTTCCATACGCTGTTACCGGCAGATGCAATGGGAGAAATACCTGCAACTCTCACAGTACAAAACGCTTTCGCTCACTTCGAAGTGCCACTTTTATTTCACAATGTAGATGCGCCAAATAGTTTATGGGCAGAAACTTACCAACATTCAGTTCATTTAAATTGGTCAAATAACGTCGTAAACGCAAGTGGTTATTTTATTTATCGTCAAAACTGCACTACTGGTCCCTATACACCAGCAAATTTCCCGGCAGTTACTAATGCCTTTTTTGTAGATGAATCACTCGGCGATTGCGAAATTTTCAATTACCGTGTAGCTGTTGTGGACGAAGCCAGAAACATTGGTAGACCTTCTGAGCTACTTTTTGCCTGGAAAACTTTCGCCCAAATCGATGGCTTTCCACGCGCGCTTGTTGCTGGGGTTTGGCCTCGCTCGGCGCCATTGATAGTAGATGCTGACCTAGATGGTGCGCTTGAACTTTATGTTGCCGATATTAACGGCTTCATCTATGCATTTAAAGCCGACGGAACCGAACTTGTCGATACATCCGATGAAGTTGACCCAATTATAGCAGAAGATTTTGGGCTTAACACTGGCTTTTGGAGTTCCCTTGCTGCCGGCGATGTCGATGGTGACGATACTTTGGACATTGTGGCGGTAAATCGCAATGGTGCAAATACGAAGTTATTCTGTTTCAACGCATTTGGCAAATCAAAACCTGGTTTCCCATTGGCTTTCGGCGAGCCTTGCGTTGCAACACCTATAGTTTTCGACCTCGATAATGACGGAAATGATGAGATTATCGTACATTCTCAAACGCGCAAACTGTTCATCTTTCGCGGTGACGCATCTGCCTATCGTGGCACTTCAGCTCTTGTGGACAACTTTCCAGAAGCGACTGGTGGGTATGGGTTTAGCTCACCTGCAATTGGTGATGTCGATGGTGATGGCGAAATGGATATTGTAGTTTCACCGGGAACCGATGCCGCTGGACGAACTCTTATTTTTGCTTTCGACAATTCTGGTGTGCGAAAAGCAGATTTTCCCTTGACAACCTTGGGCAACGTTTGGGGGGGCATAGTTTTGGCGAATATCGACACTAATTTTGCAACTGACGAAATAATCTTTTTTGCAGGCGGTACAGGCATTCACGTCTTGCGCGCAGACGGCACTGACTCTGCCGAATGTGATGGTTTTCCTGTTTCGAATTCGGTAATTAATATCGGTGACGCGCTATGCTCACCTTCGGTCGCCGATTTTAACGGCGATGGGCGTGGTGACATTGTATTCATTTCGCCATTCGGCATCGTTGCAATTGATGCTTCTGGCACACCAATTGCAGGTTTTCCAAAAAACTTTGGAAACGAGCATTGGAGCGGTGGTGTTATCGGATTTTTCGACGAAGATGATATTGCCGACATTGTTTTTCCGGCTGGAAACGAGATTATTGCCATTGATGTGGCTGCAAATCTGCTTGTGCCTGGATTTCCATTGCGTGCTGGAGTTGGGTTCTCTTCACCGCCGCAAATTATCGACTTTGATGGCGATGGTTTTCTCGAAATTATTGCACCCTCACTTGATAGCAAAGTTAATGTATGGCGAACTCCTTATATTTCCTCTCACGCACGGTTACTTTGGAGTATGTTCCGACAAAATATAAATCGAACTGGGCGTGTATTATTTGAATCTACATATATAGAGCAGCAAAATCAAGCTACTAGCAATATTAATCCCCGAGATCAAGTTTACCCAAATCCATTTAACAATGCAATAGAAATAGAAACATACGGCACAGGGCATGTAAAGATTCTCGATATACGCGGAAACATAGTTTTCGAGCGTAATTTTGCTCACGGCAAAAGACTTTTATGGCAACCCGACACTAAAATTGGTAGCGGCATTTATTTCATTTGTGTGGACGATGATAATGGATCTAGAATTATGCGCAGTATATATTTGCGCTAAAAGCAACACACTATTGCCAGTTAAATCTAGAGAGAATACTTTGCAGATTCAAAATCTATGTTTTCATTGTTTCGAACTTCTATTTGACAGGACCCAATGTCCCGTATATTTCACATAACTAGCGTTTTGGCAAAGCATTAACCTGTTTTTCTATAATACTTTCATATTTATCATCAATGTCAGGGAAAAAATCCAGATTTGTAACTGCTTCGATACTATCTACACTAACTATAAACTCATCGAAGTGCACATTCGTAGCAATATTTGGGATAATATACGCAGAAAGCTCAATACTATCGTTGCTAACATCCGCTATTATCTTGTAAAATGCATCTGGAACCGGAATTTTATTTGCACCTATAGTTCGTGGAAATTTTTTATAAAAAACTGGTCCTGTAATGATCCAACAATCCCCATTATTGCGCACATAATTATCTATTTCATCTTCGAGTCGGTTCCAAATACCACTGTTAAAGCCACGATTTTGCGGCGCTATATTCGTAAAATATGTGCCCTCCTCAAAACATTGCCGCGAACGCCCTTTCAAATCAGCTTGACGCGCAAGATGCCCTCTATCGAAACCAGAACGCTTGTAATCCGCATCAACTGCAGTATATTCTTGCGGCAAATCTGGATCGGGTGAGAATTTCCTTTCACCATCTTTTGCTGCGTATAGCCAATCACGTTTGAGATAATATGAAACCCATGCGGCTAATTTTTTATCATAATCATATCCAACCACATAGCCTTCATGATATATTATCTGTTCGGTCTCGTTTCGAACAGTTCCGAAAAAAATATGCAACTCCCCATCGGCATCTTCAATAGATTCTGGTTTAATATCTGCAAAAATGCACATAATAGTAGCAAAAATGGAAAATATATTAATAATTTTGAACATTATAATCCCCAATATTTATTACACTGTCAATAAAAAAACGCCCAATTATCGAAAATTGGGCGTGATTTGTGTTCTGGAGAATTATAGCAACTCACCTAAATAAGCGAGGCTAATATATTGTCCGGCATCAAGAACATAAGCACTAGGGCAACCAACAAGGTCGCAAATGGCAATACCATTGGTCTGATCAAATTTTGGGTCAAGCGAGAGAATACGCATTTCACCTTCATGACATTTGTCACATTTCGAGAGAACCGGAATCTCAATACCACAGTGCGGACACAAGAATTTTATACGCTCGCCATTATTCGGTCGTGACCCAACAAAAACCACAGTTTTATCGCCAAGTATTGGAGAAACAAAAAGCGTACCACCCTCACCATTTGCTCTCTCATAGCGAATTTCGAGACCATTGTGACCAGTAAATGACGATGTGTTTGTTATGAGATTGTGTCCATGAGGGCAAAATGCTTGTGTAACTTTTACTAGCTTTTCCTCGAGAGCCTGCGCAATTTCTTTCTTTGCCTTTTGTGCAAGCGGGTCAGGAATGATCATAAATCCTTGTTTGTCAAATTTATATGCCATGTCGCCTCCTTTCTGTTTTGTTGCCATTTTCAATATTAGCTGCCGAATATGAATTTTGTCACTTATTATTGTCGAAACCGCGTGGTTTTCATTTTTCGAGTGGGTAACGTCAGAGAATGCTTTTACCAAAAACTCCACTTTTAAATGAACGCATGTTAATTAGCGCTCGGCATTATCATGATGAATATATGTCAAATTGTTGCGTATTAAAATATTATTTTTCGTTCACTCCACCAAAACGCCTATCGCGTGAAGCATAGTCAAGCAGTGCCTTGCAAAAACATGTTTCGTCGAAATCGGGCCAAAACTCTTGCGCAAAATGAAGTTCCGTGTATGCCACTTGCCATAACAGAAAATTCGATATTCGAAAATCACCACCAGTGCGAATAAGAAGTTCTGGATCGGGCAAATTCGCAGTGTATGTGTGGCGCGCAAAAAGTTTCTCGTCAATTTGCGCGATATCGATGTGGTTGGCTTTTGCGAGGCTCGCAATTTGCCGCACTGCATTAATTATCTCGGCACGACCACCATAGTTTAATGCAAGATTCAGCCAGAGACGTGTGCCGCCCTCAGTTTTTTTCATGGCACGCTCAAGAACCATTTTTTGCGCTGTGGGCAATTCGTCGAACTTGCCAGATACCGTTAGCTTAACATTGTTAGCAACAAGCTCATCGAGTTCACGCATTGTCGATTCTGATAGAAGCGACATGAGTGTGCGGACTTCAAATTGCGGGCGCGACCAGTTTTCGGTAGAAAAGGTGTAAAGTGTAAGCATTTTCACGCCGACAATTGGGACAAATTTTACAAGTCGTTTTACAGATGCAACACCAGCTTTATGCCCTTCGGTTCGGTGCAAATTGCGCATATTAGCCCATCTACCATTGCCATCCATTATAATTGCCACGTGCTGCGGTATTTTTTCAGCAGGTAATTTTTTCACTGCTGCCAAAAGTTCATCGAGCTTGGGTG
>CAYUDB010000166.1:0-6249 GCA_964443405.1 uncultured bacterium | reverse complement strand
TATTTCCGCAAAAACCTCATCAGCTGTAGGAAATGCAACACTCATTTCGCTGTTAACAGTTTGTCCTGCACCGAGTTGACAATATATGCAATTGTACGTGCAAGTTTTTCTCCCAAAAGGGTCGATTCCCAAAGACCGACCCAAACGGCGAGAAGGAACCGGACCATACAGATATTTACGGCTCATAATTCCCCCGAATCATGCATTAGCTGGCAAATTTACCGATAATGTAGTTAATTTTAAACACATGTCAAACATTATCGCAAAAAAATTCATGCGAGTGCTCCTTTATATATAGTTACTATAAACTGTTTTACAAAACTCTTTCGTTGTACTTTATTTTCGCAGGAGACACATCGAATTTCAATTGCGCGATGCAAAAATAAAGTTTAATTATTTTTATGGAAATTTCCTTTGCACATTTTTTGAGTATCATTCTTTCGGCAAGTTTACTCGGCTGTTTGATAGCAACCTTCCCAGCATTACATGTGTTCACTTTTGCTGGCATCGTGCTCATTTACGAGAAATCATTCTTGCATGTTATTCCACAACCTATTATTCCGTTTGCTTTTATGTCAGCGCTGGCTTCCTATTCCGTAGCTAATACATTAAGCGCAGTTTTTCTTTCCGCACCCGACGAAAGCATGATTTTTTTTATGCTACCGGCACAGCGTGCATTAAAAGAGGGCAAAGCTTACGAGAATGCAATTCTCTCGGGCATCGGCTCCGTATTGGGAATACTAATTCTAATAATCTCTACTCCATTTGTTTTTAATGTGTTGCCACATATTAAATTTGTGATGTTACCACATCTATACTGGATTCTCGGAGTTATTTCCGTTTTTTTGATTATGTCCGAATGGCCCAAATCGCTCGATCGTCTTCCACCAGGCTGGGCGAGGTTTTTCGACAACTGGGCGTCCCTTTTCGCAGGAATTCTAACTTTTCTCCTTTCAGGTGCATTGGGAATAATTGTTACTAACCGTTCTATAATTGCACAAGACTCTGCTATGCAAGGACTAATGCCCGTTTTCACTGGACTATTTGCAATACCATGGATAATACAAAACATACTAAGTTCTTGGAAAATTCCAGAGCAGATTCTTAATAAAACAATACCGTTGTCATATACAACACTTTCAAAAGCAACTTTAGCTGGCACTCTCGGTGGTTTTTTCGCAGCAACATTTCCCGCCGTAACAGCAGGCATCGGCGGACTTTTCGCAGGTCATGCCACTGCTTTTCGCAATTCCCGCGTTTTCGCTCTTTCCCAATCTATTTCTCGCTCAATATATTACGTGGGAGCCTTTCTGTTTTTTTTCATCCCCGCAGCTGGTATCGGTAAAGGTGGCATGAGCGCCGTTGTGGCACCAATTTGGACACCTCATGCCCCACAAGATTATTTCATAGCTGCCGGTGTAGCAATGTGTTCCGCAGGAATTGCCTTTCTATTTCTCGAAAGAACAGCAATTTTTTTCGCAAAGAATTCGCATTTTCTTTCAAATGTAAAAGTTTCCATAACAGTACTTATTTTGATTATCGGACTCGTGATTTTTCTTACGGGTTTACGCGGGCTTGCACTATTAACTGTTTCAACCGCAATAGGTTTAATTCCGCCACTTTTTTCCTCTCGGAGACTCAATTGCCTTGGCGTGCTACTCGTTCCGCTTGCCCTAAACTCGGCGGGTATATCTGAAAAAATTCTATCTATTGTGAGTTTGCCATGAAAAAAGTAGTCATTGCTATGTTATTTACTGTTACGGCCTATGCACAATTTAGCAGCAAAATTACAGGTGAAGCCCTCGCTCGCATGAATGGCAATCCGGCATTTTCGGCTGCCGAAAAATTCGCTATTGGCGCATCAATTATCGACCAGTGGGGCGTGACAGATCTCGGCGACTACGGTTTTTCCGCCCGCAGCCACATAAAACAGTTTGCGTTCTATGGCGCATATCATTACACAGGTTCTAGTAACTTGATGAGCACACAAGGCGCTGTTCTCGGTTGTTCAACTCCACTTTGCAATTTTGGAAAAGCTTTGCCATACATTGGGTTGCGTGCAAATTTCTCCCACACGAACTTAGGAGACGATTTCAATCCGATCACAAACTTCACGCTCGATTTAGGCTCGATGATAGAATTTGCAAAAGTGGCGCGCGCAGATTTTTTTATGAACAATATTATCGCTTCATGTAACAATAGTTTTGAAAGTAACTATTTACTACACACGCAGATACTTATCAATGCCGCAGATGTCGCCTGGGTTGGCGCGCGCCTCGAAAACAGAGAAAATTTTGGAGGCGAGCTTTTTTTGTTGTCGAATTGCGAATTTTTAACTAACTTCTCTGCAGAGCTGGTTGTGGGCGGCAACCCCATTCGCGCCTCACTCGGAACCAAATATGTCTTTCCGCGAGTGGGCATCTTTGTCGGTTGCACTTTCCACCCTGAGCTTGGGCAAAACTATTGCGCTGCAATAGATTTCACAAGACGTTAATTTTCGGAGACACACACTATGGCACAGGATCTGGAGCACAAAATTTGCGGATTTTTCGAGGCAGCGAGTTTGTCGGAGGGTGACAAAATTCGCGCACTGTGGGCTGTTGACGACCTGCCACGCCATATTCAGCGCTTGTTTTCCGATAAACTGGACTTCGATCCACCACAAACTGCTGAGGATTTTTGGCGCGCCCTCGATGATATCGTCGCTTTCAGTAATCTGCCGCAGGTGCGCTGACACACAAGCTACTAATTCGACATTTACCGCTCATCACAATGCGGTTGCAGTTGAGTGGCACCACGGCTTTCCACAATTGAAAACTACGTTTCAATTGGCAAATCTCATATGGAAACGTTTTCGACAAAAGGCACGCGTTCACAAAAGGCATGAAAGCTTTTTGATCTAGCGCTACTAAACGATGTTTGCGAAAATGGGGTAAATCTTAAATTTTATCGTGAATTAAACGTAACTGTATGTAAATTATATAATTATGCAGATTGCGTCGGTAGTTCCGTTTGCTTCGCGGATAACTCTTTCGTATCGTTATTTGTGCCAAGGTCAAGCAAGACAAATCCGAATTTTCCAATATTATGCCTGGTCACACATGGGTTATGGCTAGAAATTCACGCTATTATTACATTTGCATGGCGTGTTCTTTCTCAAATTTCTGTGAAACTTGCCAATTTCGCGCAATTTCTGTTCATTTCCTCTCACCGCATGACGAAACAAGTTTCATCAGAAGTTGACGCTGAACAATCTTTCGCCAGATAATGTCTTATTGCATGCGTTATTTTATATTGGCAAGTGCGCCAGTATATTCGCCAATTGAAACTTAGTCAGCGAGCTTTTCAGCGGTGGAAAATGTTCGAGCGATGACCTCACAGTGCCGTAGGTAGGGTTCCTTGCGAGAACCGGGGGCAAAAACCGCGCAGTCAATCATGTATCGGCGATTTCCGGCGATGTCGTCGAGGATGTAGCCAAAAAATGGACCGCCGAGATAGGTGGTATGGTTTGCCCATCGCCCGTTGTAACGTAAAACGGGTTTACCGTCGAGCGTGTCATGGGTGAAAAACATTGGTATCTGCTCGTCAACGACGTCGCCCTCGTAATAGATATCACAAAGGCTGTCACGAAGCATTGCTATGTCACGCATGGAGATACGGCGGTCGGCAATTGAGTCGAGCCTCTGCCAACTGATGAAAACCCAACGTTCGGGTTCGAGTGCACGGAGCCAGATGAAGTTCTGTTCGCAGCTGCCCTTTTCGAGTTCGAACATGCGTGGGATGCGAATTGTGAAATGGCACTCACGTGCGATTTTTTGCTCAATATCTATGCGTTCATTACGCCCATTAAAAGATCCGAAAAGCCATTGGGCTACGTTTGAGTTGGTATATTCTGTGATGCGTGCGTAAAGTCGCTCACCGCCCGTGATGAGTGCATTTTCAGTAAGCTCTGGCGTGGCGCCAGATATAAATATCACTAACTGATTTTTAGCCCATACATCTTTGATAAAGAATATGTTTTGCTCATTGCGCTCTATTGCCGCGCGTGCTTCGGCAGAAAGAGATTTGCGTAGAAGTGCACCGAAGAAATCGGGCGAATTAAGAGATGCGGTGATTATCAGTATATGGTAATGCGTTGCTCGATCAAAAGTTGCTGTATCACCCCAGAAGATAGTGTAAACTTTTTCGAGTTTTGGCGTTTTTATCTCGCGTTCAACAAAAGTTGAAAGATGCTCCTTATAGAACTGCGCCTCAGCGTCATCGGAAAACACATAAATACGATTGAAACTTCCATAAGCTTCGCGTTTTAGCGGCTTACAGGAAAAATTTAGTGCTGCGATAGATAATATAAAAATAGCAATAATTATATATTGCAAAGTTTTACGACATGTAAGCGGAAGAACGTTTTTTTTCATTAAAAACTCCAGTTAAGTCTTATCAATTGGCGCCGCACAACGATAGGAGCTGCAAAAAATTGTTCTCACTCATAAAAACTTGCACGTTGCGCTAATTATTCGTGTCAAGTCGGGTAAATTTTTCTTTTTTTCATTATATAGTTAAAGTCCCATCGCGCAACAGAAAAATGGCGTCACCTGAATAATTTTATAAGCAGTCATGATGTTTTTTATTTATGATTGACTTTATAAGAAATAAACACATAACGTTTTATTGTATAAAGGCAATACTTTCGTTCCCCTTTTAGTATTATTCTAGCAAAAAGGCAAGTTTTTGTGATCTGCATATTAGGTGACTAAACATTGTTGAATTACTAGCTTTAGTCATCAAGATGAAATGGCTCTTTATTAATGCACGGTGTTTTGCTCAAATTTTTGTGCATTGGCAGTTTTTTAGCTTAACAGTGAAAATATAATGGATATTTAGATTACTAAACACGCATCTTTTTATATAGCATAGACAAACAACTATGTAGTATATGCAAGATTTCATTACTCACATGCTATGAAACTAGGCATGCTTATGCGCGGATGTAGAGTAATCTGTGTAATCTAAAATTTCCTGTCAATAACATGTGGAGCTTTTCGAAAGCAAATCTGCTATTTGATTGGAAATTAAAAGGTATCAATTAGGCGTGTATTATCTGATGCTCCATGTTCATTGCCATTGGGGTTTCTGCCAAATACAAATGAGCTTTGCTGCGTGATTTTAAAATGATCGAATGATTGCACTAAAATCATGATAGAAATTTGACGACTAGATACTTGGATTATCATGTTGTCGCCAAATCGATATCGTCGATTTACTGAAAACATAACACATATTAACAAATGATATGCAATAGTCATGGTACGGCGCCTGGACAGAGTTGTTTCGGAAAAAACTATTGCAAACTGCGCAAAAAGAGCTATGCTGTGTAGAACACTGGAGGGGCAAAATGCTGAGTAGAACAGTAATCACAGTCCTCGCGAGCGCATCAGCACTTTTTGCGCAGCTGTCGGTGATAGGACCTGGCGGGCTTGTGTGCCAAATGGACACCGCTCGTGGATACATAGCTTTCGGCGACACGTCTGGGAAAAAACTCACTTTCAACTTTAACAACCCTTGGACACTTTCGGGTAATTTTTTGGTGTTTGCGGTGGATGACACAGGGTTTTCAAACTCTTGGGGTGAAATGTCTTACGGCTATGGTGTCATGTTGGGATTAAGTGGAATAAGCGGCTATTACCGCGGCAGCCTGATACGTAGCTGGAATGTACCTTACGGTGCTGGTGAAATGATGTTTCAAATCGCTGTCACACCGGTATTAATAGACGGCACTGGCATGGCAAAAGTTACACTATTTGCGTTTAATGGAGATAGCCTTCCGCATGACATCGGTGCACTTCTAGGCATCGACATCAAAATTGGAAGCAATGATGAGCCACGTATAGCCACCGGCAGCAGAATCATAAGCGCTGGAACAGCATTTGACAGCGAAACTATGCCGTTTTTCTGGCAAGCTTTCGAAAGCGACCCAGGTTTTCGCGAACAAATTGTTGCGCGCGGTTTTCTACGCGGCTATGATGTGAACCCACCCGAAATCTTCGCAGTTGGCGACTACTATTATATTGGACTTTCCGGCTGGGATATTTCAAGCGAGTTTCTCGATGTGCCATATGATGATAGCGCCATATTGTATCGTTGGCGCAAAGTGCGCGTGAACCCGGACAAGAGCGTAGAGTTCTCAACCTACATAGGGCTTGGAACCATAAGCGAATACGTCGATGGCTTGTCTATAATGCCATTTTTACC
>CAYUDB010000165.1:0-6287 GCA_964443405.1 uncultured bacterium | reverse complement strand
GCCGTTCTAAAAGCCTTCCGCAACGAAAAATCGATCGATGCCACATTGGCGCGTCTTTCGTTTCGCGTTGCAGGTGCAAACAGCGCCGAAAAAGCCAAATTCGCCGGTGCTCGCATGTTTTCCATCATCGACAAGGCAAACAAAAAAGGTATCATCCACAAGCACAAGGCAGCCCGCCATAAGGCTCAAATTTCGCGCTGGATGACCACGGTTACTGCGAAGTAAATTGTTTGTTTGCAGCTTGGCTTGTGCAAACATGCCATCCATTCAAAACGTCGTTCAATACGCGAACGACGTTTTTTTGTGCGCACATGCTATCTGCTTCGACAGATTTGGCAAATACGAATCTTCAACACTGTTTTTCACAAAACAATGCCAGCAGATCATGCTCACATCACCGATACCTTTGAAGTGACAGGCAAAGCGTGCTTAGAATAGACTATACCTGTTAATGAATATAGCCTAAACTTATATTGCAAAATTTAGTGCACAGTAATAGTGTTTTTGGGAGTAAGTTGTTCAGATGTAGCATCTCTCGCCAAGCACATGGTAACACATCTAAGTGGCGCAATGCGTGCCACTTCATCGACATCACGATACCTGCTCTGACACGAAAACAAAAAAATTGCGCAATGGTTTCAAAAAGGGTAGATTAATGAAATTGGGAATGCAAAATTGGGAGGCTACATGTTACGGTTTTACAACACGATGTCGAGAAAACTAGAACCATTTGTGCCACTTGATAAAAACAAAGTGCGCATGTACACTTGTGGACCAACAGTTTACAATTATGCGCACATCGGCAATTTTCGCGCATACGTTTGGGAAGATTTGTTAAGACGCTACCTACAATATAAAGGCTTCGAAGTGCTCCATGTAATGAACTTCACAGATGTGGACGACAAGACCATTCGAAACTCTGTTGAAAAAAACATGCCACTTCGAGAGTACACAGATATTTACAAACGTGCCTTTATCGATGACATCACCGCGCTCAACATTCTGCCTGCGCATGTGTATCCTGCAGCAACAGAACACATCAAAGAGATGGTCTCGATGATAGAAACGCTTTTGGCAAAAGGATATGCATACAAAACCGATGATGGTAATATCTATTTTTCGATAGCGAAATTCGAAAATTACGGTGCACTTTCGGGCAAAAAACCCGAGCAGCTTTTGGAAGGTGCACGCATATCTCACGACGAATACGAGAAAGGCAGTTGGGCAGATTTTGCGCTCTGGAAAAGTTGGGACGAACACGACGGCGATGTTTTTTGGAATACGAGCATAGGCAAAGGTCGCCCTGGCTGGCATATTGAATGCTCTGCCATGTCGGCAAAGTATTTAGGTGAAACCTTCGACATACATACAGGCGGCGAAGACAATATTTTTCCTCATCACGAAAACGAAATTGCGCAATCGCAGGCGGCAACCGGCAAAAGTTTCGCGCGTTTTTGGATGCACTGCGCACACCTTATTGTTGAGGGGAAAAAAATGTCGAAATCAATGGGGAACTTCTTCACACTCAGAGACTTAATTACCAAAGGTTACTCGCCAATTTCCATTAGATATCTATTACTTTCCACACATTACCGACAGCAGTTAAACTTCACTTTCGAAGGCATAGAAGCAGCTGGTGCAGCAATTGATCGCCTTGTGGAGTTTCGACTTATGCTCGAAGATTTTGCAAAAAACAAGAATATTGCCGGAACAGATGCGAAAGTTACATCGCTTTATGAGGGTTTGGAGAAAAATTTCGATGAATCGATGGATGATGATTTAAACATATCGGGAGCGCTGGGACACGTTTTTGAGAACATACGCGCCATAAACCGCATTGCGGCAACAGACGGCATTACAGTTGCCGATGCAGAACAAGGATTAAGCTTACTTACACGCCTCGATTTGGTATTAGGCATTTTCCCAAGTAGCGAACGCGCACTTACTGACGAGATGAAAGCACTTATCGCAGTGCGCGAGGCAGCGCGTGCCAGCAAAAACTGGGCAGCAGCAGATACTTTGCGCAATCAGCTCGAAGCACTCGGTTTAGAGATTAAAGATTCTCCCGACGGCACAAAATGGAGATTCAAATAAACTTTCCCAGCACAAAAAAAATGCCGCCCGAAAGCGGCATTTTTTCATGTGTTAAGTGCGCTCAGTTATTGAAAGGCTCATTAAGCTTCTCAGTGCCTGCGAGAACAAATCTGCCGTCGCAAATTATATCGATACTTTTGCCATCATCGCAAAGTGCGGTAATACGCGCGATTTCATCGTAAGGCAAGGTGATATCGGTGTGCACATAAGTGTAAGCTTCTTCTGGGGTTTCCTTGCGCAAAATCGATTTTTCGTTGTCGCGAGCTGTGATTTCTTTACCATTGGGATTGAACACAGCGCGATCTTCCTCGCGCGAAAAACATGTGTCACCAATTGCAAAATGCGGTCCCATCTTCTCTACAATAAGTATGGGCAAAATATCGACAATATCGTATTTTCGCGAAACAACATAGGCAAGTGTGTTCGTGCCAATGGCAAATTCACCTATTGGCAGGGTTTCGTGTGGGAAAAGTAGGTTTTCGGCAACGAAACGTTTGCCTTCTTCGGGGTCGTCGAAATTGGCACAAGAATATTCGGCAATAAACCCATTTTCGAATCGCAGTACGAGGTCTTTGTATGTAAAGCCTTCGAGGAAAACATTTTTCATGTGAAGTATGCCATTTGTGCCCTTAAGCTGCGGTGATGTAAAAACTTCGCCTACAGGGATGTTCACATCGGCACCACAGTTGACAAAATTCGTGTGAGCTGTTCGGTCAACAAGCGTTTGCATGACAACTTGCAGATTCGTGCGGTTTCCATTTGTGCCAACAACCTCAACAATTTGCGCGCAATCTAGCGCATCAATTATCGATTGTTGGATGCCTTTATATTCTGCCGAGTCGAGCATATTGATTTCCATTATGTCGCGGAAAATATCTTCGAACTTCTCGCCAATTTCGGGTGTGGGAAAACCCACTATGCAAAAACTTGTCTCTGTACGAGCTATATATTTGTCTTGCACCAACATAGTTGCATTTTGAAAATTGCGTGTAATCTCAGTTTGCTCTTCGGAGAGCTTTAGATTCTCGGGTTTCGACACAGGTGAAAAAGGTGGCTCACCAAATGTGTCGAAATAAAGTGGTCCTGCATAGTCGCGCAAAAGTTCTGCATTTGAGGTGCAGGCTTTTTCGTAAAATTCGACGTATTTTTGCACCCACTCAGCGGAAAGATAAAGTGAGTTGTCGAATTTGTGGTCATAAGCATATTGGGGGTTGAGACGCGCAGTGAAAACAGTGTTTACAATAACTTCTTTACCGCGCGCGGCAAAATCTCGCACAATTGCTGCGGCAAGTTTTTCCATACCGATATTGTAATAGAATACCACATTTTTCTTTTTGCTAAAATCCTTGCCATCCACAATAAAACCATCGAAAAACGCATCCACTATGCGTTTGGCAAGTATGTTGATTTTGTCGGGTGGTTGTTTGGAGAAAAATTGCGCCATTTTGATTTCATGTTGCGATATATAATCATCGTAAAGGAATAGATAACGCAAGTCTTCTAGATCGCATTCGGTCAAAATATCGCGAAAATATGAATGCTGCGGATTGAACTTTTCGGCAAGGTTTTTTAAAATATTCGCCTCGTTCGGCATGATATCGTCACGTAACATAATGGCTTTCAGCTCATTATAATCGTTGTTGCCAAAAAGCACATATTCGTAGGCATCGACGATGGTAGATGCCTTTTTAGCAAATTCCCAAAGTTCATGTTTTGCGGCAAACTCGATGCAATTTCGACATTTGGAATAAAAATTTGACAACAGCTGCCCATATTTATCGCCGAGTTTGTGTACTGCCCATTGCGGATTACAAAAAGATGTATTGTAGTTTTGTGGCACGGTTTCATTGTAAAATCGTGCGTTGCGGGCAAGCAGATCATCGAACGACATGCTGAGAATTTGATCGGGTGTAAAATGCTTTTCGAGTTCGAGTGCATCTAAAAAAAAGCGCGAAAGTGAGCGAAAATACTCGAAAAAATTCTGTTTGGCATTGCCGTCCTTTTTGAGTTCATAATCGCACTGATTGGCGATAGTTGCGATTTTTGCAGCATTACGCGAAAGTGTTTCGACACAGGCGGCGTTTGCGGCGGCATTTGCGGTGCGATAATCGAACATGTTTCTCTCCTTGTGAATATGATAAAATAGATAGAAATTGTGTTTGTGCAAACATTTTACACGTTTGACTTGACATGCTCGAAAACAACTTTACTTTTTTTGCACCTGCCCCCGTGGCTCAGGTGGATAGAGCGAAGGTTTCCTAAACCTTAGGTCACGCGTTCGAATCGCGTCGGGGGTATTCTTGTTCGAGTCGAGTGCAGGCGTTTATGCTGCAATCCAGTTTCAAGGTTTTTGCCAAATATTCCGAGCATCGGTAGTGCGCGTGTCAAATAACTTGTTATATAAAAGTTTCTTACAAATAGTATAACTTTTGCTTTCACAAAGAATCGAGCCAACCAAATGCAAACCAACCTCTTCACCAAAAACTTGGATTCTTCAGAGAAATTCCCGTTTCAAGCATTTGCGGTAATTTTGCTCTCCATCGCTTTCTCTTTGGCGGCAATTCATTTTTCGCCGGCGCCAAAATTTGGTTTTGCGCCATCATTCGAATCCATAATAGCACGTTTTTCGCAAAACAATAACTCACAAGCACTTGCTCTTGCCACATCGATACCGGAGGAATTAGTTTTCGATGAACAAGCCACAACGCCCGGCGATACTGTCAACGAGAATGCAAACGAAACGAATTTACTTCTTGCACCGCTTGGCGAAACTCCGCCCGAAAATTTTGCGCGCAGAGAACTCAAAATCGATTCGTTGCTTTCACGCATCGCAGTGTTAACTGAAAGCTATGCAATAACATCGCAGCCACGATTCGAATGTGACTATTCGATGGCAAAATTGAACTCATCATTGGTTCTCTCCGCAAATGCTAAACGCAAGACGCGTATTTTGGTTTTCGGCGACTCGATGATTGAGTCTGATTACATTATTTCTGCGTTGCGCAACACATTGCAACGCATTTTCGGTGACGGCGGCATAGGCTTTGTTCCTGCAAACACTTGCGATGGTTGCAAATTTCATGGCTTGACAGTGCGACGTAGTGGAGATTGGCAAACTTATGATGTTTTCCATGATTTTTGCGTAGACTCGCTTTATGGTCCATCTTGCACTTTCATACAGGCACCGGCTGGCGCAACCGATCTGCATTTATTCTACGATAAAGCACCTACGTTCGATAACAAGTTGATGCCTATCGATTATTTTTCCATAATATACCTAGAGCGCCCCGACGGTGGAACTGTGGAACTCATTATAGATGATACGCTTCGCACAGATTTCACTACAAAAGGCTCATCGATGCAAGTTCGGAGATTTTCGGTAAAACTTGCACGTAGATCGCATACTTTTATCGTGCATCCAAAGGGCGATGGTGTTGCACGCATTTACGGAGCAGAGTTTTTGCTTGGCGAACAAGGTGTTACAGTTGAGGGCATATCTATACGAGGTGCGCGTCTCGACAACCTCGATCGCAATCGCGATGAACATTGGCAGCAATCTTTAGAACTTCTTTCACCCGATGCAGTTATAGTATTTTTCGGCGCAAACAGCTCGGGATATGACACTTTGCCCGCATGGTTTAAGCACAGCTCAAAAAGAACCTTTTACCCGATTCTGCCTCACGCGTGGTGATATCCACTTTGGATCGTGCCATTCGCGATGAAAACGGCGTGCATACAAAGCCTGTAATACCAGAACTTGTTGCTGCACAAAAATTTGCTGCGCAGGGTGCAGGCTGGGCATTTTTGGATGCCTACAGAGCACTTGGCGGTGAAGGTGCTTTTACATCATGGTACAAACTCGAGAAGCCTCTTGTAAGTGGCGATCTAACACACCTTTCGCCTAAAGGCGCAAACATAGTAGGCAATATACTTGGCATAGCGTTTTTAAACCAGCTTACAGATTACCTTCGCTCAGAAAACCCTGTTATGGCATTGCCACCTCGCAGATTTCCAACTGACAAAACTCTGTCCACGGAGGTAATACAAAAATGAGATTACTTGCGTATATTTTCGTTTTCTGTGGAATTTTCCTACTTTTCGCTGAGCAAAATTTACACACAGTAAAAGACGGTGAAACACTTTCAGAGATAGCTCGTGCACATGATGTTTCCTTAAAACAGTTGCTCGAGGCA
>CAYUDB010000164.1:0-6349 GCA_964443405.1 uncultured bacterium | reverse complement strand
GAGAACAACCAAATCCATTTTTTCACCGTATTCTGTTAGTGAACGGTGAGTTGCAGGTTAGTTCTTTGTGTAAAAAGAGCAATATTTTTTTACACAATCACAATTCTACAAAAACCCTTTGCGGTTTCCGAAAAGGGTTTTTGCGTTATCAAAAGCAGTTTGGGAAACAGATTACTGGGCTATAAGTGCTTGTAACTTCGCCTGTTGAACAAAAAACTGCGATATTGCGCTAATGCGTGTCGACTGTGCGCGTTTAAAAACAAGTTCCGCATCAAGCAATTCGAGTAGAGTGGAGGAACCAAGTTCGTAGCGCTTTTTTGTTGCATTTAATAAAAGTCTTGTCTGCTCAATTTGTGCAACCGCAAGTTCGTAACTGGCGGATGCCTGTCGCATTGCCCTATGTGCATCTCGGATTTGCATACGCACCGATTCATCAGTGTCATTGAGATCAAAAACACTCTGCTCGTAAGAAATTTTGCTCTTTTTGATAGCGGCTATTCGTGATGTGCCATCGAAAATATCCCAAGAAAGCGAAAGCCCGAAACTTGCAGAACCCTCATCGGAAATCTGTGAGAATCCATCTGGAGTTTGGCTTCCAGACCAACCCCAGCTACCAGACATAGATACTCGTGGCACATAGTTCAAATATGAAGAAAGCTTTGAGAGACTGGCGATCTGTTTGGATATCTCTGCAGTTTGAACGGAGTGATTTCGTGAAACGTCATTCAAAAAACGAGCAAGTGGTGGAATTTCCTCGAGAACAGCAGGTGTCATTGAACTATCGAGCGCGAAAACTGTATCGAGTGGCAGCCCGAGTATGTAACAAAGGTTTTCACGGGCAGTGGCGAAAGTGTTTTCCGAACGAATAACGTCAAGTTTGTTTTCTGCAACAGTAACCGTTATTTTTGCCACATCCACATCCGATGCTGAACCCAGTGAACGCTTTTGTAAAATGATCTTTTCTTCGTCTTGAGTACGGGTGAGCGCATCATTGGAAATAGAAATGTTGGTTTGAGCTTCGAGTGCCGAAAAATAAGAGTTTGTGAGGCTAAGCAAGGCTTGTGATTTTGCTTCTTCATAACTTTTTTGCGCAATATCGACGCTTAGTTTTGATTGGCGCAGCGAGATATAGTCTTTTCCGCCAGAAAAAAGCGAGTAACCGGCACTTAGTCCTAATGAATAGTTTTCGCGCGACCGCACTACTTCATCACGGGCGAAAGAGATTATGTCGTGATCGTAATGCGACCAGTGCGCTGATGTTGATAATGACGGCAAGAATAAACTCTTTGCCGCAAGATAATCGGCTTCAGCTTTGGCAAGGTTAAATCTTGCTTTGATTATGCTCGGGTTTTTCTCTTCAACGAATTTTTGCGCATCTGCAAGCTTTAAAACTGGTTGTGCGAAAATAGACGACAGGTGTAGTAAAATCAATGCTACAACAATCGTTAAGTTTTTCGAGTATTGCATGAAATCTCTCCCTATTTATTTCCCTTATTACTAGTTGCTTTGCTGGTATCGGTAGTAGTTGTTTTTGCGGAGTCGGTTTTGGCGGCAGCTGTTGTGTCGGCTTTGGATGAACTATTTTGTTTTGTATCGCCAGTGTTTTTCAAGTTGAAGGTACCGAATTTCCCAAAGCTATTTGTTTGTGAAATCATGGTCACCTTGTCACCATCTTTAAGTTCGCGCAGCACTTTGAATGGACCGGTGATAATTTTCTGGTCAACAGTCAGTCCGCTTTTCACTTCGATGAATCTATCGTCAGAAATTCCAGTTTCGATTTTGACCTTTTTTGCACGTCCATCTTCGACTAGAAAAACACCTTCAGCCTCTTTGAGCGAAGAATCGGAGTAGGAAACCACAGCAGATAAAGGGATGGATAGAGCAGAATCACGCGTGGCAGTGGTTATGGTGGCTGTAATTGACATGCCCGGTCGTATTTTTGCTGAAGTGTCTATAAGCGCGATTTTCACCTCGAAACTGGCACGAGTTTCATCGCCGCCAACGTTTTGAATAAGTGCTTCGTGAGCAATTTGAACAACACGTCCTTCGAAAGTTTTTCCAGACAAAGCATCAAGTTCCAATTTTGCATGTTGTCCGAGAATCAAATCAACGACATCAGCTTCATCCACCGAAACCTTTGCCTGCATGTCGGAAAGCTGGGCAATTTTAAGTATGGCACTACCGGGATTATTCATTGTGCCCACTATCACAAACTCTCCTTGTTCTGCTTGAACAACCGTAACAATACCATCGAGTGGCGAGCGAATTATTGTATGAGACAGATTCTGGCGCGCTTCCTTTACCGAAGCATCTGCCGATTTAACCATAGCGTCATAGATTTCCACTTGAGTGCGAGCTTCGATAACATTGTCCTCCGAAACTGCGCCGGTTTTGAAAAGTTGTTCAGCCTTATCGAGGTATTGCCGAGATTTTGAAGCATTTGCCATGTTTTGCGCTAATGCGGCTTCTGCTTGATTGAGAAGTGCTCTATAGCGGTCACCATTCAAAATTACCAAAGTATCTCCCAAACGAACTGTATCACCAGCTTCGACGTAGAGTTTTATGATTTTTTCCGACACTTCTGCGGAAATATTCACATCCGATTTAGGCTCGATTTTTCCGAAAGCGATTACTGTCGATTCGATAGTACGAATAGCTGGTTGTTCGGTTTCCACATTTTTGACGGCTTTCTTCATTTTTGCTACAACAATAGCACCAATCGATGCAAAAATGAGAACAATTGCCACGATGATGAGCACGATTTTTTTCATTCATCCATCCTTTTTATTTGCAAAATAAACTGTAATATATATTCTCTGGGCAAAAGGAGAACAATTTTCTTAAAGATATCGGAGCAACAACATGGCAACTTTCTTTTCCATAATGTTTTTCGTGGGCTTGGCAGCAGGTATTCTGCTGCTTTTCGCAGGTGCCAAACACATCGATAAACGCGGCAATCTCTTGCCTCGTGGCAAAAGCCTCATCAAGCTTGGCGTGGCTATTATGATTCTGTCTGCTCTCATTGGTGTGCCGTTTCTTGTGGGAAAGTTTTCTAATCCAGAATCTCCAAAAGCTTTTGGTGGTCAATGGATTGCAATGGTAGATACTATTGTGGATAACCTATTGGCTGCGTAAGAATAATATGCTGATTCTCGGCTAATTTCAATTCTTTGGGTAAGGCTTCTTTGTCGAAACTACCTACTGCAACGGTGGCAAGGTTTTCGGAAGATGCAAACAAATAGATATTCTGTGAGATATAACCAGCATCGATAGCGGAGTAGAACACTTGTGTATCTTTGTCTCTACCCGACATCTTTTCAAAATCGGCAACCAAAATCAAAACAACTGGTGCAGTTGCAACAAAAGGTTGTCGTCCGCATTTTCCGCGCACATCGATTTCTAAATACGATTTTAATGCATGCAAAGGTGCATCGTAAATGAAAACCCCGTCTTTAGTTGCAACATAGATTGTCGTTTCCTGCCAATTCACTGCTGAAGGCGCGGTGCGTTTACCGTCTGCACGATTTACACCGAAAGCAGCCCAAAGCAAATTCGAGAGAGTTTTTTCGGGTAGGGGTTTATCCGAAATATTGCGCATAGTTTTACGATTATTAAGTGCTTTCATAAGCGGCATACCTGCGGTAGTATCTGGCGCTGAAAGCGTTATTGGTGCGAGCGCAAAAGAAGTGTGAAACAGCAATAACATTGCCAGATAAGGGAATAGGTTACGATAAGGTAAATTCATACTTGCTCCTTGTTTTGCAAATGTTATGACCAAATCTATTTATAAGACGCATTAGTTGGCAAAAGGTTTCAAGAAATTTGCAAGTTTTTCTATTACATGCGCAGTTTCAAAAAACTCAGCGTATTTATCAGGGATCGGATCAAGTTTTTTTGCCTGCCAAAGTCGGAAAATCTTTGAGAAAATGCCAGCAGCAAGTTCTGGTTGGTCAAGAGGTGCCGAATATCCAAGGCGATTGTGTTCGATAAGCGAGTAAAGGGCACCATCTTTTGGTGCAACAACGAAAATTGGGCGTTGCGCACCTATGTAATCGAAGGTTTTGCCGGGTATAATCTCATCACCACCTTTATCTGCGGGTGTGGAAAGCAAAACCAAATTTGCGTCGGAGTTCTTTTGTGCAGTTAACGCCGTCGCATGAGGAACGTGCGGCAGAAGTTGAATATTAGGAAAATCTGTAAATCTGCGAGCGTCGGCAGGGGAGATGTTGCCTTGCAGAATTATATCTGTGCTTTTAAGTATGTCGTCGGGTAGAAGACACAGAAAATTGGTCAGCGTCTGTGGTTCAACATGCCTGTGAAAAGATCCTGAATGCAAAAGTCGAAATCTTTCGCCGCGCAAATATTGAGGCAAATTTTCATAATCGGAGCGCTCAAAAGGAGTTGGAATCTCCATAGGTGCAATATGTGAAAGCTCTTTGAGCGATTTCGCGAAAAAATTGCTTGGCACAGTTATACCATCAACATGCAATAGCCAATTCTGCACTAAACTTTCTGCGCGCCGCTTTTGAACAAAATTCGCAACTTTTCGAGGCATAGAGCCATATGGATTGAACATCCAGAGCATGTCGCGCATATCAAGTATTATAGGCAAATTTGGAAAAAGCTTCTTTATGGCGTTAGCAATTCCAATTGAACTGAAAGGTGGAATAGTAATAAAAAGAATATCTGGCTTTTCATGTGGGATGTCTTTTACTAGTTGATTTATAACATTTTGCGCCCACGAAAACATTGGGTCAAGGTGTAAAATTGCAGAAAACGCACGCTTTATGCTGAGCAAATTTTTCGTAAAATGTGGCTGCGAATAGTAATCGTCGAGGTTGTCGGCAACTTTTACAATATCGAGAGTATTGGTTTTGGCTATAAGCGTTTCGTCAATTACCCACCAACGTGCGTTGCCAGAAGCAGTGTAAATTTTTGGAGCAAAACCAAATTTTGGCAAATTGCGCGCAAACCTCAGTATTCTTTGGCAGGATATGCCGCCGGTTGGAGGAAAGAAATATGAAACCATAAATATTTTAATTAATTTCATCGATTACTTTATTAATTGCTTTAATTATATCAGTTATCTCTAAGTTTTTCATGCATTTAAAAGACTTCAGCGGGCAGTTTGTTCGCCCATGATCAGTACAAGGGCGACATGGTAAATCAATCTCCACCGAACAATGCGCGACACCGTATGGAACAAAACCAAGTATGGGTGCAGTTGAGCCGAAAACTGTAACTACAGGCACACCAGATGCGGCAGCGATATGTCCGGCGCCCGAGTCGTTCGCCACAACAACAGCGCATTTTGACATAAGTGCTGAGCTTTGAAGTATCGATTTGCTCAAAAACAATTGAGCATCGGCATAATTTGCAATTTTTTCGCAGTACTCGCGCTCGGCTTCGGTGCCCAAGGCTACAACTGCAAAATTTTGCACTACAAGTTCTCGCGCTAGTTCGGCGTAATATGGATAGCGTTTAGTTTCCCATGCGGCACCGGGAGCTATGCAGATAATTTTTTTGTTGCCGTACTTGCTCATGAAGTCTTCGGCATACGCGAGAAATTCACTAGTTGGAAAAAGCTTGGGTGAAAAATATTCAAACTTTGGTACGAATTCGCCTGCCAGATTGCACATTCGCTCAACCTCATGTAATTTTTTATCATATGGCATGTTGGAAGTGTATAAAAATCGTGCAGGTGCGTCTGCAAAGCCTACAATTTTTCTGCAACCAGATAGCTTTGCCAGTAAGGCGTTTCGAAACCATTTTTGTGGTAATAAAATACCATCGAAATATTCATTCTGTAATTGTTTTGCGAAACTTAAAAATCCCCGAAAAGTGGCGTGTGGACCTTTACGATGAAAAAGATGGCATTTCGTAACGTATGGAGTTTTATATATATCTTGCCATTGTGGAAGAGTTACCACATGTGTTTCGGCATAAGCAGCTAGGTTTTGCACAAGCGGAAGTGTTAGGACGTTGTCGCCAAGCCATGATGTTTGTATGACGCAGAGTTTCATGTGTTTAACATTGCCTTTTCAATTTGCTCGCGTATATGTTCAACTGACATGTCTTTATCGAAAGTTCCTATTTCGTTGAGAGTTATGGTAATACGTGCAAATGGTAATGGTATGAGAAAAGAATCCCAGCTTTTGAGTGCCACACATTTTGAGTAGTTTTCGATTATGGCGAACACCACAGGAACTTGCGTTTTCTGAGCAAGCAAAGCTATACCATCTTTGACGATATGCACAGGTCCTTTCGGTCCATCAACTGTGACCACAACTCCGGCAGCATCACTTTTTAGCAAACTGAGAGCTTCCAAGGCTGCGGTTGCACCACCTCG
>CAYUDB010000163.1:0-6451 GCA_964443405.1 uncultured bacterium | reverse complement strand
TGGGTGATTACTAATAACTAATGGCATCATGGATGCTCTAGAACTAGAAAAAAGGGGCTTGTTGGTGCCAAAGTTGCACTATTATGGATTCAATTGATAACACCCGTAGATGCTTTAGAAATGGCATCTACTCGCATAATGCTTAAACTTTCGTTGACTAGGAGAGTGATGCTGCTAAATTATTATATGGGAGGAATCAAATGAAATATATATATACATTTTTTTGTATTTTCGCGCTATGTTGCGCACAAGAAGGATTTTCACAAGTAATTTGCACTCAAAGTGGCAAAATTTTCGCGGGAGACCGCACCGGTGCAGGGATTTTTGAGATTGGAACAGGAAATGCTGTGCCAATTGGTGATATTTCGCACTTGCGCGCACGTGGGGCGTATGTGCATGATGGCATGCTATATTACAAGAAAATTACGTTACAAGGGCAAATTCCTTGTGCCATGCACGTCGAAAGTGGAAGAGAATATGAACTATACGCACCTGCTCGCAGCTGCGGAGTTGGTGTTTTGTGTGGTGAGTTTTTGATTGTGCCACGCGACGATAAATTTCTGGTGCTTGATGGCACAACTGTTGTCGATGAACTAGAAAACAACTGCCGTGCACAACACATTTCAAGCGATGGCACAAGTCATTTTTGCTTTTCCGATGACGATGCAAATATCGTAATCGTCGATATTACAACTGGTTATCACACAATTATCGCAAATAGTGCCGGCAACAAACCATTTTTTTCGGCAAATGGAAACAAAATCGCCATCGAAGGCGCTGACGGCGTTTTGATACTCGATGTTCACAATCGTGTGGAAAAATTTTATGAAAATGCAAGCAATATCTGCCCAGACGCAATCGGTGATGGCTTTTTTGTAAAAATCTCACACTCGTGCGTGCCCGATGTGCAATTTTCGGAAGTTGCATTCATCGATGACGATGGTGTTTTGCATATGCTAACAAATACCGCAAACTTTCACGAAAACCATTTTCACATATGCGCAGATGGCATAAATGCCGCTTTCTCAACCTTGCCGCATGGCGATGTATATAAATGCGCCTTCAACCGCACCGAGAAAAAATTGGAAAATCGCACACTAGTTATCGAAGGCACGAAATGTCCGCAAGTTTGCACAAACACTGCCGCAACTGCCGCAAAAATGGACATATGGGTGCCATACATGCACCAAAAATGGGACACCCCCGATTGGTTCCCCGGTGGTTGGAGCTGTGGACCGTCGTCGTGTTTGATGGCTGTGCAAAAATATTCGATTTTGCCTGTGCACACAATAACGTGTTCCTCGCCCACTGTCCACACACACGATTTTGGCTGGTATGTGCCTACAGAATATACCTTTAACGGTTACACATACGATATTTTGGGTGTGGCACCAAGCGAAACTTGGGTGCCGGGCGCGCACGGTTTTATCTGCCGGGAATATGGTGGCGCTGTTTGGGCATATATGGTCACTTTTCTGCAACAGCATTTACTCTCAAGCTGGCAGGCTGGCACAGCATACTCTACTTTCACAGCCGAAATTGATGCTGGCTATCCGGTTGTAGCCTCAACAAGCACACTGGGTTACGGTCACATACAGTGTTTTCGTGGGCACTTCTACAACCACGCCATCATCGCCAACGACCCCTATGGCAATGCAAACATATCGGGTTGGGGCACGCGCCGAGATGGCGAATGTGTGTACTACGATTGGCCCGGTTATGATAACGGTTATTCCGAGCTTGGTGTAAGTCAACTCATTGTCGCGCGACATTCTTTCTCTTATGCAACACCCGATACCATTGTCGATGATTTTTCCACAGGATTTACCTTGAGTGGTCCTTCGCAATATTGGCGCGCATGGATTGGCGGATACAACGCTCATGCATTTTACACCACAACTGTAGCTTCGGGTACCGACGAGAACTATTGCACTTGGCGACCAAATTTACCATGCACCGGTGACTACGAAGTCTTCACTTATATTCCAAACAGCAACGCAACGGCAACTGCTGCAAATTATCAAATTCATCACACTGGCGGCACGAGTTCAATTGTTGTAAACCAAAGTTTATATTCAAACGCATGGGTAAGCTTGGGTACATACAATTGCGACGGCGCGAGTTACGTTTATATAGGCGATGTTACTGGCACAGCGGGGCAAAAACTTGCCACCGATGCAATGCGTTTTGGCTTCCGTGGAACACCTATCGACACAATCATCGACGACGGTGATGCCACATTTTACAAATATGGCAGCGCCACTTTTTGGCACGAAGGCATTGGTGGTTATCTCAACCATTACTGGTGGACATATTCAACAAACTCAGCCGACACATGCGATTGTGAGTGGAAGCCACTTTTGCCATACGCGGGAGATTGGGAAGTTTTGGTTTATGTTCCTGCAAGCGATGCAGTTGCCGTCGCGCGATATCGTGTTGACCATTCTGGTGGCAGCACCACAGTTACAGTTGATCAATCGGCACACTCCGATGCTTGGGTGAGTTTGGGCACGTTTTACTTTGCGCGCACGGTTACCGAAAAGGTTTACTTAGGCGATGCCACAGGCACAAGTGGCAGGCGTATAGCTTTCGATGCTGTGCGTTGGCATTTTGTGTCACTTGCCACAACCGACACCCAAAACTTGCCTGTGCTCACGTCGATTTCCTCAGCACCAAATCCGTTTAACTCCTCTTGCGCCATAACGATAACCTCGACTTCTCCCAGCACATTATTCATCCACGACATACTCGGACGCGAGGTTTTCTCACAAGAAGTTCCATCCGGTGTATCACAAGTTTATTGGCAGACACAAAACTTACCAACAGGCGTATATTTTGCGCGTTTGAGCAACTCGCCAAACAAACATCGTCTCCTGCTGCTCAAATAGCGAGCGTGCCTTTATAAACGGCTTTAGCATTTGCTTTTGGCGAATTTTCAAAGACGATGCTTCCAACTCCATTTCTCAAGTTAGTAATCCTGACAAAATTGACCGTTAAACATTACAAAAGCATCGCTACTGAAGTCACAATTCCGCAAGCATCTGAGGCAATTAAAAGCAAAAAAATGTTGCGTGCGCATAAATGTAAATATAGATTGGGCGCATAATTTAATGGAGGTTTTCAAGTGAGCGGACACAATAAATGGTCGTCCATCAAACACAAAAAAGCCGCAGCCGATGCCAAACGTGGCGCTGCGTTTACAAAGCTCATCAAAGAAATTACCGTAGCAGCACGCGCTGGTGGCGGTGACCCCGAACTCAATCCGCGTTTGAGGTCGGCAATTTTGGCTGCACGCAACCAAAACATGCCCTCCGACAACATCGACCGTGCAGTGAAAAAAGGCACTGGCGAACTTGAAGGTGTTACATACGAAGAAATTACCTACGAAGGTTATGGACCTGCAGGTGTTGCAATTTTGGTTGAAACCCTCACCGACAACAAAAACCGCACAGTTGCCGAAGTGCGCCATCTTTTTTCCAAGCTTGGCGGAAATATGGGTGAATCGGGTTGTGTTGCGTGGATGTTCACCAAACTAGGTCTCATAACAGTGCCACGCACCGGTATCGATGAAGATAAACTAATGGAGACCGCTCTCGAAATGGGTGCCGAAGATTTCAAATCTGATGACGAAGAATATTTCGAGGTTTACACGCAACCCTCTGCACTGTATGAAGTTCGCGAATCTCTCGAAAAAAGCGGCTACACAATCGAAAACGCAGAAATTGCGGCAGTTCCGCAGTCCACAATCGCCCTCGAAAACAAAGATGCCGAAAAACTTCTCAAGATAATCTCCGCGCTCGAAGATCACGACGACGTGCAAAAAGTTTATTCCAATGGCGACATCCCCGATGAAGTGTACGCAGCTTTTGACGCATAACACGCAATTGGTTGTATTTCAATAAATTACACGCAGCATGCTATGCTTTAGCACAGATACTTTCTTAGTCATTATTCCACCTGCGCCACAATCTGTCAAACGCAATATCGTGGCGTAGGTGGAATGATGTTTTCATTTCAACGGCAATCTCAGAAAACCGAAATTCGCAGTCGGGCGAAAGTGATTGACAACAAACGCTCGTCATTTGAAAATGTATGCGTGATGTCCATTGGTGCCCATCTCGTTAACAAAAGCGCGACGGGCGTTGAAAATAATTCGACAAAGAGGTGAAAATGCGAACGACTTTTGGGTTGATCCTGGCAATTTGTTGTTTGAATGCCATTGCTTTCGGTGAGGCAAAAACACTTTTCGGCTCAAAGGACATGCGCTTTGGTGGTTATGGTGGTCCACAAGCTAGCGCTACTTCAATAGATGGCAACGCTGAACTCTTGTTTGGCGGTCGCGGCGCATTTCTCATCGATGGCAAAATCGCCATTGGCGGCGGCGGATACGGCTTGGTCACAAAACTCAAACCAGCACACGGCGTGCCACTCGACACCTTTGATAGGCTAGAATTTGGCTATGGTGGTCTCGATTTAGATTTTATAATTGTGCCCGACGCTATTTTGCACGGTTTTGTCGGCTGCACTTTTGGCGCTGGCAGCATTAATCTCCACCAAAAATACGACCTCTACGACGATACTCCCATGGAAGACCTCTACGACGACTCACGACACGACAACTTTTGGCTCATCGAACCGCGTGCGGGTGCCGAACTAAATGTTACCACTTTCTTTCGCCTATGTCTTTACGGGTCATGGCGTTTTGTTGGAGATGTTGAGCTTTACAACTACCAAAACTCCGATTTCTCTGGCGCTAATGCGGGCATATTCCTCAAATTTGGCGGTGGCATGTAAGATATTTCCCGTGCAATGCTATTGAGAATCGCGCAAAAAAACTTGCCAAGTGATTCGCAATTTTTCACCGGCAACTTATTGTTTAGCAAAATATTATATCGATGAGCAAAAACCACAACAGTTGCGCTCCAAAGATAAATCGCACAACTGCCGTTATTGTATTTGAAAAAAATGCAACAGTAAAAAAATCTCTTTGACACTTTGACTATACGCAGTTAAAAAAACACCAAGCTTTCACTTGGTGTTTTTGACCATTTTAAAAAAACTACATAAAAGTGTCAGAAGCAGTTGATGCCGACATTGCGCTTCCAATTGTCGATGTAGGAGCGGATAATTGGTGCAATTTCTTCGATTTTTACGCGCACTTGTTGCAAAGTGTCGCGCTCGCGAATTGTAACTGTGCCATCTTCCTTCGATTGCCCGTCGATGGTAACGCAAAACGGTGTGCCCGCTTCGTCTTGACGGCGGTAACGGCGCCCGATGGAATCCTTTTCATCGTAGAAGACGGGAAAGCTTTTGCGCAAGTCGCGGGCGATTTCTTGCGCAATTTCGGGCAAGCCATCTTTTTTGACCAACGGAAAAACGCCGACTTTAATTGGCGAAAGTTGTGGGTGCATTTTGAGAACAGTGCGCGTGTCGTTGCCTTCGGGTTCCACGCAGTAAGAATCTGCCAAAACCGCCAAAGTGCACCTGTCCACACCACCCGATGTTTCGATGATGAACGGTATTTTCTCAATCTCGCCTTCGGGTGATGGAAAACGTTGCGCAAGTTTTTTCCCCGAAGATTCTTGATGGCGTGTGAGATCGAAATTGCCGCGATTGTGCACACCCTCGAGTTCTTTGCGTCCAAATGGAAAATCGAATTCGATGTCGTATGCAGCACGTGCGTAATGTGCAAGTTCGGTCGGTCCGTGCTCGTGCCAATGAATTTTTTCGGGCGTAAAACCAAGCGCCAAATACCAAGCCCAACGCTGTTCGCGCCAATAGTTGAACCATTTGTCGCCCTCGTCCGGATCGACAAAAAATTGCATCTCCATTTGTTCAAATTCGCGACAACGGAATATGAAATTGCCGGGCGAAATCTCATTGCGAAATGCCTTGCCGATCTGTGCAATTCCAAACGGGCACTTTTGGCGCATGGCAACTTGAACATTGAGGTAATTCACGTAAATGCCTTGCGCAGTTTCGGGGCGAAGGAAAATTGCGTTTTCGGCGCTTTCGAGGGGTCCGATGAAGGTTTTGAACATTAGGTTGAACATGCGTGGTTCGGTAAGTTCGGGCAGACCACACGCTGGGCATTTATCGGTTTTGATTTCATCGGCGCGAAAACGTTTGTGGCATTTTTTGCACTCGACAAGTGGGTCGGTGAAATTTTCCACGTGCCCCGAAGCTTCCCAAATGCGTGGCGACATTAAAATTGCCGAATCCAAACCTTCGACATCGTCGCGAAACTGCACCATGTGTTGCCACCACGAGCGTTTAATGTTGTTTTTCAGCTCCACACCCATGGGACCAAAATCCCAAACCGCGTTCAGTCCACCGTAAATCTCAGACGACTGAAAAACATAACCGCGCCTTTTACAAAGCGATACAAGCTCATTCATGAAGTTGTCGCTTGCTGCCATGGTATCCTCCAAAATGTTTTGTCGCGATGTTG
>CAYUDB010000162.1:0-6523 GCA_964443405.1 uncultured bacterium | reverse complement strand
CACGAGGGCGACGAAGGCTACCGTTGCGAAGAAGCCATCATCATCAACAAAGCCGATTTCACAACTTTCGAGACACTTAAGCGCTTCTTGGGCATAGCCTAATGCTCAGTTTGTCGAAAACGACATCTTCGGCTCTCGAAACAGAACAATTTGGCGCCGAGTTTGCTCAAAATCTTTCTGCCGGGCAAAACGTTTTCCTCTATGGAGAACTCGGCGCCGGCAAAACCACTTTCACACGAGGACTTTGTGCTGCATTTGGTTATGAGCGTGCAAAAAGCCCGAGCTTTGCTCTTATTCACACATACAAAGCACAGCTCACAATTTTTCACATCGACCTATATCGCATACACGAACTCGATTACGCCACTGCTGCCGAAATTTTCGAGTGCCTCGCAGATGAAAGTGCCATCAAAATAATAGAATGGTCGGAAAAGCTCGGCACTGCGGTCAATGATTTTTCCCGTTACGAAGTGCGCATAACAAAAATTTCGCCCGACGAACGAAAAATTTCGATCACTTTCATCGCAAGCACCGATCATGAATAGCAAGTTTTAGTTTTACATTGAGTTACTCAAAATGCTCACGGCAGCATAAATGACTTTTTCAAAGTTGTATTAGTCAATATATTAAGGCATCATCAAACAAATCGAACCGACAAATGTTTAGAATAGTAGTAAACGTTCAACTACACGAAAGACGTGTGGCAATACTCGAAGATGATAAGCTCGTCGAACTGCGCATCGAACAGGCAGACGAAAGACGCATCGTCGGCAATATCTACAAAGGTGTTGTCGAAAATGTGGTGCATTCTCTCAACGCAGCTTTCATAGAAATCGGCACCGGAAAAAGAGCCTTTCTTCACATCACCGACATCGCACCTAATGACCCATTCCGCGACGAAAATAGCGAAGATGGCGACCGCAAATTTTTTCAACCCACATCTCGCAGCGCCAGCGAAAATATTAGCCGAGTCCTCGCAAAAAAACGCGAGCTAATAGTGCAAATATACAAAGACTCCATCGGTCCAAAAGGCGCAAGATGCACAACCCAACTTTCAATACCCGGACGTTACCTCGTTCTCATGCCGGGTGAAAACCACATAGGTGTTTCGCGAAAAATCTCCGAACGCTCGGAACGTGCACGTTTAAAAGCAATCATTTTTCAGCATAAACCCCCACAGTTCGGCGTAATCGTGCGCACCATAGCACGCGGCTTGCCCGGCGAAACTCTCGAAAGCGATCTCAAAAACCTGCTTGCGCTGTGGAACAAAATTCAAAAGCGCGCGCAAGATTTACCCCCTGGTTCGGTAGTTTACCGCGACGAAGGGCTTATACCATCGCTTGTGCGCGACCAGCTTTCCGATGAAGTTATCGAGTTTATCATCGATTCGGAAGACGAGTTCAAAAAAATTCGCGATTACGTAAAGAAAGTTGCGCCTCACCTCTCCGATCGCATAAAACTTCACAAGTCATCCGATCCAATCTTCAAGCTTTTTGCAATTGAACACCAAATCGAACAAATGTCACGTCGTTCGGTGCGCCTCGCAAGTGGTGGTCAAATAGTCATCGACCAAACCGAAGCTCTCGTATCCATCGACGTAAATAGTTCACGCTCTTCGGGTAAAGGCGAATATGAAGACATGATCTTGCGCGTCAATGTTGAGGCTGCCGAGGAAATAGCCCGCCAACTTCGCCTCCGAGATTTGGGAGGACTCATCGTCGTCGATTTCATCGACATGCGCGGACGCGAGAGCCATGCAAAAGTTGAAAATGCTTTCCGCGAGGCATTGGCTAAAGATCGTGCGAATATGAAAATTTTGCCAATGAACGAGTTTTGCATGGTAGTGCTCTCTCGTTCACGCGACGAACAATCACTCATCACTCGCATAACCGACGAATGCCCAATGTGCAAAGGTGTTGGACGCATACTCTCCTCGAACACTGTTGCCGCAAGTTTTGAACGTTGGCTAAAAACATCTGTCGATAAGCTGCCAAAAACTGTTATACTCATCGCCCACCCATTGCTTGCAGCTGAGCTTGTTTCGGATACAGGCGTGCGTTTGGAGGAACTTGGTGAAGCTTATGGCGTAGATCTCGAGGTTTTTGCCGACCCATCTGTTCACCCAAACACCTACCGCGTCCTCGATGCAAACACTGGCGACGATATTTCCGAATCCATCACTTAGATTTTTCTGCCTGTTGCCCGCAACAAATAAAGTAACAAACACATACGCATAATATGTCCGAACCCGAGCAAATACCAAAGTTCCCCACATGTTTCGTTTGCGGCGAAAAAAACATTGCCGGCTTAAACTGCACATTTTTTGCCAATGGAACGAACGTATTTGCCGAGCTTTATTTCGACAGAAAATTTTGCGGTTATGAGAATATAATTCACGGCGGCATCGTGTGCGCGGTTTTAGACGAAGGCATTGGCTGGTGTGGCTTTGCAAAGCACAACAAATATTACCTCACTGCCTCTCTCGATGTGAAGTTCCGCCGTCCTGTGCATCCCGAGCAATTATATCGTTTTGAAGGCGAATTTCTCAAAACGAAAGGATTATTTTTCACAGCACAAGGAAAAATAATCGACACTTCGGGCAAAATCTGCGCCGAAGCCACAGGCATGTACCGCCTCATCGACTCACTATAATTTTTTCCCGTGCCACAGTCACTTTGTCAGCGCCACAGGCGCCTTAACTTTACAAAACGATAACAACCAATCTACGCAAAGAGCACGCGGCGTAGCCGCTTCTAAAGGTGCCCACTGGCACGGCGGCGTAGCCGCTTCTAAAAGTGCCCACGGCACGGCGGCGTAGCCGCTTCTAAAGGTGCCCACTGGCAGGCGGCACTTAGCATAAAAGTCTTGCGCAGAGGTGCAAAATTTAAGATATTTTGAAATATTAACGGGGAGGAAAATTATGAGGATGAAAAATGTGTTGTCTTTGTTCGTGTTGTGCTCGCTGATCTTCGCAGCGGTACCCAAGAAGGTTAACTTTCAAGCAAAAATAACCGATGCCACAGGTGTTGCTATCGACGGCACCCGCGCTATGGAGTTTCGCATATTCAACGCTGCCACAGGCGGAAGTGCGCTCTGGACAGAATCTCATGCTGCAATTACAGTTACCAAAGGGCTTTTTGATGTGGTGCTAGGGAACATCACACCGCTCAATTTGCCATTTGATGTGCCATATTACGTTGAAATCGTTGTGGCGTCAGAAGTTCTGTCGCCACGTGTTCCACTTTCGGCAGCGCCATATTCTTTTCGCGCTGCCTATGCCGACTCTTGCGCCACTGCTGATGTAACATCCGTCACTGCAGGCACCGGGCTTACTGGAGGCGGCACTTCGGGTGACATAACTCTTTCTCTCGCAACACCTGTTTCGATATCGAATGGCGGAACGAATGCGTCATCTTACACTGCAAACCAGTTTCTTTGGTACGACGGCACACGTTTTGCATCTTCAGGCTACTCAAACACAAGTTTTATTCAAAACCAATTCGCTTCAGCTCAGGTGGCAAACTTTTTCATAAATGGTTATGCCTCAACAAATAATATCACTCCAAGCACACGCTACGGCTTTGCATCGCAAAGCACACCCGGAGCATCTGGCTCATCATGGGCGCCATCAGGGATTTATGCTGGTGTGTACGGAAAAGTTTACGGTTCGCACACAACACATGCCGGCGTGTACGGCTCATCTGAGACCAATCTCGGTCCCAATGCAGCAGTTATGGGCTATTCGTCGAACGTAGCAATTAGCCCAAACACAACCTGGGGTGCGCTTGGTTATGTAGAAATCTCCAATGGCAATAACTGGGCAGGTTATTTTTCGGGCAACCTCGCCTCTACAGGATATCTGAACATTCAAAACATAGCCGCACCTGCAACAGGCAACCGTCTTTACGCATCGGGCGGGCATCTTTATTGGGACGGCACTCAACTTGATGTGGCACCGGGTTCGGGCTACATTCAAAACTTGGGCGCAGGCTTGACACCACAGACTGCCCAATGGAGAATTCAGGGCAACCCCATTTCGCTCGACACCGAAACACTCACAGTTGTGCGCTCGCGCCCTGCCACGTGGGCTTCTGACGCTGTAGTGCACGGAAATATTACTACCATAGGCACAGTTGCCGATGGAGCTGGTGTAGCCTATTACGGCACTGTAGATGCAAATTATTCCTCATACACAGGCATGGCAAACTTCACCGGTGCCGCAATAAACTGTTGGGATGCATCGGGTTCTGCTTCGGGCGGCAATGGTTCGGTAACAATTAGTTCACTTGCTACCTACGATGCCATTTATGGTGCTACTGCTTACGGTTTGTCGGGAACTGCATCTGGCACTTCACTAACGCCATACTCGAGCGCAGGCAGCAACAGAGTTGCCGTGGCGGGTGTTTTGGCAGATTTGACCGGCACGATAAACACATATTCTGGCAGCGCGCCCGATACATTTCGAGTTGCGGCACTTTGGGCTATTGACCGTTCAACGGGAACTGCACCGCATTGGGCTGGCTATTTCGATGGCAATGTAACTTCAACAGGCTATCTCAATTTGCAAAACATGACCGCACCCACAGCCGGCAATCGCCTTTACGCTTCGGGCGGCAATCTCTATTGGGACGGTGTTCTGCTTAACGGCGGCACAATGCCATCTGGCACATCAGGTCAAACCATACGCCACAATGGCACTGGCTGGATATCAAACAGCTTTTTGTATAATGACGGTTCAAAAATCGGCATCGGCACAACTACACCAACTGCACGTTTCGAAGTTAGCGGCTCAGGCGCTACAATAGTCGGCAGCCCCGAAAACCTCAACCTATTGGCAACTTTCGCCGCAGGTTCGGGTGCAGTGAGCATCGGCACAGGCACTGGCACAACAGCAGGTTACGTTTGGACTGGCGCCGGTATGCCACTTGTTTTCAGCACAGGTCCTACAACACCCGGTTCAATCACCGAACGCATGCGCATCGATAACACTGGCAATGTTGGCATTGGCACAACTACTCCCGCATCAAAACTCGCGGTAAATGGTTCGGGGAACGCACTTTACAATGTTTTTTCATATAATTCGAGCACTGCGCATTCTTCAGTTGCAATTTTTGGCGAACAAACAAGTGCCGCACTGGCAACAAGCCATGTTTACGGCGTGCGCGGTTTAGCAACTCCATCTGCTTCGGGCGGTTACCATTATGGCGTGCGCGGCGATGCATATTTTTCCACAGCCACAAGTGCTTGCCGCACGTACGGTGTTTACGGCTATGCGGGCAATGCCTCAACTGGTTACAATTATGGCTTATACGGTTATCTAATGGGCACAAACGCAGGCGCGGCAGTTTTCGGCACACTTACAGGCGATGTTGCAATATCGGGTTTGTGGGCTGGTTATTTTGCAGGCAACCTCTCTTCAACGGGATACATTAACATACAGAACATGACCCCACCCGCAGCCGGCAATCGCCTTTATGCTTCGGGCGGCAATCTCTATTGGGATGGCACTTTGCTCAACGGCGTTGGAGGCGGCGGAGAATGGGAAGATGCTGGTGTTTACAAACGCGTCATCGGCAACGACAATATCCGTGCTTATGAAGCATCACAAAATTACGGATTTTACGCATCTCTACCATACACCGCCAGTGGCACATATACAGGTATCTATAGCAATGTAACCGGTTCAAATACCTCAACTGGTTATGGATTGTTCACTTATTCGGGAGTCTATTCTGGCGGTGGCATGGGCGGCACATATTATGGCATAAACGCCACTGCAGAATGGGGTAACGACTCTTATGGCATTTACGGTGCGAGCGTCAACGCTATCGCCAACAGTTACGGTGTTTACGGTTATGCCACAAACGCAAGCACATATTCGGCAAATGTTTATGGCGTGTATGGCAATGCATCCGCATCATTGGGCACAAAATATGGCGTTTATGCCAGCGCCGACAATACCGGAACCGCCAATTACGCACTATATGGCACCGCAACTGGCGCTAGTACAACAAATTATGGCATTTATGCCACAGCTTCGGGTGCCACGACAAACTGGGCGGGTTATTTTGTAGGCAACGGTTATTTTTCGGGAAATCTGGGCATCAATACCACAACACCCACCTATCGCCTGCACGTTTTATCATCTGGCAGTGCCACACCAATTTACGCATACAAAACCACAGCCTCGGGCGACGAGGCAGCAGTTATGGGTGTTAGCGACACGCGCAATTTCGGTTATCTTGGCGGCACGCGCAGCACTGCGACCGAACCTTTCGGTAGCTTCAATTACGGTGTATATGGCAGAGTTCAAAACACTGGTTGGGGTGGTTTCGGCGGCATGTTCTACAACACAGGCGGAAACTGGGCAGCACTCGCAGGAGATGCGGGCATAGGTTACGATTACGCAGCTTTCTTCAATGGCAACGTGAACATTGCACCGAATACTGGCACATATGCCACAGGCAAATTCCTCATGAAAGAGTATCCGGTTTACATTCAATCAGCCGGTGGTCATTCCACC